>NZ_JBFAYA010000090.1:0-1066 GCF_040681095.1 Streptomyces sp. NPDC051909 | reverse complement strand
CTACGCGAAATGCGCCTACGTCTACCTCGGCACCGTCACTCTCGCCGCCCTCGTCATTTGGCTCCGAACATGATCCGAGAAACAGTGCCTAAAGCGTGTTGCAGAAGGTTGTGTCCGGGCAGGTCAGGACCGGTGTTGGTGCCGGTCTGGTCACGTCGCGAGGGCGAGGTTGTGCATGTGGGCGACGGCCTGGACCGCGTAGTGGAGGCCGTTGCCGCGCTGGCGGCAGTCGCGGAGGATCTTGTAGTGCTTCATGCGGGCGAAGGCGTGCTCGACGCGGGCCCGGACCCGTCGGTGTTCGGCGTTGTCCTCCTCCTCGCCCAGCAGCAGGGCTCTGCCGGGGCGTTTGCGGTGCGGGACGACGAGCCCGGTGTTGATGTAGGCGCCGTCGGCCAGCACCGTGACGCCCTCGCAGACGGCGGCCAGGCCCGAGTCCCGCCAGGCCTTCGCGTCCGCGGTGTTGCCGTGCACCGGCCGAGCCCCGGCGATCACCAGCTTGGTGTCGGCATCGATGATGACCTGCACGTTCGCCGAGAACCGGTAGTTGCGTGAGGACGCGCCGGTCTTCCGGTCGCGGACCGGGATCAGGGTGCCGTCCACGATCCACAACCGCTCGGCCGCATCGTCGGGGCGGGTGGCCGGCTCGATCGCCAGCAGCGGCCGCAGCCGCTGGATCACCCGGCACACGGTCGCGGGCGAGCAGCCGAACAGCGGCGCGAGCTGTCGCATGGTGAGGTTCGTGCGGTAGTAGACGGCCACCAGCAGCACCCGGTCCGCCAACGGCAGACACCACGGTCGGCCGCCACCGGGCCCGTTCCCGCCTCGTTCACGCACGACCTTCAGCAGCCGCTCGAACTGCCGCATCCGCAGACCCGTGAACGTCTCCACCCATAACGGCTCAGCCCTCAACACCCCGCCCATACAGGGAAAATGCCCGAACCAGGGGCTTCTGCAACACGCTTTAGTGACCCGAGTCGGAGATTCGTCGTTGGTTGGGCATGAGTCGTCCGGGTCCGAAGATTCCTCCGTTGTCGGTCAGTGATGCCCAGCGGGCGGTGTTGGAGGG
>NZ_JBFAYA010000089.1:0-1102 GCF_040681095.1 Streptomyces sp. NPDC051909 | reverse complement strand
AAGAAAGAAAACGGTGTAACTCCGATCATGGAAGAGTGCACTTGTGACCGCGAGAAATAACCAAGGCGTCCGGTTCGGGGCCCGAGCCGGCAGCTGTGGATGACCGTTTCATCGAGGAACTCGTGGCCCGGGCCCAGAGCGAGAGGCGCTACACCTGACCGGTGAGGGCGGGCTGCTCCAGCAGCTGACGAAGCGGCTGCTGGAGTCCGCGCTCGAGGCCGAGATGACCGATCATCTCGGCTATGACTGGCACGATCAGACACGCACGGCGAGATGGCTCTCAAACTCGCCGAAACGGCTTTTGAACTCACCGCCGATCATGAACCAGCAGCGCGCACATCCCCGCTGCGAAGGGGGCACCGGTGGCTCTCACTCTCAGCGAAACCGCGGTCCTGATACGACCCGACAAAACCAGCGCCCCGGGGGCCGGACGGCCACTCCTCGTGAGCTGCGGAAGGCAGGAGGCTTTAAGGCGGCCGAAGACCCGCACGACGTTCGCAGACGGTGACGATGCGGTGGGTGCGGGCCGCAGTGATGTCGATCGTGAGGCCGGGCAGCGCCGGCGACTACCAGATCAGTTCGCCCGCCGGGTCGGTGACGGCCTGGATGTTCACGCCGTGCCGTCGGGGCCTTGCCCGAGTAGTCCCGTTCGTGGTCGCCGAGCCGGTCGCACTCGGCGATGGTGCCGTCCACCAGGACGTACTCGGGACGCGCGCGGCGCAGGGCCTGCGTCAGGGACGGGTGCTCTCGCGGCGAGGAGTTTGATGACGCTCTGTACGTAGGCGTGGGCGGTGCCCTCGCTGATCCGGAAGCCCGCGGCGAGCTTCGCGTAGGTGGTCTGCTCGCGCAGGCAGACCAGGGCGATGACCGCGCGCTGTGAGGGCCTCAGTTTTGCACCGGCGGTCACCTTCACGGGTGACGATCAGCATCGTGACCCCCTCCTCGAGTGCGTGCGGCAGGTCGAGTGCGGCAGGATAAGGGACCAACGAGGGCTCCGGTCGCAGCGGTTGAGACGTCAGACATCTCGAACCACTGCCCGAAGGCCTCGCCTGCTATCCACCCTCGGCCGTCACCCGATCGGTGGCCACTCTGAAGATCCTTG
>NZ_JBFAYA010000088.1:0-1114 GCF_040681095.1 Streptomyces sp. NPDC051909 | reverse complement strand
TCTCGCTTCCCGGTGATCCTGGGTGGCGCCGCCCTGACCAGGGCGTATGTCGAGCAGGACCTGCACGAGCTGTACGACGGCGAGGTCCGCTACGCGCGTGACGCCTTCGAGGGCCTGCGGCTCATGGACGCGCTCATGGGCGTCAAGCGGGGCGTCCCCGGAGCCGTACTGCCCCCGCTCAAGCAGCGGCGCGTGGCCCGGCGGCCGGTCGTGACGGAGGTCCGCGAGCCCGAGCCGGCCGGGCGCTCCGACGTCGCCGCCGACAACCCCGTACCCGAGCCCCCCTTCCTCGGGACGAAGGTCACCACCGGCATCCCGCTCGCCGAGTACGCCCCCTGGCTCGACGAGACCGCCCTCTTCAAGGGCCAGTGGGGACTGAAGGACGCCGAGACCATCGAGACGGAGGGCCGGCCGCGCCTGCGCGCGCTGCTCGACCGGATCGAGCGCGAGAACCTGGTCGAGGCGGCCGTCGTCCACGGCTGGTTCCCCTGTGTGTCCAAGGGCGACGACCTGATCGTCCTGGACGAGGACGGCAGCGAGCGCACCCGCTTCTCCTTCCCCCGCCAGGAGCGCGGCCGTCGCCTCTGCCTGGCCGACTTCCACCGCGCCGAGGACTCGGGCGAGGTGGACGCGGTCGCCCTCCAGGTCGTCACCGTCGGATCGAGGATCGGGGAGGAGACGGCCCGGCTGTTCGCCGCCGACGCCTACCGCGACTACCTCGAACTGCACGGTCTGTCCGTGCAGTTGGCGGAGGCCCTGGCCGAGTACTGGCACGCGAAGGTGCGCGCCGACTGGGGCATCGGCGGCGCCGACCCCGCCGGTCTGGGAGGCATGCTGCGCACCGAGTACCAGGGCTGCCGCTACTCCCTCGGCTATCCGGCCTGCCCCGACCTGGAGGACCGGGCCAAGATCGCCGAACTGCTCCGGCCGGAGCGGATCGGGGTCGTGCTGTCGGAGGAGTTCCAGCTCCACCCCGAGCAGTCCACGGACGCGATCGTCGTCCACCACCCCGAGGCGAGCTACTTCAACGCGGGAGGGCGACGCCTGTGACCACCGCCGAATTCCCCACCTTCTCCTTCGAGTTCTTCCCGCCGAAGACGGACAAGGGCGAGCG
>NZ_JBFAYA010000087.1:0-1142 GCF_040681095.1 Streptomyces sp. NPDC051909 | reverse complement strand
TTCGATCTGTATCGTCCGTCGGAGGAGCACGAGATGCTCCGGGAGACGGTCCGTGCGCTGGCGGAGGCGAAGATCACGCCGTTCGCGGCCGCGGTGGACGAGGAGGGCCGCTTCCCGCAGGAGGCCCTGGACGCGCTGGTGGCCGCCGACCTGCACGCGGTGCACGTCCCCGAGACCTACGGCGGTGCCGGCGCCGACGCGCTCGCCACCGTGATCGTGATCGAGGAGGTCGCCCGCGCCTGCGGCTCCTCCTCCCTGATCCCGGCCGTGAACAAGCTCGGCTCGCTCCCGGTCATCCTGTCCGGCTCCGAGGACCTCAAGCACAGGTACCTCGGCCCGCTCGCCAAGGGCGACGCGATGTTCTCCTACTGCCTGTCCGAGCCCGACGCCGGCTCCGACGCCGCCGGCATGAAGACCCGCGCCGTGCGCGACGGCGACTTCTGGGTGCTCAACGGTGTGAAGCGGTGGATCACCAACGCCGGCGTGTCCGAGTACTACACCGTCATGGCCGTCACCGACCCGGACAAGCGCTCCAAGGGCATCTCCGCCTTCGTCGTCGAGAAGGGCGACGAGGGCGTCTCCTTCGGCGCGCCGGAGAAGAAGCTCGGCATCAAGGGCTCCCCGACCCGCGAGGTCTACCTCGACAACGTCCGCATCCCCGCGGACCGGATGATCGGCGCCGAGGGCACCGGCTTCGCCACCGCGATGAAGACCCTCGACCACACCCGCATCACCATCGCCGCCCAGGCCCTCGGCATCGCCCAGGGCGCCCTCGACTACGCCAAGGGCTACGTCAAGGAGCGCAAGCAGTTCGGCAAGCCCATCGCCGACTTCCAGGGCGTGCAGTTCATGCTCGCCGACATGGCCATGAAGCTCGAAGCCGCCCGCCAGCTCACCTACGCCGCCGCCGCGAAGAGCGAGCGGGTCGACGGCGACCTCACCTTCTTCGGCGCCGCCGCCAAGTGCTTCGCCTCCGACGTCGCCATGGAGGTCACCACCGACGCCGTCCAGCTCCTCGGCGGCTACGGCTACACCCGCGACTACCCCGTCGAACGCATGATGCGCGACGCCAAGATCACCCAGATCTACGAAGGCACCAACCAGGTCCAGCGCATCGTCATGGCCCGCAACCTCCCGTAATC
>NZ_JBFAYA010000086.1:0-1341 GCF_040681095.1 Streptomyces sp. NPDC051909 | reverse complement strand
TGGGGCTTTGCCCTCCGACGTTGGACACACGGGACACTGGATCCTGAGGATCTGAGAACGGACATCTCGTGGTCATGAAGAACTATCCGCCGGAGTTCAAGGCGGACGCGGTCGTGCTGTACGAGTCGCGGCGCGCGGCGACGATCAGGTCGGTCGCCGCCGATCTGGGGATCAATCCGGAGAGGCTGCGGAACTGGGTGAGGGCTGCCGGTGCGAGCCTCCCGCGGGGGACGCCGGTCGCCGGAACCGGCCCAGCCGCCGGCCCCGCTGGAGGCGGAGAACGCGACTCTGCGCAGGAAGGTCCGTGAGCTTGAGGCGAGATCCTGCGGAAGGCGGCGAGGTTTTTCGCCGGGGAGAGGCGCTGGTGAACTGCTTCCAGTGCGTCGCCGACCTGCAGCGCCGCTACGGCATGAAGCGGCTCTGCAGCACCCTCGGCGTCAGCCGCTCGAGCTTCTCCCACTGGCGCCGGACGGCCGCGGACTGGGCTGCCCGGCAGGCGGCCGACGCACACCTCGCCGTCTGGACACGTGCGGTGCACCAGGAATCGGACGGCACCTACGGAGCCCCCAGAATCTGCCGAGCTCCGCGAGACGAGCGGTGAGACGGTCAATCACAAGCGGGTCGCCAGGATCATGCGGGCGTCCGGGATCGAAGGGGCCGGTTGCGCCGCCGGCACCGCACCACCGTCCCTGATCCGGCTGCCAAGGGGCCGGACCTGATCGGCCGCGACTTCACCGCGGACAAGCCGAACACGAAGTACGTCGGCGACATCACCTACCTGCCCATCGACGGCGGGAAGTTCTGCTACCTGGCTACCGTCATCGACCTCGCCTCGCGCCGTCTGGCCGGATGGGCGATCGCCGGCCACTTGCGCACCGACCTCGTGACCGACGCCCTGGCCGCGGCCATCCGCACCCGCGGAACCCTCGCGGGATCGATCAGGCACACCGATCACGGAGCCCAGTACACGAGCAGGGCCTTCGCCGAAACCTGCAGGTCAGCAGGGGTCCGGCGAAGCATGAGCGCGGTCGGGTCCAGCGCGGTCTACACGCTCGCAGAGTCCTTCAACGCGACCTTCAAACGCGAGACCCTGCAAGGACGAAAGAGCTGGCCAACCGAGCGCGAGGCCCAACTCGTCGCCTTCAGACGGCTCCACAGCTACAACACTCGGCGCCGACACTCCTGCCTCGGACAGCGATCACCAAACGCCTTCGAGAACGCCCTCCAACTCACACCAACTACGCTGACACCAGCCGCATAACCCGCGTCCAGGATTCGGGGTCAAGGCCTCCGTCCAGCAGGACCGCTTCGCCGTCGTTGGCGTGGACCTTCTTCAGGGCG
>NZ_JBFAYA010000085.1:0-1414 GCF_040681095.1 Streptomyces sp. NPDC051909 | reverse complement strand
TAGAACTCCTAACGGAATGAGGCGGGGACAACCTGCTTGTGCCCGTTGATCTGGTTCAGAGACCCTGAGCTCTGACAGATGTGATCGGGCAGGGCAGAGGGTGCAGGGTGGAACTGATCAGCCTCTCGGATGGTGACAACAGCTTCCGGGTGCGTGTGCTGGGGCGTAGGTCGCCGGGCGTGCTGCATCTTCACGACCAGCTCGACGCAGAGGTCATTGTGACCAGCAGCTTCGTCGGCGGTCGGTTGGCCATGTCCCTGTTCCCTTCCGACCTGGAGGAGTGGTCGCGTGCTCTGGACCTGCTTGCTGCAGGTCAGGACATCTGCTGGAGGGATGTCGACCACAGCCCCGAGATCAAGATCCAGCCGTACAACGAGGAGCATGAGACTGTCGCTGTCCGTGTAGAAGATCTGGGCAGTTCGTGCGTCTCCGTGTTCCTTCCCATGAGTCTTGAAGAGGGCTGGATCGACGAGCAGCGGAAGCTGCTCGGGCAGGTGCTGCAGGAGTGGCCGAGCGAAGTGCTGGAGTCTTCCCCGGGCGTCTATGAGTGGCGGCGCTGAACTGCGGCCAGGCGTCGCCAGCAGATGAGTGCGCATCCGAGGGTGAGGAAGGCTTCGTGGATGTCGTCGCGTATCTCCCAGCGGATCCGCAGGCGGCGGAACCAGTGCAGGTGGGCGAAGGCGCGTTCCACGACCCAGCGTTGGGTGCCCAGGCCGGAGCCATGCTCGGTGCCGCGGCGGGCGATCAACGGCTTCACGCCGAGGTCCCAGACGAGACGGCGGTACTTGTCGTGGTCGTAGCCGCGGTCTGCCAGGACTACGTCCGGGCGGCGCCGGGGCCGGCCACGCTTGCCCCGCACGGACGGCACGGCCTGGAGGAGTGGGATCAGCTGGGTGACGTCGTTGCGGTTGCCGCCGGTCAGGGTGGCGGCGAGCGGGATGCCGGTGGCGTCGGTGATCAGGTGGTGCTTGCTGCCCGTCCTGCCCCGGTCGACGGGGCTTCGTCCGGTCTTGGAGCCCCCTTTAACGCGCGGATATGGGAGCCGTCGACGGCCGCCCGGGAGAAGTCCAGGGCGTTCGCGCTGCGGAGCTTGGCGAGGAGGGCCTCGTGCAGTCGCGGCCACACCTCGGCTTCGGTCCACTCGGCCAGCCGGCCCAGCAGGTCATGCCCGAGCCGAAGCCGAGTTCCTGCGGCAGGTGTCCCCAGGCGATCCCGGTGTGCAGGACGAACAGGATGCCCTGGAACACGAGCCGGTCCGGATGCCGCTTGCGCCCAGGATGCCGGGTCCGGCGCTCAACCTTGGGCAACAGCGGCTCGATCACCGCCCACAACCCGTCATCGACTTCCCACGGCTTCGGCCGAGCCACCCCGCACCCCCGGATCATCAGTCCCGGAGCGATCCAACCACCTCGAA
>NZ_JBFAYA010000084.1:0-1427 GCF_040681095.1 Streptomyces sp. NPDC051909 | reverse complement strand
CTTCAGAACTAACACAGTGGACGCGAGCAACTGAGGACAAGCCCTCGGCCTATTAGTACCGGTCAGCTCCACCCATTACTGGGCTTCCACATCCGGCCTATCAACCCAGTCGTCTACTGGGAGCCTTACCCTCTCAAGGAGGTGGGAATACTCATCTCGAAGCAGGCTTCCCGCTTAGATGCTTTCAGCGGTTATCCCTCCCGAACGTAGCCAACCAGCCATGCCCTTGGCAGAACAACTGGCACACCAGAGGTTCGTCCGTCCCGGTCCTCTCGTACTAGGGACAGCCCTTCTCAATATTCCTGCGCGCACAGAGGATAGGGACCGAACTGTCTCACGACGTTCTAAACCCAGCTCGCGTACCGCTTTAATGGGCGAACAGCCCAACCCTTGGGACCGACTCCAGCCCCAGGATGCGACGAGCCGACATCGAGGTGCCAAACCATCCCGTCGATATGGACTCTTGGGGAAGATCAGCCTGTTATCCCCGGGGTACCTTTTATCCGTTGAGCGACGGCGCTTCCACAAGCCACCGCCGGATCACTAGTCCCGACTTTCGTCCCTGCTCGACCCGTCGGTCTCACAGTCAAGCTCCCTTGTGCACTTACACTCAACACCTGATTGCCAACCAGGCTGAGGGAACCTTTGGGCGCCTCCGTTACCCTTTGGGAGGCAACCGCCCCAGTTAAACTACCCATCAGACACTGTCCCTGATCCGGATCACGGACCGAGGTTAGACATCCAGCACGACCAGAGTGGTATTTCAACGACGACTCCACAACCACTGGCGTGGCCGCTTCACAGTCTCCCACCTATCCTACACAAGCCGAACCGAACACCAATATCAAACTGTAGTAAAGGTCCCGGGGTCTTTCCGTCCTTCTGCGCGAAACGAGCATCTTTACTCGTAGTGCAATTTCACCGGGCCTATGGTTGAGACAGTCGAGAAGTCGTTACGCCATTCGTGCAGGTCGGAACTTACCCGACAAGGAATTTCGCTACCTTAGGATGGTTATAGTTACCACCGCCGTTTACTGGCGCTTAAGTTCTCAGCTTCGCAACCCCGAAAGGTCACTAACCGGTCCCCTTAACGTTCCAGCACCGGGCAGGCGTCAGTCCGTATACATCGCCTTACGGCTTCGCACGGACCTGTGTTTTTAGTAAACAGTCGCTTCTCGCTGGTCTCTGCGGCCACCCCCAGCTCACACTGCAAGAGTGATCACCAGGCGTGGCCCCCCTTCTCCCGAAGTTACGGGGGCATTTTGCCGAGTTCCTTAACCATAGTTCACCCGAACGCCTCGGTATTCTCTACCTGACCACCTGAGTCGGTTTAGGGTACGGGCCGCCATGAAACTCGCTAGAGGCTTTTCTCGACAGCATAGGATCATCCACTTCACCACAATCGGCTCGGCATCAGGTCTCAGCCT
>NZ_JBFAYA010000083.1:0-1549 GCF_040681095.1 Streptomyces sp. NPDC051909 | reverse complement strand
AGGCGATCCGGCGCGTGGAGGCGCTCGCCCCGGACTTCGTCTCCGTGACGTACGGCGCCGGCGGCTCCTCCCGGGACCGCACCATCGACGTCACCGAGCGGATCCTGACCGAGACCACACTTCGGCCGGTCGCCCATCTGACGGCCGTCGGCCACTCGGTCACCGAGCTCCGCCGGATCGTCGGCCGCTACGCCGCCGCCGGGATCCGCGACGTCCTCGCTCTGCGCGGTGACCCGCCCGGCGACCCGCAGGGCGCGTGGACCCCGCATCCCCAGGGGCTCACCTATGCGGCCGAGCTCGTCGAACTGCTCAAGAGCATCGGCTCGTTCACCGTCGGCGTGGCGGCCTTCCCGGAGCGGCATCCGCGCTCGCCGGACTGGGAGAGCGACATCCGGCACTTCGTCGCCAAGTGCCAGGCCGGCGCCGACTACGCGATCACCCAGATGTTCTTCGACCCCGAGGACTACCTCCGCCTGCGCGACCGGGTCGCCGCGGCCGGCTGCGACACCCCGATCATCCCCGAGATCATGCCGGCCACCGACGTGCGCCAGATCCGGCGCTTCGCCGAGCTGAGCAACGCCGGCTTCCCACCCGCTCTGGCCCGGCGTCTCGAAGCGGCCCGGGGCCGCCCCGAGGAAGGACACCGGATCGGGGTGGAGCACGCGACCGCGATGGGCGAGCGGCTGCTCGCCGAGGGCGCGCCCGGACTGCACTACATCACGCTCAACAGTTCGTCCGCCGCGGTGGAGATCCACCGCAATCTCGTGCCGGGACGGACCTCTGCCTCTCCCCTGCTCACCGCCGCCTGACGACTGGAGTCAACCATGGCCTCTTCCGAACTCACCCACGACTTCAAGGTCGCCGACCTGTCCCTGGCCGCGTTCGGCCGCAAGGAGATCACCCTCGCCGAGCACGAGATGCCGGGCCTGATGTCCATCCGCCGCGAGTACGCGGCCGCCCAGCCCCTGG
Organism: Streptomyces sp. NPDC051909; assembly: GCF_040681095.1. Classification (NCBI taxonomy): domain Bacteria; kingdom Bacillati; phylum Actinomycetota; class Actinomycetes; order Kitasatosporales; family Streptomycetaceae; genus Streptomyces; species Streptomyces sp. NPDC051909. The sequence goes on along the minus strand of NZ_JBFAYA010000083.1, from coordinate 580 downwards.
CCGGCGCCCGTATCACCGGCTCCCTGCACATGACCGTGCAGACCGCCGTCCTCGTCGAGACCCTGGTCGCCCTCGGCGCCGAGGTCCGCTGGGTGTCCTGCAACATCTTCTCCACCCAGGACCACGCCGCCGCGGCGATCGCCGCCGCCGGTATCCCGGTCTTCGCCTGGAAGGGCGAGACGCTGGAGGAGTACTGGTGGTGCACCGAGCAGGCGCTCACCTGGCCCGGTGGTGAGGGCCCCAACATGATCCTGGACGACGGCGGCGACGCCACGCTCCTCGTCCACAAGGGCGTGGAGTTCGAGAAGGCCGGCGCCGTGCCGGACCCCACCACCGCCGACAACGAGGAGTTCCGCATCATCCTGGAACTCCTCCAGAACTCCACCCTCGACTGGGGCACCCTCGCCGCCGGAATCCGCGGCGTGACCGAGGAGACCACGACCGGTGTCCACCGTCTGTACGAGATGCACCGCGACGGCGCTCTGCTCTTCCCGGCGATCAACGTGAACGACGCCGTGACGAAGTCGAAGTTCGACAACAAGTACGGCTGCCGGCACTCGCTGATCGACGGCATCAACCG
>NZ_JBFAYA010000082.1:0-1809 GCF_040681095.1 Streptomyces sp. NPDC051909 | reverse complement strand
CGCCGACCAGCGCGTCCTAGCTGAACCTGGTCGAGCGGTGGTTCACCGAACTGACCCAGAAGAAGCTCAAGCGCGGCGTCCACCGCTCCGTCCAAGCCCTCGAACGCGACATCCGAGCCTGGCTCACCGACTGCAACGAACACCCCAGACCGTTCGTCTGGACGAAGACAGCCGACGAGATCCTCGACAAAGCCGCCACCTACTGCCGACGAATCTCCGACTCAGATCACTAGGGGGATGGAGGCCGAAGAGATGTTTCCTGTGTTGATGATGTCCCTGGCGACGACGGCATCTGGTGGTAGCTGGAGCGCTCTTGCCGCGGAGTCGATGATCCTGATATTGGCCTGGTGCGGGATGAAGGCGCTGAGGTCTGCTGGTTCTATGCCTGCGGACTCCAGCGCGCGCCGACAGATCCCGGGCACCGCACCGAGGACCGGGAGTGGACCATGCTGGCAGACAGCCCTCCTCCCTGGCCCAGCCGATAGAGACCGGCGGGGTACGCGGCGCTCCCCCCTTCCCGCACCCCGCCACGCCACGCCACGCTGCCAGGCAGCCCCGGTGGCCGCCGCCCGGGATGCCGCCAGGAGACACCCGACAGACTGTTTGTCTGTTTTGGGTATCGGCTGCTCAGGTGACAGCAGGAGGGGCGGAGGAGTGTGGTCGGCGGAGGGCTGCAGATCCCGGACACGACTCAGGATCCGCCCCCCCCCCGGACCACAAGAGCAGTCTCTCCCGGAAGTGATCGCCATGTACGCCACCACCGTTCCAGGCAGCCTCACCGGCCAGGCCGGAGGCGGGGGCGTGCGGCGGCCGGCTGCCAGAGACGGCACGGGTGCACTCGCACGGCACGCATTCCCGCTCCCCGAAAGCCGACCGACGACGGCATCGCTCTGGAGCACCGCCCGGTGGCGGCGGGCGGGGCCCGGCACACCCGCCCAGGCCGTCCTCGTGGCGTGGCAGGTGAACGCGCAGGCGGCCGAGCTGGCCCCCACCTGACAACCACACGGGGCTGGCCGGCCCGCCCGCACCAGGAGAGCCGCACCGCGGACCGGGCCCAGGGCGGGATCCCCATCGTCCCTACGGGACCCCGGGAGCCGGTAGGTCCGTCATGTGGGTTGCTTCGCCGCCTCGTTCCGTTCTATCGCTGTTAAGGAACCTGATGCTGCCTCATCTCGCCTACGCCGACGCCGTCCACGCCGCTCTCGTCGATGCTGGCAATGCCCCGGACACGCTCACTGTGAGCGCTCCCGATACCGGCGTCCGGCACGAGTTGATCGCCGTCTTCTCCTGGGCCGGCATCACGCTGCGCTGGTCATCGGAGACCGGCTGGCGCCACGAGGCCCCACACTGCGGCGGCCCCCTTCCCCTAGATCAGTTTGCCACCCCAACTGCAGTTGTCACCGCAGCGGCACTCCTCACCAACGGCCGCCCGCCGGTCCCGTGCCGCGAGCGGTGGGCTCAGGCCCGCTCCCTTGCTGTCGCCATCGGTGACTGGGAGCAGCATCCGGCCCGGGAGGGCCGGATGCTGCTTAACTGATCATTTCAGAATGAGGGTCGGAGGCGTCGCAAGCAGATGATGCTGCAGGTGAGTTGGAGCAAGCCGAGGTGGAGGTCGGCTCGTATCTCGTAGCGGATCCGGAGCCGTTTGAACTGGTGGAGCCAGGCGAAGGTCCGCTCGACGACCCATCTGGTCTTGCCCAGGCCGGATCCGTGGGTGGGCTGTGCCCTTGCGGGCGATCTTCGGTGTGATGCCGCGGGCCCGGAGGAGGCGGCGGTACTTGTCGTAGTCGTAGCCGCGGTCGGCGAACA
>NZ_JBFAYA010000080.1:0-2250 GCF_040681095.1 Streptomyces sp. NPDC051909 | reverse complement strand
CGATGCTCCGATGCTCGACCTGCACCCCCTTCGGCTGCCCCGTCGAACCGGACGTATACATCACATAGGCCAGGTCACTCCCACCCACCTGCACGCCGGGATCATGTGTGGGGCAGGAAGCGATGACCTGCTCGTCCTGGGACAGCAATTCCTGTGTCAGGGTGAGCGCCACTCCGGAGTCTTCTGCTATGAACGCCAGCCGGGTGACGGGGTAGGCGGGGTCCAATGGCACATAGGCGGCGCCTGCCTTCCACACCGCGAGGAAGGCGATCAAGGCCTCGACACTGCGCGGTAGGCACACACCCACACGGTCCCCGTGTTCCACTCCACGCCGAAGCAGGTAGTGCGCCAGCCGGTTCGCGCGCATCACCAACTCGCTGTAGGTCAATGAAGTCTGACCATCCATCACCAAAACTGATGACGGCCGTGACGCAGCTTGCCGATCGACGATTGCCAGCGCCGACAGCGAGTCGTCCTGCTGAAGGGATCTGCCATGCCAGCCAGCAGACAGATTGTGTTCCTCGGCATCGGTGAGCATGGTCAGAGCAGCCATGGGAACGTCCGGACGGCCGAGGGCAGACTGCAGCAGCGCGCACAGGTGTCCGAGCAGTCGTTCGACCTGATCGGGTTCGAACAGGTCGGTGCGATATTCGGCGTGGACGTGCAGGCCGTTGTCGGCCGCGTCGGGAATCGGCAACAGGGTCAGATCATGCTTGGCAATGCCAGGGTCGGGGTACTCGACGGTCGCGTGGAGCTCGTCGATCTGAAAGGCCTGCGGGTAGGCGTCTTGTGGGACCATCGCCACCTGAACCAGAGGGGTCAGAGACTCGGCTCGTACACCGCACTCCTCAAGAAGCCGGGGAAACGGCAGTTGGTGCGCGTAGGCCTGGACCACCGTATCGCGCACCTGTTGAAGCAGCTGGCGGAAGGTGGTATCGGGGGAGATTCGGGCTCGCAGGGGGAGCATACTGATGAAGTACCCCACCGTGTGGTCGAGATCGGGATGAGGGCGACCGGAGGCGGGGGTGCCGACGAGGATGTCTTCGCGTGCGGTGTATCGGGACAACAGCGTTTGAAATGCGGCAAGCAGGACCATGTAGCGGGTAGTGCTGGTTGCGCGGGCCAGTTGGTCGACCTCAGCCATCACGGGCGCTGGGATGAGCGTGCGGGCCAGTGCGCCGTTTCCGCTGGGCTGGTCCGGACGAGGCAGGTTGGTGGGGAGCTGCAGGCTCTGCGGGACGTCGGCAAGTTGATGACGCCAGTAGGCAATGCTTTCGTCGTATGCGCCGTTTGCCAGTTCGCTATGCTGGAGCGCGGCGAAGTCGGCGAATTGGGCACCTGGCGAAGGCTGTTCGGCAGTAAGGCCATTCTTGACGGCCGGATACAGTGTGGCGAGGTCCGCGAAGAGAACCTTGACCGACCAGCCGTCCATCGCGGTGTGATGCATCGACAACAGCAATACGTGCTCATCGGCACTCATCCGCACGAGATGTGCCCGCAGGAACGGGCCGACTTCCAAGTCGATTCGCCGCCCCGCCGTCTGCCGGACCAGTCGCTCGATTGCTTCCTGCCGGCCGTCATCCGTTAGCCAGCTGACGTCCCACTCAGATAGTGCGGTCTCGCCGACACGATGAATCTGCTGGCAAAGCCGTCCATCGATCATGCTCAAGGCGGTGCGAAGCGGCTCATGACGCGCCACCAACTGGTGCAGGCACTGTCGCAGCACCTGGGCGTCTAGCGGACCGCTCAGCCGCAGAGTGATGACCTCGTTGTACACAGGGCGACCGGAGTGCGCCTGCTCGATGAACCACAGGCCCTGCTGCGCCACAGTGGCGGGCAATGGCCCACATCGCCCTACACGCTCAAGAGGTTCCACCGCGACGTCGCGGCAACCGGCTGTTTCGATCCTGCAGGCCAGATCGGCAATCGTCCCCTGCGACAGTATGGCGTCCACCGACAGCCGAATCCCATAACGCTGAGCGACCCTTGATGCGATGTGCACGGCGCCAAGGGAGTTCCCACCCAACGCGAGGAACCCGTCCCGGACAGAGACGCGCTCAAGGCCGAGGATTTCCCGCCACAACTCGGCCAACTCACCTTCCAGCGCACTTCCAGGCTCCACCACTGGACCGAGCGCCACGTCGCGTCCTTGCTGCGGTGTGGGGAGTGCGGTGGTGTCGGTCTTGCCGTTGGGGGTGAGGGGGATGACGGTCAGGTGGGTGTAGGTGGTGGGGGTGGAGTGAGTGGGCA
>NZ_JBFAYA010000079.1:0-2350 GCF_040681095.1 Streptomyces sp. NPDC051909 | reverse complement strand
CCCTCCTCCGCCTTGCGATCCACGGCGCTGGGGGTACCTCCCAGGCGAAGCTCTGGGGGAGCCGCTCGCTGATCCGGCCTGATCCGAAAGACACGCCCTGGGCCGCCCGCCCAGGCCTTAACCGACCTGGCAGAACTCCGGGGTCTCCCGCCAGAAGCGGAACAGCTCCAGGCCGCAGTAGCGGGACGACTCCGGAACACCCAGCGCCTGCATGATCGTGTCGACCAGGTCGAAGAACGCCCCGTTGACGGCCGGGATGTACAGCAGTCCGATCACGATGAAGAAGCCGAACGGCGCGGCCGGCTCGACCTGCCGCCGGATGTTGTACGAGAGCCAGGGCTCCACGACCCCGTAACCGTCCAGGCCCGGCACCGGCAGCAGGTTCAGGATCGCGGCCGTGACCTGGAGGAACGCCAGGAACGCGAGCGCGTACTGGAAGGCGACCGGCACCCCGTCCAGCGCGTCCAGCCAGAACGGCGCGGTGCAGACGGCGGCGAACAGGACGTTCGCCAACGGCCCGGCCGCCGAGATCAGGCTGTGCTTCCAGCGCCCGCGCACCCGGTCTCGGTCGATGAAGACGGCACCGCCGGGCAGACCGATGCCGCCCAGGATCACGAAGAGCAACGGCAGGATGATGCTCAGGACGGCGTGCGTGTACGCCATCGGGTTGAGCGTCAGATAGCCGCGGGCGCCGACCGTGATGTCGCCGCCGTGCAGGGCGGTGCGGGCGTGCGCGTACTCGTGCAGACAGAGCGAGACGATCCACGCCGACGCGACGAAGAGGAACACGGCGAGGCCGGGGGAGGCCGCGAAGTCCGTCCACACGGCCCAGCCGGTGACGGCCATGACCGCGAGGATCGCCAGGAAGACGGGGCTGATCCGCCGTTCGTCGTGGCGATGGGTGGTCGTCGACATGGCCTGTGCTCCCCGTGGCTGGTGTTCGTACGGTGTTCCGTACCGTGCGTGTGCGTGTGCGTGTGCGTGCATGCGTGCGTGCGTGCGTGTACGTGTGCGGGAAACGTACCGGGCCCCCGCCGCGGTTCCGCCCCCGGGGCCCCTCGGGGGCCGCTCCGGGTCCCGGGCCCCGCTTCCCCGCCCCGACCCGGAGAATGGGGGCGTGCGTTATTGCGTCCTCGGGCCCGCACGGGCCCATACGGCAGAAGGCGGCGTCGTCGTCGGGGGCCCGCGGGTGCGGGCGCTGCTCACCGTGCTCGCGGTGCGGGCCGGGCGCGCGGTGCCGGTGGGAGTGCTCGTGGACGAGGTCTGGGGCGCGGCGGCGGAGCCGCCGGCCGACGCGGTCGCCGCGCTCCAGGCACTCGTGGGACGGCTGCGCAAGGCCCTCGGGCACGAGCGGGTGGAGTCGACCGAGGGCGGCTACCGGCTCGCGGCCGACCCCGACGACGTGGACGCGCACCGCTTCGCCCGGCTCGCCGCCGAGGGCGTACGGGAGCTGGACGCGGGCCGGCCCGAGCGGGCCGCCGCGCTGCTCGACGAGGCCCTCGCGCTGTGGAAGGGGCCGGCCCTCGCCGACCTGCCCGACCGTGCCGCCGAGGCGGCCCGCTGGGAGGCGCGTCGCCTGGACGCCCGCCGGGCCCGGTTCGCCGCCGCGCTCGCGCTCGGCGAGGCGGCCGGTGTGCTGCCGGAGCTGGCCGCGCTGTGCGCCGAACACCCGCTGGACGAGCCGCTGCAGGCGCTGCGGATCCGCGCGCTGCGGGACGTCGGCCGCCCGTCGGAGGCGCTCGCCGCGTACGAGGAGGTACGGCGGGAGCTCGCCGACCGGCTCGGCGCGGACCCCTCGCCCGAACTCCGAGCCCTGCACGCGGAGCTGCTCGCCGAGCCCGCGCCCGGCGCGCGCGCCCGGACCGCTCGGCCCTCCGCTCCCGCCGGGTCCGTCACGGGCAACCTGCGCGCCCGGCTCACCAGCTTCGTCGGCCGCGAGGACGACATCTCCGCCCTCCAGGACGCCCTGGCCGCCGACCGGCTCGTCACCCTGCTCGGGCCCGGCGGCGCCGGGAAGACCCGTCTCTCCCAGGAGGCGGCCGAGCGGGCCGCGGCGGGCGGCGCGTGGCCCGACGGCGTCTGGCTCGCCGAACTCGCCCCCGTCACCGACCCGGAGGCCGTCACCGAGGCCGTCCTCGGCGCGCTCGGCGCGCGGGAGACCGTCCTGTTCGGCGCGGGCGCCGAGGAGCTCCGCCTCGGTGAGGACCCCCTCGACCGCCTCGTCGATCACTGCGCCCGCCGCCGTCTGCTCCTTCTCCTCGACAACTGTGAGCATCTGGTGGGTGCCGCGGCCGAGCTGGCCGAACTCGTGCTGGCGCGTTGCCCGGGTGTGACGGTGCTGGCGACGAGT
>NZ_JBFAYA010000078.1:0-2737 GCF_040681095.1 Streptomyces sp. NPDC051909 | reverse complement strand
CCCAGCCACCTCATCCCCACCACCTACGACCACCTCCCCAACCTCCCCCTCAACACCAACGGAAAAATCGACCTGAGCGCCCTGCCCGTTCCGCGTCGTCAAGGTGTCGATGACTCCAGTGTCCTCACAGAGGGTCCTCGCACGCAGGTGGAAAGGACGGTTGTGGCGATATGGCGTAGTGTGCTGGGAACCTATCCTCGTGGCGTGAACGATGAATTCATCGCTGCTGGAGGAAGTTCTCTCGCGGCCATGCGGGTCATGTCGGCTATCGGCCGTCAATTCGGGGTGACTCTTCCGCTGTCTGCATTGCTACAGAAGGGAACCGTAGCCACTATCGCCGGTTTTATTGAGGAGACCATGATAGGTGGCAATTCGCGGCAATTGCCACAAATACGTGCGCGGGGCCCGCTGGATGCTCTGGCGCCCGCTTCATACGGACAGCGTGGCCTATGGTTCCTGGACAGGCTTCAGCCCGACAGCCGGGCCTACAATGAAATTTTGGCGCTGCGGCTGCGTGGCCCCTTGAAGCCTTCCATCCTGACACACGCGCTTCAAGACATCGTCGCCCGGCACGAGGCGCTCCGCACCAGCCTCATCATGTCTTCCGGGGGACTGCGGCAGCAGGTCCTGCCGGCGTCTACTTTGGAACTTGCCCAAGATGACCTGCGCGACGTGCCGGATCGTGATGTTGACTGCGTCACGGAATCTATCGTCCGTCGGATCGCACGAGAGCCCATCGATCTGATAGTCGGCCCTTTGTTCCGTGCCCATCTGCTGTGCCTGAGGAATGAGGAGCACGTACTGGTCCTCTCGATGCACCACAGCAGTATCGACGGTTGGTCAGCAGATGTTTTGTTTGAAGAGCTAGCACAGCTCTACGGCGCGTACGCCTCAGGCTCAGACATCAAGTTGCAAGCCATCACGGCGCAGTATGCGGACTTCGCGGTCTGGCAGCACGAACTCGTCTCCAACCGTCTGCTGGAGGACAGCCTGAACTACTGGCGCAAGCAGCTCGACGGCCTGTCGGCCCTATTGAAGATGCCGACGGACTACCCGAGACCCGAGCAACTCTCGGGGAACGGAGCCTTGGCTCGAGCGACCTTCGCCCCAGAACTGCTGCAGCGCATCGACAGCTTGGCTAGGGAGTCGGGGGTCACGCGCTACGCTGTGGTCCTTGCAGCATTGCATCTGCTGCTCTCGCGGTACTGCGGCACCGACGATGTGGTGGTCGGCGCCGCGTTCTCCGGGCGTGATCGGCCTGAGATTGCCCGATCCGTGGGCTACTTCATCAATATGCTGCCTCTGCGCGGCGACCTCTCGAACGATCCCACTTTCCGGACACTGGCGGTCAGAGCCCACGCGACGGTCGGTGAGGCATACGCCCATCAACTCGTTCCCTATAACGTGCTTACCGAAGCCCTTGAGCTGGGCAGCAGACTCGACAACCCGTTCCTCCAAGTATGTCTCATCCCAGAGGATGTGTACCGGCACGAGATGAGCTTTGCCGACATCCGGGCGTCATTTGAGTACTACGACACTGGAATCGCCAAGTCTGACATGGCCATCGCTTTGATCCCAGATCAAACTGGCGGTCTGCGGCTGACGGCCGAATACAGCACCGACCTATTCACCTCCGAATCCGCCGAGAGACTGCTAGAACACCTACGCACTATCCTTGAAGCCGCAGCACAGAGTCCCGATGACCCAGTGTCGCAACTTGGGATGCTGAGCAACAGTGAACATGATCAGGTGTGCGGCGGCTTCGACGGCATGCGGCTTCCCTCGGCGCGTACATTGAGTGTGCCGCAGCTCTTTGACGAGTGGGTTGAGCGCAGGCTGAAGGCTACCGCTTTGAGGGAAGGGCACCTCAGTCTGACGTACCGGGAGTTGGCGGAGCGTGCGAATCAGTTGGCGCACTATCTGCGCGGTCGCGGTGTTGCTCCGGGGGATCGTGTGGGTGTCTGTCTTCCCCGTTCCGCTGAGGCTGTTGTCTGTTTCCTCGCCGTGCTCAAGGCGGGAGCTGTATGCGTGCCTCTCGACCCGGACTATCCATCGAGACGTCTTGCACACATGCGGGCAGACGCCGGCCTGGTTCTCACCCTCACCGTCGACGAACTCGAGGCTGCTCAGGACGCGATCAACGCCTGCTCCACGGCACCGCCGACTTTCACCGCTCGTGGAGATGACACCGCATACCTCCTCTACACTTCTGGCTCAACAGGACAGCCCAAAGGCGTCCAGATACCGCACCGCAGCATCGTGAACCTGGCCAAGTATTGCGAATACACGGCGATCGGTCCAGGCACTCGTATGCTGCACATGGCTTCGATCTCCTTCGACATGGCACTATCCCAAATCTGGCTTCCCTTGCTGCGGGGCGGCGAAGTTGTTGTCGCTCCGTCCGGGCCGATGTCCCCTGACGAGCTCAGTGCTTTGCTACTGAGCGGCACCATCACGGACGCCATTTTCCCTTCGGCAGTGTTCCATCTGCAGACACAGTACGACCCCAAGTCCTTCGCTCGACTGCGATCGGTACAGGTGGGTGGTGAGGTTCTAGACCCGCGGCACACGGCTACGGTACTCCAGAGCAATCCAGGACTACGTGTGATCAACGCCTACGGTCCGACGGAAGCAACCGCGTTCGCGACGTATTTTGTGATGGGTGCGCCGGAGGATGTGTCCAGCCCGGTACCGATCGGGCGTCCCATCGCGAATGCTCGTATCCGTGTCCTCGATG
>NZ_JBFAYA010000077.1:0-2738 GCF_040681095.1 Streptomyces sp. NPDC051909 | reverse complement strand
ATCCGGCCTCGGTGTCCACCGCTGGGTCGTCGAGCGGACCATCGCCTGGCTTCACGGCTTCCGCCGTCTACGCGTCCGCTGGGAACGACGCGACGGCATCCATGAAGCCTTCCTCGGCCTCGCCACATGCCTCATTACCCACCGACATGTCCAACGCCTTTGTTGGAACCTCTTAAGGCCTGGCGGATCTTCCGCAAAGCCCGGATCAGTCCCAACCGACTCACGTCAAATCACCAAGGCCGTCCTCACCCTCGAGAGGCGGCGCTGAAGATCCTTACTGAGCCCTTTTCAGCCTCGTATCTGTGCTGGTCAAGGGCATGTGCACAGCTGGCTGCGCCAGTCGGTGGCAGGCCGCTGGCCAGCGTCCACAGTGGCCACCATGTTCCGAACCTTCAACCGGACGCAGCCGGCCGTGCTCACAGGCACGTTGGAAAAGACTCAGTGCCGCCTTCTATGAAATGGTCGGGCGAGAGCCTGCGAAGTGCCATCCCCCCATTTTGGGCAAGATTTACTCATTTCAAAAATGGGAGCCGATGTCACTCTGGAGCTACCGACACCGTCATGATCTTATGGCGAGCGGCTACGATGGATAACATTTCCGTCCTATTGAATAGGCTGTTGAGCAATGAGTCTGAATGTTGCCTCAAAAATCATTGGGGTGTGCATGGTCGGTGTGGCCAGTGCAGGTCTTGCCGGAGGTGTGGCCAGTGCGGCAGATACGAAATGGATAACGACGGAAACCGAGTTAATCCCGCCGGGAGGGAGTTACGTGAGGAAAGAGTTGTGCCCCCCTGAATACCCGATAGCGAAGACGGTGACTGCGGCTTATCCGACTCAAGTCGAGGTGTATTACGAACGCATATCAGAGTTTGTGGGGGGTGTTATGGTGCAAGGTGCGCAGGCATACGCCACCAATCGTGATCGATACACAGCCCGCCCGTTTACATTGAAGATTGAATGCCAGAGGATTTTCAACTCTTAAAGGATGGCGCGACAGGGTAGCCACCCGGGTCGGCCTCTGTGGGCGTATCGCCTTCGTCTCCGGAACCACCCTGCGGAACAACTTCCACAACTCACCCGTAGCCAACCACTCGACAGACTCGTCACGCCAGCACGACGGGCCAAGCCGCCCAGGCGAAACGACGTCATATATCGCGTGATGTCGCATCCGTTTGGCTGCTCGGCGATCGGATTACTGGGGTTGAACTCGTGGAGTCGTTGGGGCTGACGGCTCGTCGTCTGTGCGATATCACCAGGGCATGCTGTATCCAAAAGGGGGGCTGACCGCCGAACGCCAGTAGTTCCGCGAGGAGTTACGGCGGAAGGCGGCCGAGAGGCTTGCCCGGGGTGAGGCGAGCTCTGTGATCGCCAAGGACCTGCGGGTCAGCGTCCGCTCGGCGCAGCGGTGGCGGCGGATGTGGGACGAGGGCGGTCCGCGGGCCCTACGGTCGCAGGGACCTGCGTCGCTGCCGAGGCTGAGCCAGAGGCAGTTCGACCAGCTGGAGGCAGAGCTGGCCAAGGGGGCCGGCCGCTCACGGCTGGGAGAACCAACGCTGGACCCTGAGCCTTGTGAAGACGATGATCGGCCGACGCTTCCATCTGGCCTACACGGTCCAGGGCGTGCGCAAGCTGCTGGTGCGTAACGGCTGGTCCTGCCAGGTCCCTGCCCGGCGTGCCATGGAGAGGGACGACGAGGCGTTGGCCGGGTGGGTCAAGGAGGTGTGGCCCTGCGCGCACGACTCGCGGCGGCCCGTGGAGCCTGGCTCGTCTTCGAGGACGAAGCCGGTTGCTCCATGACGCCGCTGCAGGCGAAGACCTGGTCGCAGCGCGGCCGGACGCCGGTGGTGCGGGTCCGCGGCCGTTCCGGTAGACGGATATCCATCGCCGCGCAGACCTGCTGCAAACCCGGCCACAGGTCCCGGCTGATCTATCGGCCCCGTCGGGACGACGGCTGACGCGACGGACGCACGAGCTTCTCCTGGCGCGACTGCCGTAACCTGCTGATCGCCGCACACCTGCAGCTTGGCGGCCCGATCGTGCTCGACCGGGGCATCTTGAACGTGCACAAGGCTGCGGGACTGTGGCAGTTCGCCGAAGCCCGGGACTGGCTGGCCATCTTCAACCTGCCGCCCTACGCACCGACCTCAACCCCGTCGAAGGGATCTCTGGTTCCTCCTGCGACGCGGCTGGCTCTCCAACGTCGTCTTCAGCACCCCTGAACACCTCGTCCAGCGCATCCGGCGCGGCCTACGGCACATCCAGTATCGCAGCGAACTCATAGACGGCTGCCTCGCCGAGACCGGCTTGACCTTCAGACCACCTGAGCAACACCGCGACATCACGAGTTCAACCTCAGTTACCGGCCTTGTAGCAGGCCGCCGATGCGTATCGTCAGGAGAAGACCGAACGCCGACTGGGCCCGTTCCGCGGGATTTGGGCACTTGGTCACTGCGGCTTCGATCCAAGAGGTCCTCCGCTCAGGGGAGGTCTTCGTGGAGGAGCTGCTCGACCGGCTTGGCTTCCCGGAGGCTGTTGGCCCTCAAAGCCAGCGCTGATGGCGCCTCAGGTCATTCGTCCTGGATCCGGGGGAGGTTTGCATATCCCAGGTAGTCCGTTCCTGCTTGCTCGGCGTAACGCATCGCCGTCTTACTGATCGTTTCAGAATGAGTTTGGTTCAGGGGCTTGGCAGTTGGGCTGGCGGGCGGCAGGGTTCTGCAGGTGTCGGATGATCTTGTGCC
>NZ_JBFAYA010000076.1:0-3481 GCF_040681095.1 Streptomyces sp. NPDC051909 | reverse complement strand
ACCAAGCCGGAGGAGTACCCGACCGACGTCTACGTGCTCCCGAAGCACCTCGACGAGAAGGTCGCCCGCCTCCACCTCGCCTCCCTGGGCGTCAAGCTGACGACCCTGCGCCCGGAGCAGGCCGACTACATCGGCGTCAAGGTCGACGGCCCGTACAAGCCGGACCACTACCGCTACTGATCCCCACGACCGGCGGGTGACCGGCGCACACGCACACGCACAACACGCGCACGCACCGGCACCCGCCCGTCGCAGGCACCCGCAGCGGCACAGACAGGCCCCCGCACCCCCGTGGCGGGGGCCTGTCCCCGTTCCTCCTGCCGCTACCGCTCCAGGACGCACCCCGAGGACCCATGCCCCGAGGCCGTTATTCGCTCCACGATCCGCACGATCACACCCCCCTCGGTGAAGAGCACTTCCACTGCGCGCCCGGCCCCTCCGGCTGGCGCTACGTCGCCCGGACCACATCCCCCTCCGGCGAGCCCACCGGCTCCGTCGACCTGGCCGTCGACGACCTTGGCCGCCCGATCCGCCTCGAACTCCACGCCGCCGACTGGCAGGTCCGCGGCGCCGCGCTCGACGGCGTCACCTGGGTCCGTACCGACCCCACCGGAACCCACGCCACCGAAGGCAATGTGCGCGCCCACGCCTTCACCGGCACGTCCCCGGCATTCCTCGTCGCGATCTCCCGACTCCTGCGCCTCACCCCCGATTCCCCGGAGACCCGCATCCGGCTCGTCGCCTTCACGGATCCCGTGCTCGCCCCCCTGACGGTCGACCAGTCATGGGCCCTGGTGAAGAGTGAAGCGCACGCCACTGACAACGGCCACCTGATCGTGGACGAGTACCAGGTCAGCGCCCTCGACACGGGCGAACGGCACACCGTCCACCTCGCCGGCGACGTGGTCCTCTCGGCCCCCGGCATCGAACTCGAAGAACTCGACACCCCGCCGAACGTCTTCTGACCGCGCGGCGGCTTCGCGAGCCCTACGCCGGCGGCGCGAACCCCGTCGCAGGCGGGGAAGCGGCGGGCGCGGGCGCCGCAGGTGCCGGCCCGGAGGCCGCAGGAGCGGGTGAGACCGGAGAAGGGGAAGCCGGAGGGGCCGGACGGGCCGAGGGATCCGAAGGGGCCGAGGGAGTCGAGACCGAAGGCTCGGAGGCTGCGGCGCCGGAGGGGGAAGCGGGGGTGAATGCCCGCCGCGCCTCGCGCGCCTGCCGCTCGGCCACCACACCCGCCAGATACGCCGCCGCCGGCACCCCGGGCGGCGCCGGAGTCCCCGTACGCGCCATGAGCTCACCGGCCAACCGCTCCGCGAGCCGCTGCCCGATCCCCGGATCCAGCTGCCGCATCCGCGTCAGGTACTGCCGTACCTCCAGCCACAGCGAGTCGGGCACGGCCGACAGATCCAGCCCCGAGAACCGCCCCAGCAGCCACGGCGGCGGAGGCGGCACCAGCATCCCCGCCCCCGGACCGGCGGCGACCCGCTCCCGTACGACCAGGGTCCCGGCGAACACGTCCCCGATCCGCCGCCCCCGCTCGGACACAAGGGAGGCGATGCACGCGACGACCCCGAAGGTCATCAGGATCTCCACGACCCCCATGGCCCCGCGCATCAGCGCGTGCCGGAAGCGGATCGGACCGCCGTCCTCGCGCACCACCCGCAGCCCGAGCGCCAGCTTCCCCAGCGACCGCCCGCGCGACAGCGTCTCCACGGCGATCGGCGCACCGACCAGTACGAGGAGGAAGGAGGCGACCGCCAGCGCCCGCACCGCCGCCTCGTCCAGCGACGCCGTCGCGACCGCGAGCCCGATGCTGATCACCAGGAACCCCGCCCACACCACGACGAGATCGATCAGTACCGCCAGCGCCCGCGTCGGCAGCCGGGCCGGCTCCAACCCCAGATAGACGGCGTCCCCCGTCACCACCCCACTCACGGCGCCCCACCCTTCTTCGCCCACCCGAACCCGGTCCGAACGCCAGTCTGCCAAGCTGACCCGCAGCGCGCCGCAGCAGTACGAGCAGTGCGGCAGTACGAGCAGTACGGACCCGTACGCACCCCAGTGCCTGGAGCAGCAGCCGACCATGGACCTCGACGTCTTCGTCACCGCCCACCGAGCCGAGTGGGACCGCCTCGACCACCTGCTGCGCCGCGGCCGTCACCTCACCGGCGCCGAGGCCGACGAACTCGTCGCGCTCTACCAGCGCACCGCGACCCACCTCTCGCTCATCCGGTCCAGCGCCCCCGACCCGATGCTCACGGCCCGGCTCACCCAGCTGATCGCCCGCGCCCGCGCCACGGTCACCGGCACCCGCCGCGCCTCCTGGCGCGACGCCGCCGACTTCCTGACCGCCGGCTTCCCTGCCGCCGTCTACCGCTCGCGCCACTGGTGGATACCGACGGCGATCCTCTCCACCCTGCTCGCGGCCCTCATCGGCTGGTGGATCGGCACCCACCCCGAGGTCCAGTCCGCACTGGGCGCCCCGGCCGCGCTCCGCGAGATGACCCGCCCCGGCGGCCAGTACGAGACCTACTACTCCAGCCATCCGGCGGCCTCCTTCTCCGCCGAGGTCTGGACGAACAACGCCCAGGCCGCCGCCACCTGCCTGGTCCTGGGCGCCTTCCTCGGCCTCCCGGTGCTGTACATCCTGTTCGCCAACATGCTGAACCTCGGCATCGGCGTCGGCCTGATGGCGTCCGCCGGCCGCCTCGACGTCTTCCTCGGCCTGATCCTTCCGCACGGTCTCCTCGAACTGACCGCCGTCTTCGTCGCCGCCGGCACCGGCCTGCGCCTCGGCTGGACCGTCATCGACCCCGGCCCCACCACCCGCCGCGCCGCTCTCGCCCAGCAGGGCCGCGCCGCGATCGGCATGGCCATCGGCCTCGCCCTGGTCCTCTTCGTCTCGGGCCTGATCGAAGGCTTCGTCACCCCGTCCGGCCTGCCGACCTGGGCCCGCATCGCCATCGGTATCGCCGCTGAACTGGCATTTCTCGTGTACGTGTACGTGCTCGGCGGGCGCGCGGCCCGCACCGGCGACACGGGCGACGTGGCAGAACCGGACCGCACGGCCGAGCTGCCCACGGCGGCCTGAGCTCGATGTGCGGAGCACCCCGCTGACCTGCTAGTCTCCTCTTCGCCCACAAAACCCGTTGACACGGGTGGCGAGGGGAGGTAGATTCAAACGGTTGCCCGGAGCTGGACAAGCTCGGGGCGGACGAGTTAGAATCTCACTCGCTCCGGACGAGGATTCGAGTCCCATTCGAGGATTTCGAAGACCACGGAGCCATCCCGATTCCTTATCCGAATCACCGAAGCCGCCAATTAGGTCGGCGGAAATGAATCTGATAAAGTCGGAACCGCCGGAAGGGCCCGGAACGACGAAAGTCGAAAAGGGACCGGAAAGCACCGAGGAAATCGGATCGGAAAGATCTGATAGAGTCGGAAACGAAGGAAGCGCCCGGAGGAAAGCCCGCGAGGGTGA
>NZ_JBFAYA010000075.1:0-3667 GCF_040681095.1 Streptomyces sp. NPDC051909 | reverse complement strand
GCGGAGTGGACGTAGTCGAAGCCCATGCCGCGGACGGGCCGGCCCGCGTCGCGGCCCAGCACGCGATGGCCGCCGCCGTCGGGGATCCGGCCGAGTTTCTTCACGTCGATGTGGATCAGCTCGCCTGGGCGGTCACGCTCGTAGCGGCGGATCACGGTGCCGGTCGGGCGGTCGAGCCAGGCCAGGCGGTTGAGCCGGTGGCGGGTCAGGATCCGGTGCACGGTGGAGGCGGGCAGGCCCAGGATCGGGCCGATCCTGGCCGGTCCCAGCTTGCGGGTCCGTCGCAGGCCGCAGACTTGCTCTTCCACGGCGGCCGGTGTCCGGTGCGGGGTCCTGCCCGGCCTGCTAGAGCGGTCGGCCAGGCCCGCGTCACCTTCGTTCTTCCAACGGCGGACCCATTTGTGGGCCGTGGGCCTCGATATGCCCATCTCGGCGGCCACATGAGCGACCGGACGGCACGCCAGGACTCGCTCGACCAGGAGCCGCCTGCCGTGAAGGGTCAGGCGGGCATTACGGTGGGACACGAAGACCTCCGTGCGGTGTAGTCCTAGACACCTCCACCACACCGGAGGTCTTCGCCATGATCAAGACCCCCCCAGCGTTAACAACGCTCGTGATCAATACACCTAGGGACTGTCTGGTAAATGATCTCAGGTCGCCAGCTGCGTCTGCTTGACTGATCGCCGGAAATTTGGCTGCTCGGTGCGGCTGCTCGAAGGGAACCAATGTGGGCGTCGAGATAGAACTGCATGTCGACCGGCCTGTTCTGGACTGGGATCGGTCCAGGGGGACTTTGATCCGTGGGTCGTACGAGCACGGCGACGAACTGGCCGACGTGTTGCTCGGCTTGGACGAGACCCAGCAAGGCAACCTCGCGCGTGTGGATCCTTACGGGGACACGTTGTTCGATGAACAACAGGCGCAAGCTGCGCTGCGGGAGGTGCCTGACCTGTTGCAGCGGTGTTCGGGGCCGTCCCAGACGGTAGCCGTCCTTGACCTTGAGAGGCTGCTGCGGTCCTGCTCACAGACTCCGGGCAGATACCTATGGTTTGTCGGCGACTGATCATCCCGTGTTTCGCGATGCCAGAGGACGAGTGACGCGAGGTGAAGCCCGGCCCGATAGCGGGCAGCCAGTTTGTCGAAGCGTGTCGCAATCGCGCGGAACTGCTTCAGTCGGTTGAAGCAGCGTTCGACGACGTTTCGGGCTTTGTAGAGCTCGCGATCGAAGGCTGGTGGCCTGCCGCCGGCCCTTCCGCGCCGCACGCGGTTGGCCTTCTGATCGGCTCGTTCCGGGATCACCGCCCGGATGCCCCGCCGCCGCAGCATCCGGCGGATCCCGCGGGACGAATACGCCTTGTCGGCGATGACTGCCTCCGGCCTGCAACGCGGCCGCCCGGCACCGGCCCGGGGAACCCTCACCGCGTCCAGAACCTCGTCGAAGACGGTGGAATCGTTGACGTTTCCTGGGGTGACGACGACCAAGGGCAGGCCCCGGCCGTCGCACGTCAGATGGACTTTGGTGGTCAGACCCCCTCGGGACCGACCGAGCGCCTGGCCAGCCGTCGCGCGTGCCGGATCTTCCAGTTCGTCCCCCGACGCCGCCGCTCTTTGCGGGCGCCGGCCGCGTGCTGATGGGCCCGGTTGATCGTGGAGTCGACCGACACCGTCCACTCCACCCCCTCAACCGAGTCGTCCCGGACCTGGACCTCCTCAAGCAGGCGGGCCCAGGTCCCGTTCGTCTCCCAGCGGGCGAACCGCTCATAGACCGTCTGCCACGGCCCGTATCGTTCCGGCAGGTCACGCCACGGAGCACCGGTCCGCAACCGCCACAACACCCCGTTGATCACCTGCCGGTGATCCCTCCACGGCCGACCCCGCCCGCCAGCACCTGGCAGCAGCGGCGCTATCCGCTCCCACGCCGCATCCGTCAGCTCACCACGACCCACCCAAGATCTATTGTCAGACAGGTCCTAGAAGGTTGATGTGCCGGTCCTTGAGAGGGGAGAGGCGGGCGACGTCTTCGTCCCTGATGTCGTGGCCTTCGGCACGCAGCAGGGCAACGGCGGCATCCAGTAGCAGGTGTTCCACAGGACCACGGCGTTGAGGACCAGGCCGAGAGCGGCAAGCTGGTCTTCCTGGCCTTCGTGGTACGCCTGCCGGATCTGGCCCCGGCCTCCGTGCCAGATCGCGCGGGCGAGGCGGCGAAAGACCTCGTACGGTCCGGTCAGGGCCTGGGCAGCGGCGGGCTGGGCAGAGCTGCGATGCCGCAAGGTCGGCTGCCCGCCACCTCGTGGCGGCAAAGGGCCCGTCGGGTGTGACGTTCGCCCGGTGGGGAGCTGCCACCGACCTGAACAGCGTCTCTGTCCGCCGCCTGCTGGAAATCCCGTTAGCCTCCATCCGCCGCAATCGGGGAAGGCCGGCGATGAACGAGATCGCGTCGGTTTTCGCGGACAGCAGGGAAACCTTCGCCAGCGTCGCAGCACCGGCCAGGAGCTCGGAGCGGGCAAGGCGACCATCGTTAGATCCTGAGCTCGTCGAAGTTCGGGAAGAGCTCCGCCCCTCCATGCTGGTGACGTACCGTCTACGAACCGCTACGCGTACGTGGGATCCCACGGCTCGTCGGTCACGAACAGTTCGGACCGTCCGCCGCGCCTTCGGATGATGTTCATATCGGTGACCCCGGAGAGAAAGGGGGTGGGGGACAGTCCGCCGAGGACCGTCCCCCACCCCGCTGTCAGCAGTGAGCGTACTTCCTGGACGGGCGAATCCTGTTTGTCAGAGTCGCTCCGCCGGCCATGCGGTGCGGGCACGCGCTCAGTTGACTACCGAGCGTGGTTCGGTCCCGCCGGTGCCGGGGAGGGGAGTCAGCCTCACATACCAGACCCAGCTCCAGTCGGAGTAGGGGTCCTGGGAGTAGGCGCCGCCGTCGTGCCGGCGCGAGACGCAGTCGGAGATTTCGAAGCTGGCCACCCTGCTGGTCGTCTGGTTGTTCTTCCACGATCCGTATCCCGACCACGGGATGCTGTATTCGGCGCACCGGTACATGTCGATCACATCGCCGGTGAAGTTGGGCCGCTGAAGGCGCAGAAGTGGCCGTCATCGCACGCGTACGATGCGACGGAAGGACCGTTCTGCTCCTTTCCGAGGGATCCCTTCGTGCCCGGCAGAGCGAGCACGAGAGTGGAGCCATCGGCAAGCCTGATCCTGTTGGCGGCGATCTGCGTGCCGCCCCGCTCGGCGAGGTATGAATCGGCCCGCCTCTGCAGAGCCTTCACCTGCCCGGAGTTCAGTCCGAGGGCTTTCGCCTGTGCGGCGAAGGGCACAGTGGCATGGCGGGGAGCGGCGCCGGCGGTGCCTGCCACGGCCACGGCATGCACCAGCCTTTCGAGGGCCGTCGCCTGCGGCAGACAACCGTGCTGACACCTGGCTTCCCGCCTGCTCGCGGTACTGACCACGGACAGCCAGGAGGTCGTCACGACGCTTGAGCGGCGGGCCCAGCGATCGACGTGTCTGGGCAGGCTTCGTGCGCGGGACCCGGTCCGTGCACCGTCGACAACCGGCCCTGCGGGGGATGAGCTTGTTCCGCTTTGACGGACACGTTTGGTGTGGTGGTCAGGCTGCGAGGGCGGTCTCGTATTCGGCTGGGCTGCGGTAGCCGAGGCTGCTG
>NZ_JBFAYA010000074.1:0-3706 GCF_040681095.1 Streptomyces sp. NPDC051909 | reverse complement strand
CACCGCCCACAACCCGTCATCGACTTCCCACGGCTTCGGCCGAGCCACCCCGCACCCCCGGATCATCAGTCCCGGAGCGATCCAACCACCTCGAACATCATTTCGTTAGGAGTTCTAAGCGCGGCGGCTACCGAAAGGACCGACGCCTTTTCCTGCGATCGGTCGGCAATGTAGAATCGCTCCTCGGCGCAGTGGTACCTGGACGGGACCAGAGGGCGGCCCCGCCAGTCGGACGGGTAGCACCGCCCTCCGCTTGCCGTCCGCTCTGTGGTACCACCGTAGGCCGGTCCGGCGTTGATGCGACGAGTCGGCACACCTGGTTGTTGCCGCTTCGGGATCCTGTGCCGTCCGGTTCGTCTCGGTCTTGAAGTCCATCGCATCCCCTGCGTTGCGGTGTTGCGACGACCACTGGAACGGAAGTCCCCAACCGTTGTGGAGACATTTTCACGCCTTCGAAGTAGCATGGTCTACCGACCCGGATGAAGGAGCGTGTCGTGAAAATTCTGATCGTCCTCACCTCGCGCGACAAACTGGGAGAGACCGGTTATAAGACCGGATTCTGGCTGGAGGAACTGGCGGCACCGTACTATCGCTTCAAGGAGGCTGGCGCGCAGATCGTCCTCGCATCGCCGAAGGGTGGAAAGCCGCCGATGGACCCTAAGAGTAATGAGCCGGAATTCCAGACCAAGCAGACTCGGCGTTTCGAGGCAGACCCGGAAGCAACTGGGGCGCTGGCGAACACTGTACGTCTCGATTCGGTCTCGGCTGGCGAATTCGACGCGGTCTTTTACCCCGGCGGGCACGGACCACTGTGGGACTTGGCCGAAGACACCGTATCCGCGCGGCTGATCGAAACGACCCTCCGCTCCGGCAAGCCCGTGGGACTGGTGTGCCACGCACCGGGCGTACTGCGGCACACCGTTGATGAGGACGGGGCCCCACTGGTCGCGGGGAGGGAGGTCACCGGGTTCGCCAACTCAGAGGAAGAAGCCGTCCTGCTCACCGACGTTGTTCCCTTCCTGGTTGAGGATGAACTCACCAAGCTCCGAGGTGTCTACTCCAAGGCTGGCGACTGGCAACCCTACGTCGTACGGGACGGTCTGCTGATCACAGGGCAGAATCCTGCCTCCTCAGCTCCCGCAGCGGACGCCGTGATCGACCTGGTCAGCAAGGCCATGGTGAGTGGGCATTCGATCTAGGCAAAATGCTCTGTACGTTCTAGCTTCGATCTTTCGTGACGGTCCGTCGGTTCTTCGGCGGGCCGTTTCGGCTGTTCGGGCTTGTGGTGGTCAGGCTGGTGGCCCGGCTGTCGCGTCGGGTGGGTGCCGGGTTCCACGGCTCTGGGTGTGGTGGTGCTGGTTGCAAGGCGGGAACGTGCTGGTCAGCCGAGGTTCGGGAGGGCGGCGAGCCGTGTCAGGGTGTCTGTGATCACGCCGGTCCGGGGCCAGTGGCGGGCGAACCTCAGGTGCCGGCAGCGGGCGGTCGTGACGATCCGGGCGGCGGCGGAGAAGAGGCGGAGCCTCAGGTGGCGGAGTTCCCGTCTGCGGGCTTCGCCGGTCAGGGCGAGCATGGGCATCCATGCGAGCAGGTCGGGGGCGATCTGGGCGAGCTCGAGCCAGGTCTGGTTCTGTGCGGTGTTGTGCAGGGGCAGGCTGCGCAGGCCGGTGGCACGGGCTGCCCGGTTGCGGTTCTCGGCCCGCGCGCGTTGGCGGTGCCGCGGTGCGGCGATCAGAAGGTCCGCCGTGTTGGTGGCGAAGCAGGTGATCCGCAGGCCGTCGGCGTCCTTCATCCACGCCGGCAGCCGAGCGAACATCGACATCGTCGGCCGCACGCCGCCACGCTCTCTGAATCGCGCCCCAACATAGGCGGACAGCTCGTCTACGTGCTCCTCGTTATAGGCCCACAAGATGTGACCGGCGCAACGGGTCTGCTGCCACAGAGACCGCTGGAAGAACGGATCCTCACTACCACCAAGCACCGCGCCGACCAGACAAGCCCCCTGCACCTCAGGTTGCCAATCGGCGACGGCATAGCACCCTCCACAAGCCAGACGACGCGGCTGGAACAGGAGCTCGCTGAAATATCTGGGATCAGAAAGGCCAGGCCGGGGGATCACGAGGGCACGGCCTCGCATCGCGGACAGACCACAAGCATCCGACCCGTGAACCGAGCCAACCGGCCCCTGAGTCAGAGTGACGAGCGAGAGCAGTGCCCGGTTCGGAATCCATCACAGACACCATTGCAGGTCCGCGATACGAGCAGCTACAGGATTCTCGAACATGCCCCACAGGTCGCCACCAGCCACTTTCGATACACGACCTACTGATCTTTTCGTAAGTTCGGTGGGTGTGGTGGGTGGATGATCAGGCCGGTGTGGGCGAGGAAGGAACAGGGCAATTGTGGGTTGTGGTTGATGCGATGGATGCCTTGCTCGGTGGCGTCCGCGACATCGGCGAGGTGGTCGCCGGCGAGGTTGGCGAGTTCACGTTTCTTGAGTGAGGACCACAACAGCTCCACCGGATTCAGCTCGGGTGCGTAGGCAGGTAATCGCTCCAGGGTGAGCCAGTCCTGGTCGGCGACCCACGCCCGCATCGCCCGGCTCCAATGGGCGGACGGGCTGTCCCAGACCAGGACCACCCGCTCGCCGCGATAGAACACCTTCATCTGCTTCAGGACCTCGATGGGGGCGGCACTGTCGTAGCTTCCGGGCTTGAGATGGAAGCACAGGCGGGCCCCTCGATCGGGGTCGGTGGAGTGGTATCCCAGAGCCCCGGCCATCGATGCCCGCTTCCAGTTCAGCCGGTGCCGCAGCAGCGGGGTCCGACCTCGGGGTGCGTAGGTGCGGCGGATCTGAGGCAGCAGGGAGACGCCCGATTCGTCGAGGAACACGATCCAGGCACGTGTGTTCACGGCCCCTTTTTGATCCGCGGCCACTCGTGCGCGATCCAGCGGGCGATCTCCGATTCGTCCCGCTCGACCGCCCGCCGCTCGGGCCGCTGCAGACTCCACCCGAGCCGGCCTGTCAGCAACCGCCACACCGACGCCCTCGACAGCATCACCCCGTCACCCGCTCAACGACGACGCCAACTCGCTCCAGGGTCCGCAGGTCGGCCTCGAAACCATGAGCCTGGGCTCCCCGCTCCAACGCCGCCCGGACAGTTTCGACCGGGCGTCGTCCAGCTTGGGCGGGCGACCGGTGGCCGCACGCCGCCGCAACGCCGAAGCACCACCTTCCTCCCACGCACGCCGCCATCGCCGCACGCTCTCCACACACACCCCCACCGCCCGCGCGATCCCCGCATTCGAGACACCTTCCTCGAACAACTCGACCGCCCGAACACGACGCGCCTCCGCCAACTGAGGCCGCGGCAACCGAAGAAGGGAAACGTCGGCCGCAGAGGTCAAAGGTCGATATGCCACCCCGACAGCCTCCCACCCACACCGCCACCACACCCACCGAACTTACGAAGAGATCAGTAGTCCTCGTTTCCTTTGGTGGTTTGGCTAGTTGTGCTGGGCATGACGAGTCTTGCTGAGCGGCTGGTGCCGGATGAGTTGTGGGAGTTGTTCCGCAGGGTGGTGCCGGAGACGGTGGTGATACGCCCGCAAGGAGGTGGCCGCCGGCGGGCCGGGGATCGTGAATGTCTGGCCGCGATCGTGTTCGTGGCGACGTCGGGGTGCACGTGGCGGCAGGTGCCGCCGTTGT
>NZ_JBFAYA010000073.1:0-3779 GCF_040681095.1 Streptomyces sp. NPDC051909 | reverse complement strand
GAGGTCAGCGGCCGCTGTCGCTGCTGGTCACCGCAGGTCAGCGCGGCGACAGCCCGCAGTTCACCGCGGTCCTGGAAGGCATCCGGGTCCCCCGCGTCGGGCCCGGACGTCCTCGTGTCCGCCCGCTGCGGGTGAGAGGCGACAAGGCGTACTCCTCCCGCGCCAACCGGGCCTACCTTCGAAAGCGCGGGATCCGGTGCACGATCCCGGAGCCTGCCGACCAGATCAGGAACCGCAAGCGGCGGGGGAAGGCCGGCGGGCGGCCTCCGGCCTTCGACCGCGAGGACTACAAGGCCCGGCACGCGGTCGAGTGCGGGATCAACCGGCTCAAGCGGAACCGGGCCGTGGCCACCCGGTTCGACAAACTCGCGGTCCGCTTCGAGGCCACCATCCTGATCGCCGCGATCGGCGAATGGCTGTGACCCGCCAGGGTCGCTCCCACATGCCATGTTGACCGCGACCCGGTTGAGCAGGGCGGATGGGAGACGCGTCGATGGGGGCCAAGTACTACGGCGCCGACAGCGAGAACGGCGACCGCATCGACGACCCCTCCGAGGATGCGCTGTTCATGATGATCAGCGGCCTCAAACGACTCCGACAACACCTTCGTGGTCGTCCAGCCCGACGAGGACGCCCCCGTCTGGTTCGCGTCCGTGGCCGTCCTGGACGAGGGCGGCTACGAG
Source organism: Streptomyces sp. NPDC051909 (assembly GCF_040681095.1). NCBI lineage: Bacteria > Bacillati > Actinomycetota > Actinomycetes > Kitasatosporales > Streptomycetaceae > Streptomyces > Streptomyces sp. NPDC051909. Next base: position 3,096 of record NZ_JBFAYA010000073.1, on the reverse strand, counting down.
ATCGTCCGCCGTGACACCACCCGAGGCGAGCACGAGGCCACCACCTCAGCCAGCATCAACGACATCGCCCGCGACCTCACCATCTGGATGGCCGCCCGCGACTTCCCCGGACGGCCACCCAAGCAGACCACCGACTTCTAAAACACGGCCTAAGCTTCTCAGCGTTGCTTCTCCAGGGTGGGGACGGCCTTGGAGGTTGACGTGAGGGTGTTGGGGCTGACGGGGGCTTTGCGGAAGATCTGCCAGGTTTTGAGCCGTGCGAAGGCTCGCTCGACGGGCGAGCAGAGCCGGGCGTGTGCCCGGTTGACGGACTTCTCTTTGACCGTGAGCTCACGGTTCCGGCGCGGTTCCGGCGTCTTTTGACGGGGTGGCGAACGTTCCGCAGGCGCCCTGGCAGGCCTTGTCCGCGAGGGCGGGGATCTTCAGTCGCTCACAGATGGTGATGATGTGGTGGGTGCGGGCGGCGGTGATGTCCGCGGTCCGTCCGGGCGGGCCAGCGAGTACCAGATGAGCTCACCGGCCGTGCCGGTACCGCCTGAATGTGCACCTGAGTGGTCGTCCTGGCCGTTACCCACGCGGTCGCGTTTGGCGAGCGTGCTGTCTACGAGGACGTACTCAGGGTGGCCTGTCGCAGGGCGCGGGTGAGCGAGGGAGCCCCGACCGGAAAGATACCCGATCACACTGTGTACATATGCGTGGGTGGTGCTCTCGCTGATCCGCAACCCGGCGGCGATCTAGGCCAGGGTGTCGTGCTCGCGCGGGTACACAAGCGTGATCAGGGCCCACTGGGATGCCGGCAGCTTGCGCCGGCGATCACCCTCACGAGTGATGATCAGTATCGTGACCCACTCCACGAGGGCATGCGGAAGGTCGAGTGCGGCAGGATGGGTAACCAACAAGGCTCCCCGACAAACGAGTTGAGACGTGAGATCTCTCGCTCAACCGTCCGGGAGCCTTGCCCGTTAGAGCCTGTTTTCGATCCCGGGTTTTGAGTAGCTTTGTGCCCTAGGTTGGCTGGGTGTCCGAGGACGCCGGGCAGGCCGTGAAGCGTGTGTGTGAGGGGTGTAGGAGTCGGCTGAGGCCGGAGACTCCGCCTCGGGCGAGGTTCTGCTCTACGGCGTGTCGTGCCAGGCAGTGGCGTCGTGACCTGCGGTTGCGCAAGCGGGTCGCTGCGGAACTGGATGGTGCCGGCCGGGCCGAGTACCCCGAGTGCGGGACTGCTTGGGTTGCGGGGGTGGACCGCCGTTCGAACGCGGTCTACTGCTCACGGCGGTGTGTTACGAGGGCCTGGCGGGCCCGAAAGGAATCGTTCGGCGAACGGTCACAGTGACCGCAACGCGAACGCACCCGAATCGCATCTTCGATCAGATTACGGTCATTTACGGTTGTTCGTTGTGATCTTCTGATTTTCGGTCTGACTCTCGGTTCCAGGAAGCGGGCCGAGTCCCGTCACGGCCCCAAGTGCCGTGCCCGGCCTGCGGGTTGGTGGTGAACCATGCCCGAAGAGATCGAGGTTGCCGACAAGGTCGGCAGTGTCAGCGCGAACCGGTACGCGGAGATCGTGGCCGAGCTGCGGAAGCTGGTGGAGACCGCCAGCCGGATCCAGTTCACGGTCGGCGACTACGCGCTCGAAGTCGAGCCGATGCGCGAGGCCGGCGGCCAGGAGCGGAGCGATGCGCTGTTCACGGTCAGGGACTCGCTGTTCCGCCTGGCCGAGGACATCGGCCTGTCCTACGCGATGGTGGACACGGCCCGGTGGACCGCGTCGAAGTGGCCGAGGGACCGGCGGGTTGCGGGGGTGTCGTTCACGGTCCACCAGATCCTGGCGTCGATCGCCGACGACGAGGAGCGGTTCGCCACGATCCTCAGCCTGCCGGAGGGCAAGTCCCGCTGGACGCCGGACGAGGCGAACCGGCGGGTCGGCCGGCAGGTCTTTTAGCCCGTCACTCAGCAGGAGAAGGTCAGCGCGATTCACACGCTCGCCCAGGACGAGGAGGTCGCCGCCACGGTCACCGGTGACCTGCTGCGGCGTCCGGCGGTCGTCGCGCAGGTCAGGGACGAGGACAAGGTCCGGGCGGTGGAGGAACTGACGCGGGAGGACAAGGTCGCGGCTGCCGTCGCCCCGGACTTCCTGCGCCGCCCCGCGGTCGTCGCCCGCGTCGCCAAGGCGGACAAGGTGAAGGTCGTCGAGGAACTGACCCGTGACAAGCACGTCGCCGCCGAGGCGGCCACCGGCCTGCTGCGCAGGCCGGACGTTGCCTTCCGGGCGATGAGCGACGACACCGCACGCCACCAGGTCAACCACGCCCAGGTCGAACGCGGCCGGCAGGCCCGCGAGCACTTCGAGGAGACCAGCCCCGTCGCCCCGGTGATCCGGAGCATCGACCGGTCGGTGGAGTTCCTGGACCTGGTGACCGCCTGCCACGCGTTCGTCGCGGCGGCAGGCAGGGTCGTCCCGGGCCTGCGCGACCGGCAGCTCGGGGAAGACGAACGCGCCATCGTGCACGAGAACGTCGCCCGGGTGAGGGCGACGCTGGACTGGATCGAGACCGCGGTCGACACCGGCAAGGTGGACGTCGACGGCGAGCTGGCCCGCCTGCTGCAAGGTGAGTAGGCGATACCCCGCGCTTCCGAGCGCGGATCGCCCGCCGCCCAGCGGCACGCCGACTCCGTCCGGTTCGTGCTCTTCGAGGCCCGTCCGGCCGGTCTGACCTTCCCCCAGCTGGTCAGATCCAGCGAGCTGTCGCCCAGCCAGGCCCGCGCGGGCCTGGCCTGCCTTCGGGGCATCATCGCCGAACGCGGCTGGCCGCCCCTGATCTGGACCAGGACGGACGGCTACAAGTTCTGCTCGGACCCGGCCGAGCTCCAGGCATACGAGGTCGCGGTCATCCGCGGCAAGCTCTCCGAGATCCGCCGGTTCATCACCGGCGTCGTCGCCCCGCACGCCGCCCTGCAACCGAAGGGGCGGTGGATCAAGCACCTGAACACCCAGCTCAGCTCGGTCGAGTCCACGCTCGACGTGATCGCCGACTACACCGACGCCTGACCGGCGGGGGGGGGGGGGGGGGGGCCGCGCCCCCCCCCCCCCCCGCCGGG
>NZ_JBFAYA010000072.1:0-3885 GCF_040681095.1 Streptomyces sp. NPDC051909 | reverse complement strand
AGCAGCCTCGGCTACCGCAGCCCAGCCGAATACGAGACCGCCCTCGCAGCCTGACCACCACACCAAACGTGTCCGTCAAAGCGGAACAAGCTCAGATCGAATGGGCTCAGTCTGTGTCGGACAGCGCGGAACGCAGCGCTTGCGTCATCGCCGCGTCATCCGCTCCAATGGCCCGGGCCTCGTCCCGGTAATGCCGGGCCAGGGGCGCGAGTTCCTCGGGAGTGGGTGCTTGGCCTTGCGGAGTGGGGATGCCGCCCGGGTGCCCGCACCACGCCGGGTGCGGATCAGGCCGGAACCTCCAACTCCCGGTAGGCGCTGGCCACCGTACCGGCGGCCAGCCCAAGGTCGGACGCCAACTGCCGGATCCTCGGAAGACGTTCACCCTCCGGCAGTCGTCCCGCGGAGATCAGGATGGCGAACGGGGCGATCACGCCAAGCCGCTTCGATGGCTTGCTCCAGGGCCCGAACATACCTGATTCATGGGGTACCCAATGTGCCGAGGGTGGCAGCAAGTTCACGGCGGGTCGTTACACCGAGTTTCGTATATGCGTGTTGAAGGTGGTTGTCGACGGTGCGCACGGAAAGGTGGAAGGATGCCGCGATTTCCTTACTAGGTGTCCCCTGGGCAGCGAGAAGAGCGACTTCGCGTTCACGGGCAGTAAGTGACGCCGAGAGGGCCGCTGTTAGCAACGGCGTACGCACACCCTCGCAGCGGCCGGCGCAAGTGTTGGCAAGCCGAGCCGCGGCGCTGGCTTTACGAACCTGTCCGGCACGTTCGTACGCACCCGCAGCTGCGCTGGCAGCTTCAGCTGCCAGTAGGTCCGCGCCAATCGACTCCAACTCTCCAGCGACATTACTTAGCTGACCAGGGCTGTCAGCCGCGAGACCGGCAGCGAGGTGTGCGCGCGCCACGGCGAATGGCCCATCGCAGTCCTGGGCGAGTTCAGCGAGCCGAGGAGCAACCTGGTTTGCGCCGCCGAGTCGCGCGACGTCTACCAGAAGGGTCATCTCCGGCGGGATCAGCCGAGCGGTGCGTGCCACAGTCGCGCCATCAACGAGCAGCCTACGGGCCCGGCGAAGGTCCCCTGTAGCCGCTGCGAGACATGCCAACGCCTGGCACTCAAGAGCGATAAAAATGCCCAGCGGTGGGTAGTTGCGCGCCTCAGACAGGGCTCGCTTGGCAGCCTCCAGATCGCCGAGTTGTGCAGCGCAGACGGCGATGCCGTTCAGAGCAGGGTTGAGCGTCCTGGCGTTGTGGTGACGGCGGGCGCGGTTGGCAGCCTCGGCGAACCATCTGCGAGCGGTGGCAGGATGCCCTGCCAGCAACTCCAACTCCCCCAGATTAACGGCCATCCACATAGACGGCAAGGGAATTGAGGCGGATGCCAGGTCAGCGAAACCGCTCTCGCCCACATCACGCGCCTCTGCCAGCCGTCCAAAATCCCGCAACGCGGCGCTCACAGATATCAACTGAACCGCAGGATGCGGGTATAGGGCACTATCCTCGACATCTAGGTGCGCTTTGTGTGCATCTTCAGCAAAGGTCACTGCGTCACTGATTCTGCCGGTCATGTACAGCCCTACGGGCTTCATCATTGCCCCCGCGAGCCAGGCTGCCGGATTTGAAACGACGCTAAGGTCATTTGTCAGGTCCTCAAGTAGTTCAAGGCCATGATCCGGGTGTCCTGTAGCGATCCACATGCTGCCCTCGTTGTAGCGCAGCATGCGAATTTCCGACTCGTCGCGCATGCGCAGTCGGGCGGCATCATTCAGAGCGAAGGCCTCTGCCGTACGGCCGGCGGCCCAGAAGAGGTTGAAGGTGCGTGTCAGGGTGATGGCCAGCAACTCCGACTCACCTGCCGCATGCCTCTCGGCATCCTGGAGGATCTTCTCTGCGTGTTCGGGACGCCCCACTTCGAACAAGACCTCGCCCAGCATGAGCCGAGTGGCAGTGTTGTACTCTTCCGGGCGGAGAGCTTCAAGAAGTGCCAGCGCCTGGGGATAGTCATGGGCGTAGCGCGCCAAGGTGGCAGCTTGACTGAGCATAGAGCTGTCGGCGGTCCCGGTGGCGGCGAGTTGCCAGGCGGCAATGCGCAGCACATCTTCGCGTCGCCGGGAGCCGTGCTCCTTGGCACGATCGATCTGCCTAAGTAGTATCTCACGGCGGCGAACGGGGCGTAGTTGGCTGCGTAGGACCTCTCCGTACAGGGGGTGCGCAAGAGTTACATTGGTTCGGCGGTGTGCGCGGTGAACGCTTACTAGTCCTACTGCCTCAAGGTCTGCGACCGCATGTGGATCATCAGCGGCCGCTTGGATGTCGGCGAGCGGCAGGGGTTCACAGAGTGCTAGTAGCTCCAACCCAAGTCGAGCCCGGGGATCGGCCGTACCAAGGCGCTCCTTTACGAGTTCGCTCAGCCTCGGTGTACCGACGGCTTCCTGACTATCAACCAGCTGCCAGATCTCTCCGTCGAAAGCAAATGAACCCTTTGCACTCGCGCCTTGTACCAACTCCCGAAGGTACAAAGCATTGCCGCCAGATGCGGTGAATAGCTGATGCGCCGTGCGCCGTGTAACGGGCCCACCCAAAATGGCCTGCAGCATTCCCATGGTCTGATTCAGGTCGAATACGTCGAGGTCGATGCGGGAAATTTCGTCCCCGTAGCACAATGCTTGGACGGCCTCAGTGGCAGGTTCCCCGGTACGAAGAGTGGCGATCAGCCGAACTAGGCGAGTGATCATCAGCTGCCGAAGCAACACAGCTGAGGTGGCATCCAGCAAATGTACGTCGTCTATCAGTATTGCCCACTTACGGTCCCGCTGCGGGCCAGACAGTACCCTGGCTACCTCCGCAAAGCCTTTCACGGGTTCAGACAAATCTACTCCGGGCGGAAGGATATGAGCAATAGCCCCGAGTGGCACGGTCGCAGCGGCTGCGGTTGCTGTTGCCCTTCGGCCCTTGAACCCGCCGCGGACAGCCCGGGCCAGACACTCCTCAGCAAGTCTGGACTTGCCGACTCCTGCGGGCCCCGCGATGACTATCGCCTGGCAGGAGCGACGTCCCCAGGCCACCTCGAATGCCTCCAGTTCGGGATTCCGCTCCACCAGCGGCCACTGAGCACCAGTATCCACTGCCACCACCGCCTCAGGGTGATATCTCGAATCACCGGCTCACCTAGATGAACCGTGTGCCAACGATACTCAGTTTTGACATCGATCGCTATCAAGGAATACTCTCAGTGAGCCGTTCTCATCCTGAGTAGTCGCAGTCAGGAGGGTCTGGACGGCCTTGACCGCTGTGCCGATGCGGCGGGTGGAACAGCGTGCCCGGTGCAGCAGCCGCCAGGTTCTTGAGTTGGGCGAAGGCGTTCGCCGGGTGCCCGCAGCCAGGCATGGTCGCGGTTGAAGAGCAATGCTCAGGACCTGTGGATCGGCCCAGGGCGGTGTGCCTCGTGGGATGCGGAGGGCGTACCTTCCCGGGCGATCGACTCATGGTCACCGAGTAGGCCCGCGTTGTAGCGCGGGTCGGAAAGGCACGCCCGTGCTCAGCGTAGCCAACGAAGACGGCCCCACCGAGGCCGGTACCATTTCCCCGAAACTCGACGGCCTGCCTTGGTCCGCACCCCGGTTCCACCGGAGGAACTCCGGACCGCCCGTCGTCGGCGTTCCTCGCCGCGGCCGAGGTGTGGCGCGCCTGACCCCGGAACCGGACGGCCGGAGGCCCCGCCGCATGACTGCCCCAAGGCCCGCGGCGGGCTACGACCGGCCCAGCCGGAGGAGGTTCGCGAGTCTCCTGGGCTTACTTCGCTTTGACGGACATCGGAGATCAGGGGCTTGGGCCCCGGAAGGATGATGTTCATCATGGAGAGCATGGGGAAGAGGAAGGCG
>NZ_JBFAYA010000071.1:0-3974 GCF_040681095.1 Streptomyces sp. NPDC051909 | reverse complement strand
GCGCCTTCCTCTTCCCCATGCTCTCCATGATGAACATCATCCTTCCGGGGCCCAAGCCCCTGATCTCCGATGTCCGTCAAAGCGAAGTAAGCCCACGCCCCGCATTCCACACGGTCTCGCCACGAGCGGCAATGTTGTGGGAAGCACTCCGATCGGCGTGGCCTCGCCGTCTGCTGGGAACGCCGCACCGAACTCCACGACGCCTTCGTCTCCCTCGCGGCGGCCTCATCTGCTGGAGACGGCTCAAGAACACCCGAACATGATCGTGTTACGAGCTCTACGGGACTGTCGAGCATAGAACGATGCGTAACCAACAGGGCCCCTCAGCCGCCGGCGTGCTCAGTGAGATCACCACGCAACAACCAGGAGCCCTGCCCTGTCACATGCCCCGCCCTCCAGGCCATTTCACCCTCCCGGCACAGGTTACAAGAGGTTCACTCAATGAATTCACCTATCCTCGCAGACCAGGTGCCATATGGGCAGGGGCCTACATACACCGATGAAGCTCCGCCGTCTCTCTGGTCCTGACGCGGGCTGTACAGCGTAGTTCCGGGTATTCCCAGAATCTTCTTACAGGTCACTTCCAGGGCCCAGTCCCCGCGGCCCCAGCAGGTCGCCTGGGTTGTGACTTCGGAGACATAGGTTATGGTGCACCTCATACCCCAATAAGGGGTAACCACATCTGTCGTCGGGTACCCGGTGGCAGATGCACCCGGCGCGGCCGTGATAGAGAGGGAAAGCAGGCCCGCCAGGAGGGCGCCGATAGCTGACTTGCGGCGGATGATATTTCTATTCATGGCGCCAATAAGAGCACACTCTACCTAGTCTCGGAATGTGGAATGGTTACTCAACCGGTTTCGGGACCCGGAGGTAGGGCCACGCTCCACCACTTGAGCTCGACGAGCGGGCGCCCCCGCGTGGCTGGCTGGACTGTTCTCGCCGAGCCATCGACTCGGTGAGCATGCGGGCCGTGGCTTCCGGGACTGAGGTGCGTGTCTTTTGCTCTGGAAGGCCGCCGGAACTGGGTTGCCTCCCCTGCCTCATTCCCATACACGGGCTGGGGCACTTCTGTCCGCTCAATGTCACTGGCCTCGGACTGGAATGCCGTTACCATGGCGTCTCCCCGACTGTATTTCGAGTGATCTATCCGATGCCAGCTGGGCTGGTGGAGGCTGCTTCGACCCCCGAGCGAAATGAGCGCACCGCTCGGTTCGCTCGCTTTCGTCCGACTGCCTGAGCACGAATCACGCGACCTACTGGATACGCCTCTATGAGCTCGTAACACGATCATGTTCGGGTGTTCTTGAGCCGTCTCCAGCAGATGAGGCCGCCGGCGAGGGAGACGAAGGCGTCGTGGAGTTCGGTGCGGCGTTCCCAGCAGACGGCGAGGCGTTTGAACTGATGGAGAAGGGCGAAGGTCTGGTCGACGACATAGCGGAGCTTGCCCAAGCCCTCGATGTTCGGGGCGCTCCTGCGGGAGAGCACCGGCAGGATCGGCGCTTGCGTAGTTCGCGGCGGTGGGGGTCGGAGTCGTAGCCCTTGTCGCGAGCAGGGCCTGGGGATGTCGTCGGGGCCGCCCCGGGCGTCCGGCGACGGGCGGGATGTCATCGACCAGGGCCAGGCACTGGGTGGCGTCGTTGACGTTGGCAGCGGTGGTGATGACCTTCAGAGGGGTGCCGCGTCCGTCGCAGATCAGATGGTGTTTGCTGCCCGTCTTCCGCTGGTCGACCAGCGACGGACTGGTGTCGGCTCCCCCTTCTTGGCGCGGACGTGGAGCCGTCGACGTATGCTCTGGACCAGTCCAGTTCGCCGGCCGCGTTGAGCTCGGCGAGCAGGATCCGGTGCAGCCGGTCAAAGGCCCCGACCTTCTGCCACCGGTCCAGCCGCCGCCAGCACGTCTGGCCCGAGCCGAACCCCAGCCCCAGAGGCAGCAGTTGCCAGGCGATGTCGTTGTGCAGCACATACAGGATGCCCTGCAGGCACTGCCGGTCCGGCACCGGCCGCGGGCCAGGAGCCTTCTTGGGCCAGGGCGGCAGCAGCGGCGGCTCGATCAGCGCCCACAGGTCATCGTCCACGATCCACGGCCCGGGTAGTCACACCATCCCGAACGGTCGGATCCTCATACCGGTCACGGCCGACCAGGGGCGTTCAGCAAGATCGTGTTACGAGCTCTAAGCAGCCTTCTGGGCTGGCCGCCGGATCAGCCCTTTCCGCAGCTGATCGTCCACCTTAGAGTGACGTCATCGGCGTTCAAATTGGTGAACGTGCGCGTCGCGCGGTCCGGGTCTCCATCCGTGGCCAATTCGCCCACTATTACGGCTTCCGGCTTTACCCATCCGTCGTACTTCACCGAAGGGCGACCGATTGGGCATCGCAACTCTCCCATGATGGTCGAATCTCCTTGGGAGTTCAGGCCGGGAACGTTGAAGTCCCTCGCGATCGACGCGATCGTAGAATTCTCATCCTTGAATTGGTTGGAGCATGTCCACTTGACCTTCAGGGTTATGCCCTTGGTCGTGTCATAATTCGTTATAGTGGTCTCGTTAGTACTGCCCACGATGCGGTCACCCGACCTCGTGGGCACCCACTTGTCTTCATGCTTGATCTTGGACAGTGGTACACCCATGGCGGTGTATGACTGAAAGAACGGAGTGGCGCTGGGGCAAGTCATCCGGAGCGTTGCCTTAGACGCGATCACATTCCCGTCCGTGCCAACTCTCGCAGGACCGGGGCCCCAAAGGTTGAAAGGTTCAGGGCCGGGACCTGGCATATACCTGACCGCCTCTGTAGTCGCCTCGCTCGCGGGGGCCGCGAGAAACGAAGCAGCTAGCACACCTCCAGCCGCAAGAGCAGCCTTCAAGGCAACAGTCTTCCGCATTCCCTATTGCTCCATTTACATATCGAGTTGTTTCCGGTATGGGTGCATCAGATACATCCTGCCGGTAAAGTATTTCGGTCACCACAGGATTGCATCCCTTGCCGCACTCTACATGTCTCGAGTGCGGCGAACCTTGAGTAATTCCTACCCTGATTGCTGTACTGATCTTTGATGCCACGTCTGGATCTGGTCATGTTCGGCATACGGATGCAGATGCATGGGGACTCGGACACGTAAGGTTTTCGCTGAGCCCAGTTGAGCTGGAGCGGCACCGCATGCAGGCGGCGGGGACTTATTCGAGCAGGGGATGCGGCAGAGCAAGGTCGCGCAGGTACTCGAGGTGACGCCGCAGGCGGTCAGCCTGTGGACCGCCTCGGCTGGTCGTGGCAGGCGCCGAAGGTGCGGGCCGTGGAGCGCGACTGCCGCATGGTGGCGCACGGAAACGTGGCCGGCGGTCCTCTCCCCCACGCAGGTCACCGCAGGCGGAGGGCGGGTCTGCTTCGAGGACGAGGCCGAGGCCGAGGCGTGGCTGAACGGGCCGACCCGCCACACCTGGGACATGGCCGGGCACACCCCGGTGATCCGACTATCCGGGAAACGCAACGACAATACCAGCATGGCGGCATGGCTCTGCTTCAACGACGGCGAGCAGCCCCGGATGATCTATGCGATCAAGGCCGTCCGACGGCTACACGAAGAAGGAATTCCCGCGCTTTCTCGCGATGCTCCACCGCCTCCCGGACCTGCCCATCACCGTCGTCTGAGACAACTACTCCAGCCACATCAGCAAACACGTGAAACAGCAGGCGCAGCGGCAGTACTGGTTCACGATCATCCAGATGCCCTCCTGCTCACCGGAGTTGAACCCGCCGAACTGCTCTGGGCACACGCCAAGGAGAAGACCGCCAACCGAGCAATTCGTACGATTGACGAGCCGCACCGGGCCCGCCCGCAGCGCCCTCCGCTACATCCAGCGCCACCCCGAACTCCTCCTGGCGTTCCTAGGGCGTTTCCTTCGGATCATCTGATCGTTGGTTGATGTGTGTCGTTGACTGACGCCCAGTGGGCAAGGATCGAGCCGTTACTGCCAGACCGG
>NZ_JBFAYA010000070.1:0-4186 GCF_040681095.1 Streptomyces sp. NPDC051909 | reverse complement strand
CATCGAGGACACGGATACGAGCATTCGCGATGGGACGCCCGATCGGTACCGGGCTGGACACATCCTCCGGCGCACCCATCACAAAATACGTCGCGTAGATGGTGGCTTCGGTCGGACCGTACAGGTTGATCAGACGCAGATCCGGATTGTTCTGAAGAACGGCTTGCGCGGGCCCGGACAGAAGGGACTCGCCGCCGACCATGAGAGTGCGCAGCCCGCTGAAAGAGAATGGGAATTCAGCAACCTGACGATGGAACAGCGCCGTGGTTAGAAAGGCGTCAGAGACCCGTCCTGTATCCGTGAAGGCGACGATCTCCTCCGCGCTGATTGGACCGGGCGGTGCCACCACTAGCCGGCCCCCGTTCAGCAGGGCTGACCAGATCTCCAGTACCGCTGCGTCGAATGAAATGGACGCGGCGTGCAGGAATCGACTCGCCGGGCCCAGCCCAGGGCAGTTAGCGTTAGCTATCACGTTCACGATGCCGCGGTGCGGTATCTGGACGCCTTTGGGTTGTCCGGTTGAGCCGGAAGTGTAGAGGAGGTATGCGGTGTCATCTCCACGAGCGGTGACAGTCGGCGGTGTCGTGGAGCAGGCGTTGATCGCGTCCTGAGCAGCCTCGAGTTCGTCGACGGTGAGGGTGAGAACCAGGCCGGCGTCTGCCCGCATGTGTGCAAGACGTCTCGATGGATAGTCCGGGTCGAGAGGCACGCATACAGCTCCCGCCTTGAGCACGGCGAGGAAGCAGACAACAGCCTCAGCGGAACGGGGAAGACAGACACCCACACGATCCCCCGGAGCAACACCGCGAGCGCGCAGATAGTGCGCCAACTGATTCGCACGCTCCACCAACTCGCGATACGTAAGACGCATACCTGGAGCATCGATGGCGACGGATTCCGGTGTATCCGCTGCCCACTTGTCAACGATGACATTTATGGCGAGTGTGATGCTCAGTGAATCTTGACTTCGGAGAAATTCACTCTGCTTCAGTGCGTCCGAATGATTTCCAACTTTGCCTGAATCGTTCATCGCATTGCCGCTCGATTGTAATGTACAGGGATTTCTCGGCGCACACTCATGCCATCGCACGCTCTTCCCGCAGCAATTGCATTTGAGTGCCTGCCGAACAAAGCATGGGTAGGCCCTCACTTACCGTCCGACACGAAGTGCCGTCATTCTTTAGCAGGCCTAGGGGCGAAACCGGTTAAGCCATTCAATTTGCTGTGCCGTGCCGGGGATAGGAGATATTGGCCAAACGGGTCACCGATCGGCATTGGTCAGGGTTTGCGGCCCGTGACGATGCTCCAGTAGCCGAACGTGGGCTTGACCTCGATATCAACGAAGCCCTCCCCCGCAAGCAGAGCGGTCAACTCGGGGGCGGTGAACTGTTGTCCCTGGGTCCACAGGAGCATCCCCACGCTGTAGGCGGCAGCGACGTCGGGAAATTGCTTCTCCTCGTCATAGAGCATCTCGTGGATGATGAGGCGTCCTTCGTGCTCCAGGCTCTCGAAGCTCTTGCGGACGAGTGAACGGCACTGCTCTGGAGACCAGTCGTGGAATATCTCCGAGTAGAAATGGATATCTGCGGCCGGCAGTGCGTCCTGCCACATGTCGAACGCCAGCGTACCGACATGGTCCTGAACGCCGGCCCGCTCGATGTACTCATTCGCCACTTCGCACACCGTGGCCAGGTCCAGGACAGTCGCCCGCAAATGGGGCCAGCGCCGCACGGCGCCGATGGCGTGCGCACTGCTGCCGCCTCCGATGTCGAGCATGCGGCGGTGCAGGGACATGTCGACATGGTCCGGCCATGCGGAGGCCGGCGCCGCACTATGGCCGTGCATGGTGCGTGTGAAGAGACGCGCCTTCTCTGCCTGCGCCTCGTGGGCTTCGAAGATGTCTTCACCACCGTAGGCCTGAGGAGAGTTCGTCTCAACCGCCTTCATGAGCGGCTCGAAGGCCAAAAGCGCGGACGTCTCCTTCAGCATGCCGAGGTAGTCGGTGTAGGAAGACGGCCTGCCTTCCACGAAGTACTCCTCGCCCGTGAGCGTCAGTGCGTAGCGGCCGTCCTCAACCGACAACAAACCCTTGGATGCGCACAACTGGAGGATTGCTTTGAGGGGACGACCATCAACCGGCACCCGCTGGCTGATCTCCTCGAACGCCAGGGATCTTTCCGAAAGCAGACGGAAGATTCTCAGCTCATGTGCAACAAGCACTGCGGGCAGGGTGAGGGAACTCATCAACAGCTCGTTCACCAGACAGTCGTCGACTCGCGGCCGCCATGCCTGATTTTCGTCCCGCTCGTACACGGCTCTCCGTCCTTCAAAACAGGGCAGTCGGGCCCCGTAGAAACTGTCAAAGCTCTGAGAATTCACGTCGACTGGGCACAGGACTCCGGCTGCGACGCTTTCCACAGCAACTCGTTATGCGCACAGAAATTCCCGGTGGCAATCCGGTACAGCAGAACGGCCGCTTCCTGTCAGTAACCCACGCCACGGTGACGGAGCCGAGCGAGGCTCCTTGTCAGGCGCATGGTGCGTAGAGAACACCATCGCAACGACCACGAGTCTCGCCTAATCACACAATCTCACTGACCTGCATTTTTACCTTGGGGGAACGATGCAAACGGTTCACGTACCCTTATGGAATGTCGAGGTCGGAGTACCTCCAGCGGGAGTTGCAGTGGGATTCGGAAGATGGGATTTGGAAGATACTCCACTTCGTGGACGCCAACTGCCAAATCCATGCTCGTCGTGTGCGCCAAGATCGTTTCCAGGGCAATTCTGGTCTCTGTTCGGGATAGCGAAGAACCAGGGCAAGTGTGTACGCCGCGACCGAACGCCAAGTGTGCCGGTGATCCGGGTCTGCGCATGTCGAAATCATCCGCGCCCGTCCATGCATGCGAGTCACGGTTCGCGGCACCAAATAGAACGAATACGCGCGATCCCTCCGAGATGGGGAAGCCACCTACTTCACAATCCCGCATCGCCAACCGAAATACCCCCTGAACGGGTGACTCTAGGCGCAAAACCTCTTCAATGAATCCTGGAATTAGGGCAAAGTCGGATCGGAGTTGATCCGCCAAGTCATTCCGCTGCGTGAGCGCAAGAATGCAGTTGGAAATAAGTCCTGCGGTAGTTAGCACTCCGGCAGAGAAGACTTCCATGGTCAACTGAATGGCCTCGGTGCGCGAAATTGATCCGTTCCTTTCCGCGACAGATATCTCGGCTAGAATGCTCCTCTCGTCGTCGGCGGCGGCATCGAGGGCACGACTTGACCACTCGGAGAACGGCACGGCGCCTTGCTTAATAATGTCCGTGTCGTAACTAGTACGCCCGATAGCACCAATCGCAATAAGTTCAGCCCAGGAAACCATCTCTTCCCATCTGGCCCATGGCGTTCCAAGGAAATGAACCAGGGTCATGGCGGGAAGGGGGCGAGAGAGGGAAGAAACGAGATCGATGTGACCCGACTTAGGCCAGGAGTCGACGAGATCTTCACAAATGGATCGAATCGTAGACTCCCTTTCAGCGATTCGAGAAGGGGTTAGCGAGCGCCGGACAGCTGAACGCCGACGAGTGTGGACCGCGCCATCCGTGAGGCCTAGGCTTGGCAAGTACTGTTCCACGCCGGTCTCCGGAGTCACCGGCGGCGAGCCAAAGGCGTTTGTCGATGAAAAATCTCGAGCGTTACGAAGGACGGACAAGACATGATTTCGGGCACTCACGATGTAAGCGTTTGCCTTCTCCGAGAAGTAGATACCTCGATGGCGAGCCTCAGAATAGGCATCAAATGGGCAGCTTAGGAGTGCACTGTTCGCCTCGAAAATGCCATCGACTAGCATTAATTCTGACCGATCTCTGGAGTTACGAAAGGGGGAGATGGGTTGGCGCGCTCCATGAATCCCGTCCCAGGAATTCCACGAAACATCGTCACGACTCTTCCCCCTCAAAAATGACGAAATTCATTTTCGCATTCTTGTCGGTACTCGGTCATGGGTAGGTTCTACTCCATTAGTGTCGTGCGCAAGTCAAGTCGTGCGCACTTGAACTCCGCCGCCCGGTGACGGCGGTGGAGAGAGCCGATGACCTTGCCGGTGGCGACTTCGAGGGCGGCGAAGAGAGTGGTCGTGCCGGCCCGGACGTAGTCGTGGCTGCGGCGTTCGGGAACGCCGGGCACCAT
>NZ_JBFAYA010000069.1:0-4197 GCF_040681095.1 Streptomyces sp. NPDC051909 | reverse complement strand
TCATGCCCCAGCCGGCCAGCTGTTCACAAGAACACGGCGGCTTCGCGAGATCCCTGCTCTACAACCGACGACACCGTCACGAAGATCGAGGTCAGTACCTGTTTCTAAGCCCCGGTCCTGAGTAGCCTTGGGTCCTACGCTGGCGTGGTGTCCAAGGGCATCGGACGGGCCGGGGAGAGGAACTGTCGGGCTTGTGGCGAACGGCTGAGGCCGGGCGCCCGGCCCGGGGCCGTGTTCTGCTCGTCGGTATGTCGTTCCAGGCAGTGGCGTACGGAACGGCGGCTACGGAAGCGCCTGGCGGCCGTCCGGGGTGACGCCGATGAGGTTGGGTGCCTGGAGTGCGGGGCCCGGTGGGTGGCCGGCGTCGACCGCCGCTCGGACGCCGTGTATTGCTCACGGCGATGTGTGGTGCGGGCCTGGAGGCGGCGGAAGGAACCGTTCGCGGAACGGTCACAGTGACCGCTGATCGAACGCATCCTCAGTCCGGTTTCATTCACGATCCGGTCATCTCCGGCCATTCGTTACGATCTTCGGATTTTCGGTCTGACTCTCGGTGGTGGATGCGGGCCCCGTCTCGTCACGGCCCGAAGTGCCGTGCCCTAGCCCGTACTTGGATGGTGAAAGCCATGACCGAGGAGAACGAGAAGGTCGGAAACGTCAGCCAGTCCCGCTATGAGCAGATCGTTGCCGAGCTGCGGGGCGTGGTCGAACAGCAGACACAGGGGCAGTTCACGATCGGGGACCGGGCATTGGAGATCGAGCCGATCCGTCCCCGCGGAGGGGTCGCCACCGACCACGCGTGGTCCGTGGATCTGTCCCTGACCCAGCTGGCCGAAGACATCGGTCTGGCCGTGAAGACGGTGAAGACGGCCCGCTGGACGGCCTCGCGCTGGCCGGCCGACAAACGCCGCAAAGAGGCATCCTTCTCGGTCCACAAAGTGCTGGCCAGCATCGACAACGAGACGGAACGGTACGCCGCGATCGAGACACCTCCTGCGGGCAAGACCCGCTGGACGATGGACGACGCCCGGCGCCGGACCGGAGTCCAGGTGGAGACCCCGGTCTCGCCGCAGGAGAAGGTCACCGCCATCCACGCGCTCGCCCAGGATGACAAGGTCGCCGCGGCCGTGACCGGTGATCTGCTGCGTCGTCCGCAGGTCGCGGCGAAGGTGGCACAGACCGACAAGGTCCGGGTGGTGGAGGAGTTCACTCGCGACGAGGCGGTCGCGGCGAGTGCGGCGACCAGTCTGCTGCGGCGGCCGGACATCGCGTTCAAGGCGATGAGCGACGACACCGCCCGTTTCCAGGTCAACCATGCCCAGGCCGAGCGGAGCCGGCAAGCCCGCGAGCACTTCGAGGACACCAGCCCCGTCGCGCCGGCCGTGAGGCAGATCGACAGGGCGGTGGAGTTCCTGGACCTGGTCACCGCCTGCCACTCCTTCGTTGCTGCCGCCGGCCGGACGGTCCCCGGTCTGCGTGACCGGCAGCTGTCGGACGACGAGCGGGTGATCGTGCACGAGAACATCGCACTGATGCGCGCCACGCTCGACTGGATCGAGACCGCCGTCGACACCGGCAAGGTCGACATGGACGACGAGCTCGCCCGCCTGCTGCGGGGCCAGTAGTCATGCCCCGCGCCTCACGGCGGCTGGGCGAAGCCGCCCAGCGGCACGCGGACACCCTCCGGTTCATCCTTTTCGAGGCCAGGCCGGCGGGGCTGCTGTTCCCTCAGCTGGTACGCGCCAGCGAGCTCTCCCCGAGCCAGGTCCGCTCCGGGCTGGCCTGCCTGCGGGACGTGATCGCCTCCAACGGCTGGCCGCCGCTGATCTGGACCAGGGAGAACGGCTACCAGCTCGGCGCTGAGCGGGCCGCGCTGGAGGTATACGAACGGGCGGTGGTCTCCGAGAAGCTGACGGAGTTCCGCCGTTTCATCACCGGCACGGTCGCCCCGCACGCCGCCGTCCACCCGAACGACAAGTGGGTGCGGCACATCGTCGCCCAGCTCAACTCCATCGAATCCACCCTCGACCTCATCGCCACTGCCTGACCAGCGGCGGGGCCGCTCTGCCGACGGCCCCGCCGCATCATCGAGGAACCGTGATGCGTCTCCGCCGCTATCCCTCGGACACGTCGGACGCCGAGTGGGCTCTGATCGAACCGCTGCTGCCGATCCCGGCCTGCGACACACCGATCGGGGGTCGGCCGGAGAAGCATCCCCGTCGCGAGATCGTCGACGCGATTCGCTACGTGGTCGACACCGGCTGCAAATGGCGGGCCCTGCCAGCCGACTTCCCACCTTGGCGGACCGTCTGGGGCTTCATGACCCGCTGGGCCGCGGCCGGTGTCGTCGGCCAGATCCGCGACCATCTCGCCGGGCGGATCCGCCGCGACATGGGCAAAGGCCCCAGAGCGGTGGCCACCGTGATCGACTCCCAGTCGGTCAAGGCCGCCGAGACCGTCGGGAAGGACTCCCGCGGGTACGACGCGGGCAAGAAGATCAACGGCCGCAAGCGCCACCTCGTCGTCGACACCCGCGGCCTTCCCCTGTTCGTGATGGTCACTCCCGCCGACCTCCACGACAGCCACGCGGCCAAGGAAGTCCTCTTCCGACTCCGCCTCATGCACCCCGAGATCACCATCGTCTGGGCCGACACCGCTTACGCGGGCAAGCTCGTGACCTGGGCGAAGAAGTACCTGGGCCTCACGATCAAGACCGTCAGCCGCCCGAAGGACTCCTCCGGCTTCATCGTGCTGCCCCGTCGCTGGGTCGTCGAACGGACCTGGGCCTGGATGATGCACGCCCGCCGGCACGCGCGCGACTACGAACGGCTCGTCCAGCACTCGGAAACCCTGATCACCTGGGCCGCCATCACTCTCATGGCCCGCCGTCTCACCCGGAGCAAGACCTGTTCCGCCCGGACCACGCTCGCGCCGGCCGCCTGACTTCTCGTTGCCTCCAGGTAAGGCTTAGAGTTCCCGCTCCAGGATCTCCGGATCCATGCGGACGAGTGAGTCTGGGATCTCTGATACTGAGCGAACTTTCACAGAAAGTCCGAGGTTGGTGAACCACTGCCCAAGTAGAGCAACTTCTGCATCGTCCTCACAATTCGCCAGCAGCGCCTCGGCCAGTGAGGCCCCGCTCACGGCGAAGAGGGTTCCTTCAGTGTCGGCACACACGATTGGCGGTGGCCAGACTTCTCCCGGATATAGCCAATACCCATAGACGAAATCCGTACCCACCATGACGGCCGCAAGGAAGTAGCTCAGCAATTTGGCGAAATGTGGAACCTCGGAGTTCGCCTCGTCGTCGAGTACCGCCTGCGCGAGACCGTCATCCCAGGTGGCGCTTTCGGGCCCGATGATTCTGGCATCAAGATATTCCAGGGGGTCGGGCGAATCCTGCATGTACTCCAAGTACTCCTCGGCGCCTTCATCGCTGGCTGAAGTCGGACGAGCTTTCTCCAGGGCGCTAGCATCGGTTCCGCCTCATAGGCGGGCGTTCTGAACCGCAGCTAGCTGGAGAAACTCTTGCGGGATCTCTCGATCCCGCAGCCATTTCGCAGCCCACGCAATCAATTCGCGCGCCTCAGCCACTCTGTATTCTCCTCGTGGTGCCAGGAAGAAGGGTTAGTTCACGCTGCTGATCGAGACGATAGCCGGGCAATCCAGTGGCGCCCTGCAGAACTCCAGTTCGTCATCGGTGAATCGGTCGTCAATGGCTGGGCCGGCAGACACCGATGAGGGCCACGCGTTTGGCGATCCATCCCACCGCCACAGCTCCGCGAGCGGGAACTCCACACAGCCGACCTCGTCAATGACAGACTTGTTGCTGAATCCTGCACATTTGAAGCATTCTTCCGTGTCGCCAGCACGCTGCCATCGGCAACGGCTACTCAATATGAGCCCTGGGCTCCAGTGGGTGACACCAGAAGTAGGGAGTGGCCGGGTTCAGAAACAGGTACTTAGAGGTCCTAACAGAAGCCGCTGATGGTGTGACTGTCGGCTTGGATGCTCGTTAGCCCGTTCGTGGCGAAGAGGAACTCCCGGCCGTGGATCGTCTCGGACGAACTGTGGTCACTGATCGAGCCCTTGTTGCCAGTTCCGGCGCCGAAGCTGGTGACGGGCCGGCCGCGGGTGCCCGACCGGCAGGCCCTGTGCGGGATCCTGTTCGTGCTCCACACCGGCATCCAGTGGGAG
>NZ_JBFAYA010000068.1:0-4223 GCF_040681095.1 Streptomyces sp. NPDC051909 | reverse complement strand
GTCACCTGCGCGGGATCCCCCCGCAGGTGACGGCCCTCGCACGCCTCGGGCTGCGCGTCACCGAACAGGCGTCGCCGTGGTGGAATGCCCGGTTCCGCGGCGATCTCGCCCCCGCCCTGCTGACGGGCGTCGCGTGCCACTCGATCGCGCCGCCGCGCACGCTCGCCTCGGCCGGCGTGGGCCTCCTCCTCGGGTCGCTCGCCCATTCCGTCGGCTGGCCGCTGCCGATCGGCGGCAGCCAGGCCATCGTCGACGCGATGGTGGGGCAGCTGACCGAGCACGGTGGCCGCATCGTCACCGGCCACCGGGTACGGTCGCTCGACGAACTGCCACCCGCGCGGGCCGTTCTCCTGGACGTCGCACCGGGTGCCCTGCTGGAGATCGAGGGCCCACGACTGCCCGAACGGTACCGCCGTCAACTGCGCGGCTTCCGGCACGGCGGCGCGGCGTGCAAGGTGGACTTCGCCCTGTCCGGTCCGGTGCCGTGGTCCGCACCGGACTGCGCGAAGGCCGGCACCTTGCACCTGGTGGGCTCGCGCGCCGAGGCGGTACGGGCGGAGTCCGACGCGGCGGCCGGCCGGCACGCCGAGCGTCCGTTCGTGCTGGCCGTACAACCGGGGGTGGTGGACCCGGGGCGTGCTCCTGCCGGACGGCATGTGCTCTCGACCTATGTCCACGTACCGAACGGGTCCACCAGGGACGTCAGTGAACAGATCAAGCAACAGGTGGAACGGTTCGCCCCCGGCTTCCGGGACCTGATCCTCGCGGAGCACGTCGTCACGGCGGCCGAACAGGGCCTGCACAACCCCAACTACGTGGGCGGCGACATCTCCGGCGGCGCGACGACCGCCTGGCAACTGGTGATGCGACCGGCCGCCCGCTGGGACCCCCACCGGACACCGCTCCCGGGCGTCTACCTGTGCTCCGCCTCCACCCCACCGGGCCAGGCGGTGCACGGGATGTGCGGAGTGCACGCCGCGCGGCGTGCACTGCGCGACCACTTCGGCGTGCGGTCGGACCCCTTGCGGCTGGTCGCCGAGGCGTACGGCAGCGGGACGAAAGCGGCGGCCGCCGACCGGTAGTGACCGGTCGGCGAAGCTGCGAGACTGCGCGACTGCGCACCGGGCCCGCTCTGGGTCGGCTGCCACTCCTCGGTCAGCGGGAAACGGCACGGCCGGATCGCGCGGGGCCGAGCCGTCGAACGGCTCGTACTCCAGCAGGACTTCGACGTTTCACCCGTTCAGAGGGTCGGGGATGTCCAAGATCAGTTTGTGATTGGCCAGCCTGAACACCCTCTTGACGGCACTCTACGTGAAGATCGACGACGAGATCGGAGGAACGCGATCGCGCGGCAGACCGCCGCTGCTCAGCGACTCCGAACTCGTCTGTCTCGCGGTGGCCCAAGCGCTGCTGGGCTACCGCTCCGAGGCGCGCTGGCTGCGCTTCGCCCGCAAGCACCTGCGGGGCGCCTGCGGCTGGAACCCGGCCCCGAAGTGCAGACACCGAGTCGTCACCACCCTGTGGCAGGGACACCTCTTCGGTGGCGGTCTCGTTCGTCGGGGTGCGCCGGTGTCGGTCGAGGCTGGGCGGGAGCTCAGCGGCTCTTGTACATCGTCACCGAGATGGTCTGCTTCGTGCCGTCATGGAAGTCGGTGCGGTCCCATACCGAGATGTGGGTCCTGTCCTTCATCCGCAGCTGCAGCACCTCGTTGGCATTGCTCCAGTTGTAATAGAAGAACTGGAAGTTCGGATCGGGGCTGTCGCCCATCCTCCGGTTTCCCCAACTGCAGATGAGCGACTTGTCGTGTTCGCAGACGGACCAGGCCCTGGCGTAAAGGTGGCAGTCCTCTCCCTGCCATACGTCGATTCGCTTCAGCCTCGGGTCGGACGAGCGCCATTTTCCATTGAATCGGTCGGCGGAGCACAGCGCGGCTGCGTCTTTCGCCGAGGTGACCGTGATCACGGCCGAGAGGGAGAGCGTCAGTGCGGCCGTCACGAGCAGCGCCATGATCTGGCGTAGGGGGCGGCCGACAGCAGAGGCGTGTGACATGGCGAACCTCCCCGTGGCGAGGCAGCACGGGGCGTCCGGCGATCGCACCGGACCGGATCTGCGGATGACCACGATGGAGGCCTCGCTTCGGCGTCCGGTCGAGACCGTCGCCCCCCTCGCCCTGCTAGCGCCACGTATTCAGGCGGGTGAGTGCCGTTTGTCCCCCACCTCTTCCAGACCAGCACTCCCGGATCCTGATCGCAAGTCAGGACTTTCTGCCCCATCTTGCATTCCATGCACCGCATTCAATGCTGCATGGAATGCAAGGTGGACGGGGAAACGAATTCAACCGCCGGATTTCAGCGGGCGCAGCGCCGCGCGCCGTCGCCCTCCCCGCGCGTTGGACAGACCGCCATTCCTCCCTCGACCACATCAGGAGCCGCCGCGGCGTTCCGGTTGCAGGGCCGCCGCACCGCCCGGCTGGCGGAAGCCCGAGTGCCCATAATCGTCGACCGCACCAGCCGCTTCGAGAACCCCCTGTACGGGGTGATCGAGGCGAAGTCCGAGCACTGCAAGCCCGCGCCGGTCGTCGACCTGATGGCCGCCCCTGCAGGCATCCGTCGCCAAGGCGAAGGAGACCCGCAGCGAGACCGGCGCCGAACCGGCCACCGTGCACAAGAGGCCGAAGAAGAAGGCCGCGGCCAACAAGACCACGCCGGACGTTCACGCCAGCGCGAGCGGTGCGACGGCGGCCGGGGCGCCGGGCCTCTTCTGCAGGGACGGCGCGTCGGCCTGGCACCTCTCGCACAGCGGGTTCTCCGAGACAAATGCTGTGATGCGAGCTTGGTGCAGGTCGCTCGCGCGGCACAGCGCCGGTGAGGTTCGCCGTCGCGGCTGCAACAGGCGTGGCGCCATCGCCAAATCGAGCGGGGCATTGCCGGTGGCGCCTCGGATGGCAGGCCGTCGACTCTGGATTGGGCGGGCTACCGCCTTGAGGCTCGCCATAGCTGCGAACGTTGGTGTCCGGAGAGACCCACGGCGAAGCACCAGCGCCCCGGGTAGCTGCTCGTCGAGATTCTGGCGGTCGAAGACTGTCGAAACCTCACTGGCACACGCCGCGGCTCCCTGCAGGACCGTCGGTCGGAGGGTCCAGTGGGCCCTTCCCGCGCGGCGTATCAGCTGCTGAGGTCGAACACGCCCCACGCGGTGAACGGCTCGGCCTGAACGTAGACCCTGCTTCCTCGGCCGACGACCCGTCGGCGGCCGGGGGCGGGGCCATCGGGCGGGGTGAGGAGGCCGACGTCCGTTGGCTCGACTGCAGTTGCGGCGAGCACTCCGTAGGCGAGTCGGTCCCACTCCTCGCCGTAGCCGCCGTAGAAGGCGACCCGCTCGCCGTGGACGGCCACCGCATGGGCGCCCCGCACCCGGTTCGCCCACACCCTCACAGGCCGGTCGGTCCGGTTGGGGCGGATCTCGACGAGCGGGAACTCCGTGTACGGGCAGGCCCAGGCGGCGGTGCCCGACACGTTCAGGGCGTAGCGGTCAAAGAGACCGGGGATCGGGGCGCCGTCTGACGACCAGGCGAGCCGGCCCGTGGCGCTCCAGCAGCGAATTCCGGCCGGGTTCTCGTCGAAGTGCCCAACCCAGATGTAGCCGGCCTCGTCCACCGGCAGGTGCTCGATTGCGTCCCAGACGGAGAAGGACGAGGTCTCGCGCCCGAGCGCGTCGAAGACCTGGACCTGGTTCGCGTCCTCGTGCCGGCGGGCGCGAGAAGCGGCGACGACGAAACCCGCCGCCGGGCAGGCGGTCCAAGTGCGGCCAGCGAGCCCGCACGGCGCTCAGCTCGGTGAGTTCGACGTTGCCGCCCGGGCCGACGGAGACGACCAGCGCGTCGAAGGGCAGGATGTCGCCGCCGGGCTGCGGAGCGCGTTCGGCAAGCAGCCAGTGGGCGGCGCCGAAGACGTCGACCGTACTGGTCAGGACGTGGCGGTCGCGGTGCGCTCGAGGGAGGTGAGCGTAGGGAACGAGGACGGTCTTCTGCACGGGCGGGCTCTCCTGGGTGGGGCGGTCACGGTCATCGGGGGCGCTGCGGTGAGCAGCGGTCGGCGGCGCGCGAGCGGTGGAGAGCGGAGCGGAGCGCCTAGGTGTATTGATCACGAGCGTTGTTGACAGTTGTGGGTCTTGATCATGGCGAAGACGTCCGGTGTGGTGGAGGTGTCTAGGCTTCACCGCA
>NZ_JBFAYA010000067.1:0-4610 GCF_040681095.1 Streptomyces sp. NPDC051909 | reverse complement strand
TCCAGCGGGTTGCCGACGATGCCGCGAACCTCCACCAGTCCGGCCGCGAGCCGCTTCACTTCCACGGTCTCGCAGCCCCACGCGTCGGCCAGCCATCCGCCGGCCTTTTCGACTTCCGCGACCCCGACCTTCGGGATCGTCTTGACCACGGCCCGGATGCCCCACGGCTCCGGGAAGACCTTGACCTTCGGGACGACCGTGACGGGCTTGGCGACCTTGCCTTGCCAGTCCTTGCGGCCCTTGGTGTTCTCATCGATCCGGGCGAGGCCGACGTTCGGCGCGAGCCGCTTCCACTGGCGCCCGACTCGCCAGGCATGGCGCATGCGCTGGCGCTGGAACGGGGTGGCCCGGATGTACCGGTAGGTGGCGATGAAGAGGCGGGCCGCCCCCCAGGCCACGAGCCCCACGAGCGTGAGGATCATGACCAGGGGAGCGAGGCCCAGAGCGTCAGTGCTGGACACGATCAGCCTTCCAGTTGTGACCGCAGTCGCGGCACTCGTAGCCGGTGACGGTCTTGCCGCCGTCGTAGCTGTACTCGGTGATCTCGTCCGAACCGCACTCAGGACAGATCACCGATCAGCCCTCCTGAGACGCGGTCTTGCGGGACGCGGGCACGGCGTTCGCGGCGGTCAGGCCGTCGGCGCCGTACCAGGCGGTTCCACCCCGGACCACGTCGTTGCCGTTCTTGTCCTTCTTGGTCTCGACCGGGCTGACGCCCACGCGGAAGCCGTCGAGGTGGACCGGCTGCGGCATCCCGCCGAGGGCCTCGGCCGGGTCGCGGTGGGCGGTGATGTTGACCTTCAGGACCTCGTTGGTGATCCGGCCGAACTGCTCGAACCCGGCCACGACCTCAACCACCCACTGGGGGACGCCCTCCTTGTTGACCGCCTGCTTGGCGTTGTTGCCGAACTCGGTCTTCGGGGCGGAGCTGAGGAACATGACCATCTTGAAGGTGCGGGCCTGGTCGACGTGGAAGATCGCGGGCATGGATGTCTCCTTCTGACAGATCGTCAGGTGACGATCGCTCGTCTACGGGGCGTTGCGTGCTCTACTCTGAACTTCATGCACGGGGGTTGTCAACCAGGTTTTCGCCGAACGTAGTCAAGGGTGGTCGAACATGTCTGAGTCAGTACCGGCTGAGATCCGTACGAAGATGCAGGTCAGGCTGCAAGCGATCTCCGAGCTTGCCGGATACCTCGGACATGCCGACGCGGCGATGGCCCGTGATCCGGCCGAGTGGCACCGGAACCTGATCCGGGCTCTGTCTGACCTTGCCGAAGAGGCGAAGACTGCTGAGACCGAACTGTCTGTGCACGCCGTTCAGTCGAAAGCCCTGACGACCACCGAGGTCTCGAAGGCCGCGAAGGTGAGCCGGACCGCGATCTACAAGAGGCTTCGTGATTAGGCGCGGTGACGCAAGAAAGGCCCCGTCGATTTCGGCGGGGCCTTTCGCTTGTTTCCCGGCGGGGGCCGGAGCTTCCGCCGCAGGCGGTCGCGTTTTTTTGTGATTCCGGGCCGAGGAAGTCTTTACCTAAAGCTGATCAGCGGGGCCCCTCCGAGAGCAAGAAAAGGGGCCGAGTGCCCACAAGAGCGGTGAGGGCATCCAGCCCTCTCCATTGGTACAAGTGTAATGGCCCCTTTTCATGCTCTCGCCCCGCAGATCACCTTTAGGTAAACACTTCCCCAACCCTAGCGTTGTTGATCACGCTAAGGCAGACTCCTCATCCACATCTGACGAACCGTCATCTTCTTCTGATGGTGCGTCAGGTCCGACTTCGAATTCCAGGTGGTAGGCGGTAAGGAGATTGACCAGCTCTGCGAAGCCTCCGTTCTCAGCCGCATCGAGGAGCTGCGTTTCGAGCCCCGGAGTCTGCCGCATCCGCTTGAGCGATTCGGCCGGCAGAACCGCCCAGCGTTCTCCGGCGACCTTGTCGTTGACCACCTCTTCGTCTGTCTTCTCGACCTCCTTCGGCAGCAGCTCGGGCCGCAGGCCGCGACTCCAGGTGATCGCCCGGCGGTTGAAGGTTCCCTGTTCGTACTGTCGCCAGACCGGAATCACGTCCATGTCTCCGGTGAGCCGGAAGTATTCCAGCAGCTCGAACGGGGCCAAGGTCTTGAGACTTCCGGACTTCATGTCACCACGAGCGATTTCGTTTCCGAGTCCCCTGCCCTCTTGAAGCTTGGCGATGTATTCGCCTGCCTCCTGAGGAGTTGTGACCTTGGACCAGACGATGCCGTGCTTCTCGGTCGGTTCGTAACCGTGCTTTTTCATCCAGGCCCGCCAGGTCTTCCACCAGCGACCCATCATGTAGGCGAGTTCTTCTGTGGTTTCGTTGTTCATGAGAACGACGACGTGCAAATGCGGGTGGAATCCATTCCGGTGACCCCACGTCACTTCGAGTGACCGGATATAGCCGCGAATTCCGAGCTTGTCTTTTTCACCGAGGAGACCGGTTTTCTTGTCGCCTGCCCATGCCTTGCCGGACATGAGCCGACGCCAGCCATTGGCGACGGCATCGAGGACCGGGGCCAGGTCGTGGTACTTCTTGTGACGGGCCGTCAGGGTGACCATCCAGGCGGTACCGCCGTCTTCGATCATGTGCTTGGCGACGGCCCGAGCGATCTCGTCGGCACGGACGAGGCGGATCTTCGCGGCGCAGACGGGACAGGCCCAGATGGACCCGCACGAGCAGTAGCCGGACCAGGAGGCGTGACCCTCGTTCACGACGATGGCGGCGGACCCGTTGCCCTCGTTGCCGTTGGTCACCAGACCGCACTTCTGGACACGCGGCAACGTGCTGATCCGCCGTAGGACGACCCTCTGCGCGAACCGCTTGCCACGACGCTCCTGCCAGACCTCTTTTGCCTGGTCAGGGCCCGTTTTTTCCTCGTCCGGTGAAACATTGTTCGCGTAGTACGTAC
Source organism: Streptomyces sp. NPDC051909 (assembly GCF_040681095.1). NCBI lineage: Bacteria > Bacillati > Actinomycetota > Actinomycetes > Kitasatosporales > Streptomycetaceae > Streptomyces > Streptomyces sp. NPDC051909. The sequence continues at coordinate 1,688 of NZ_JBFAYA010000067.1, read as the reverse complement.
TTTGGCCACCCGCCGGGCCGCCGGGGGCGGCCCCGGCCCCCCTCCTGCCTTCGGCCCAGGGGGCCGGGGAGACCCGGCGGGAGGCGGCTTTCCGGAGCACATCGCGAGCCTGTTCCGCGTCCAGAGATCCGGGCTCGTCCGACACGAGATCGGCGGGGTGGTCGATGGCAGGGCTCTGCTCTAGGCTGTCCACAGACGTCTCTCCGTTTTGCTGTCGCAGGTTGAGCGGAGACCAGAGGCCCGAGACCGTGTCACCGGTTCGGGCCTCCGTCGTTCTCCGTGGTGCGATCCTGTCTGTGTGGCCACCCGGCGCGGTTTCGACGCGCCGGGCGGTCACTTCTTCGTTTCGGGCCCCATGAGGCTCTTGATCACGTACCAGCCGATGGCCAGCGAGATGGCCCCGACGCCGACCGCGACCGCGACGACGGCGACGGCCAGGAGGACGGCGACGACGAGGGCACCGGCCCCGGCACCGGCGATGAGCTTGCCGCCGTTCTGGGACAGCCAGGAGGGCTGTGGGGCCGCCTGCTGGACGATGACGTACGCCGGGGGGTGCTGGAGGCTCTGAGGGGCGCTCAGGGCCTGTCCGGGGGCGATGTGCAGGGGTGTCGGGGTGTAGACGTGCTCGGGGGTCATGACGCCTTCCTCCTGCGGGTCGTCTTGGTGTCCTTCTGGAGCGGGACGGAAGCGCCGGCGCTTTCGGCAGAGACGTCGACGACGGTCGGGGCAGCCGCGGGGATGACGTCGCGGCGAAGGTGGGCGGTCGAGGCGATGAAGCCGGGCAGCTGGTCCTCGTCCAGGTCGCCCACGCGGATCCGGTCGTAGCGGCCACCCAGGCCGGGGACGCCGGTGATGACGCAGACGCCGACGTTGGTGTCCTTGTCCACGAGGACGGACGGGTCGTTGGCCTCGTCCTTGCGGATCCCGGCGCCGAGGGCGGCTTCTGCCGCGTCGATGGTGAAGACGGGGAAGCAGATGCCGACTTCGAGGTTGTCGCGGACGGCGGTCGGGATGGCGTCCGAGGTCTGCTTCTGGGTGCCGAAGATGCCGAGGACGCCCAGGGCGCGGCCCTCCTTGGCGATGGTCTGCATCATGCGTTGGTTGGACTCGATGACCTGCTTGTCCTTGCCGGTCAGGCCCTTGGTGTCGGAGTAGTTGTGGACCTCATCGAAGATCGCGACGACGAGAGGGTTGGTCTCGGTCGGCCCGTGCTTCCAGAACTTGTGGGTGCCGCGTTCCTCGGTCAGCGAGGCCGGGCGGTCCTTGAGCAGCCGGACGAGTTCGGTCAGCCGCTGGTTGGCGGTCTCCGGGTTGTCCCCGACGACGAACATGGCTCGGGAGCCGACCGGGCCCCAGTCGCCGTATCGGGCGTCGGAGGTCTTGCCGTCGAAGATGGCGAACTGGACGTTGGCGCGGTTGGCGAGCGAGGCCATCCAGGCGAGCATCAGCATGGTCTTGCCGAAGCCGGGGAGTCCGGCGACCTTGATGCCGCTCAACTGCCGTAGCGGGATGGCGACTTGGCGCATCCACGGGTTGTGACCTATGGGCAAGACCCACTCGTCCGGCTGGGGCCAGGCGTACGGCGCGTGCTCGTCCAGCGGGTTGCCGACGATGCCGCGAACCTCCACCAGTCCGGCCGCGAGCCGCTTCACTTCCACGGTCTCGCAGCCCCACGCGTCGGCCAGCCA
>NZ_JBFAYA010000066.1:0-4758 GCF_040681095.1 Streptomyces sp. NPDC051909 | reverse complement strand
AGCGACGCGCCGACCTCCACCAAGGCCTTCTCGAACTCGCCTGCGGCATCATCTGCCTCCGACGACTCCGAACGGCATTCTGAAACGATCAGTTACAGTCCTCGGTGTGTGCATGTCGAGGTCAGGGCGGCAAGGGCGGACCGAGGGTTGCTGCTGGTCACCAGAGACTCGCCGACGAGTACTGCGTCGGCGCCTTGGCGAGCATAGGCGAGGACGTCGCGGAAACCGCGTACGCCGGACTCGGCCACCTTGACAATGTGGTCCGGGATGCTCGGCGCCACTTTGGCGAACGTGTTGCGATCGACTTTTAGGGTCTTGAGGTCGCGGGCGTTGACACCGATGATTCGCGCGCCGGCGTCAACGGCGCGGGCGGCTTCCTGTGTGTCGTGGACCTCGATCAGCGGTGTCAGACCGATGGACTCGGCACATTGCACGAGAGAGTTCAAAGTGGGCTGGTCCAGAGCCGCAACGATAAGCAGGGCAAGGTCGGCGCCATAGGCGCGGGCTTCCCATAGTTGGTAGGGGGTGACGATGAAGTCCTTGCGCAGCACGGGGATCGTGACGGCAGCGCGTGCGGCTTCAAGGTCTCTGAGGGAGCCGCCGAAACGACGCTGTTCGGTCAGGACGCTGATAGCTGCTGCGCCGCTGGCCTCATAGTCACTGGCCAACGCTGCTGGGTCTGCGATGTTGGCGAGGGGGCCTTTGGAAGGGCTGGAGCGCTTCACCTCGCAGATCACGCGGACGCCGTCACCTCGCAGGCAGGCGGTAACATCTATGGGAGATGATGGGGCATGAGCGGCACGAGCCTGGAGATGTTCTAGGGACGCGCGTGTCTGGCGTTCGGCTAAATCCTCGCGAACACCCTCGACGATCTCTTTGAGGACATTCATGCGGGCGACTCCTTGTCGGCAGTCGGATGTTCCATGGTGGCGGCGGCCCAGCGTTGCAGGAGGCGCTCAGCCGCACCGGAGTCGACCGCCTCGGCAGCACGTGCCATGCCCACGGCTAGCTGTTCGGTGAGGGGTGCGTCGGTAAGGCGCAGGGCGGTGAGACCAGCAGCGGCGTTGAGCAGGACCGCGTCGCGGACCGGGCCGCGCTGGCCGGCGAGTACATGGCCGGCGACCTTGGCATTGTGGGCGGGGTCAGCGCCGTGAAGTGCCTGGGCATTGGCCAGGGGTATGTCCAGGTCCTGGGGGTTGAAGCGCGCTTGAGTAACGCTGCCTTGGTGGACCACCCAGATGTGGGAGGTGCCAGTGACTGTGAGTTCGTCGAGACCGTCGTCGCCCCGGAACACCAGGCCCTTGGAGCCGCGCCTGGCAAGAACGCACGCCATTAACTCGGCCATACGGGCATCGAAGCAGCCGATCGCCGAGGCGGTGACCCGTGCGGGGTTGATGAGTGGGCCGAGGAAGTTGAACGCGGTGGGCACGCCGAGTTGGCGGCGGGCCGGGGCAGCATGACGCATCGCGGGGTGGAACTTCGCCGCGTGGCAGAACGTGATGCCCGTTTCATCGGCGACCTCGGCGACGCGCCGAACGGGCAGGTCGAGGTTGATGCCGAGTTTTTCGAGCACGTCAGAGGATCCGCTGAGGGAGGAGACGGACCGGTTGCCGTGCTTGACGACCTTGGCGCCTGCTGCTGCGGCGACGATCGCTGCCATGGTGGAGATATTGACCGTATGAGCCCGGTCGCCCCCGGTTCCCACAATGTCGACGGCTGGACCTGAAATGTGAAGGGGCACAGCATGGGCATATAGGGCGTCGACCAGGCCGCCCAGTTCCTCGGCTGTCTCGCCCTTGGCGCGTAGCGCGATCATGAAACCGGCAATCTGAGCATCGGTGGCTTGACCGCTCATGACCTTGTCCATGGCCCAGGACGTCTCGGCCGCAGTGAGGTCTTGGCACTGGAGGAGTGCGGACAGCAAGTCGGACCAGGATCGTTGCGGCTCAGCGACGCCCGCGGCCGCAAGAGGCGCGCTCACAGCCCCCGCCTTTCGGCCGCCGGCGCCGACAGGCCATCAAGCGCATCCCGCAACAGCTCAGCAGCAATGTCTATGCCCTCGCGGGTCAGTACCGATTCAGGATGGAATTGCACCGAGGCCAAGCCAACGCCGCGCAAGGCATGGACATTACCGGTCCGCGGATCGCGTGCCACCTCCACGCCCACGTGCGCCAGGCGTGCGGCATCCGTATCACTGCAGCGTGCAGTGAACGTGTTGTAGAAGCCGACCTTGCGGTGCTTCCCGAAGAGGTCGACTACCTCTTGCACACCCTGGTGCGGCACGGGCAGCCGGTGCAGCAAGAGGCCCAGCCGAGCAGCGACCAGTTGGTGACCGAGACAGACCGCGAACACTGCGCCGACCGGTCTGGCCAAGGCGCGCCCAGCCAAAGCTCGAAGTGCGGCAATCCGCGCATCGTGGGAGTCGGACGGGTCACCGGGCCCTGGGCCGAGTACGACGAGCCCTTCGTGGTTGTCCACCATGTCGCTCAGCCCGGGAGCGTCGTGCCGTAGAACGGTGACACGGTGCCCGAGGGAGCTCAGCAGGTGAGCGAGCATCGCAGTGAAGGTGTCCTCGGCGTCGACGACGAGAGTGAGCTGCTCGGAAGCCGGAACTGGCCGCTGTTCGTGCAGCCAGAACGGCGCCAGGGCAGCTCGCCGCGAATTGAGAGCGGCCTGCACGCGGTGATCGTCGGCCAGCCTGGGCGTAGGGTGCCTTCTGGGGAACTGGGAAGGTGCGGCACCCAGCGCGGAAAGGATGCCGGCAGCTTTGGCGTGGGTTTCAGCGACCTCGGAGGCCGGGTCCGAGCCGCGCACGAGAGTGGCACCTACACCCACACTCAGCCGCCCCGTCGCTGCGTCGATGTCGGCTGTGCGGATGCAGATGGGGGAATCCAGCATTTGCCCGCCGCTGGCGTTCCGCCCGATCAGGGCGAGGGCACCAGCGTAAAAGCCACGCCCAGTCTGCTCGTGTCGGGCGATAACGCGGGCGGCGTTCTGCAAAGGGCTGCCTGTGACAGTGGCGGCAAACATGGTTTGGCGCAGCACCTCCCGAACGTCCAGGCTGGTGCGCCCGCGCAGTTCGTACTCGGTGTGTGCCAGGTGTGCCATCTCTTTCAGCCTTGGGCCCAGTACCTGCCCACCGAGATCGCCGATGGTGCACATCATTTTGAGCTCTTCATCGACCACCATGGTGAGTTCCTCGCGTTCCTTGGCGTCGTCGAGAAAGTCCATGAGGCTGGGCAATGAGGGGCCCTCGGCTGGGTAGCGGTAGGTGCCCGAGATCGGGTTCATCACCACGATGCCGTTGGCCTGCCGCACATGGACCTCTGGGCTGGCCCCGACCAGGACTCGGTCGCCGGTGTGCACCAGGAACGTCCAGTACGCTCCCTGCTCTTGCTCGAGCAGTCGCCGGAAGAGGGTGAGCGCCACTGCCGGCGAGAAGTTGTCGACGGTGGCGGTGAAGTCGCGGCGGATGACAAAGTTGGCGCCCTCTCCTCGGCCGATCTCCTCTTCCAGGATGCGGCGGACCGTCGCGTCATAGGCGTTGTCGTCTGCTGAGAAAGCGCCACCACGCAACTCAACCGGTTCTCGAGGCAGCGCCTGCAGTGCATCCTGCAGTGACAAGACGTGCTGCTCTGTTATACGGAGTGCGCGAAGCGGCGTGCCGTCGTCGTGGACCTCGAAACCACGCTCGCGCAACTGCCTGTATGGAACGAGGGCGAGCAGGTCATGATGGGTGGTCCGGGATGCCGGAGGGCCGGAGGTAACGGGCAGGTCAGCCAGCGTTTCGTAGTCCTCGGCCTCGCCGATTAGCACCTCGATCTTATCTGGGGCCAGGCGGGGAGTGCGGCGCTGGAGCAGGGCAAAGGCTGGAGCGCCGGGCTCTTGCAACCGGGCCATGAGCCTGCGGGCGAGATCTTTCACTAGCGGATTCCTCGCAACGGAGTACGGCACGGTCTCTCGCCTCCAAGGGCACTTCCTCTCGCGCCCGAGAGGCAGTGCCCTTGGCGCATGCTCAGCCTGACCGAGCCCGCGCCACGCGCACACCTCCGCTTCACGGTCTGAGTAAAGTGCAGAGAGGAACCGTTCTGTGGGCTCTCAGACTCCAGCGAAGGCCTCAACCTGGGATGAGTACATGGCACTCACTTATCCCCTGCCCCGGCCTGGTCACCTCGGCACCGACCCCGACGGCGACCGCCTCCTGATCAACTTTGAACCTCTCCTCCGGGCACTGTCACGTTGTCGGTGGCGCGGTGGGATGATCTTCGGGTCGGGGTCTTCGGGGAAGGGGTGGCGGGCAGGGCTCCGTTGTTCTCGCGATCGGCCGGGAATGATCACGTGAGTCCGAGGATCGCCAGCGACCTGGCCCGCCCTTGATGGGCGCAGGCCCTCGGCGATGTTGTCCCGCCCCGCCAGGCGGAGCGCGCCGATGACCAGGTTCCGCAGGAGGCCATCGCCCGGGGGGACTGCCTGTCCGCACCCGCGAGGCGTCCTCCCTGAACGTCACGTCCCTGACGTAGTGCTCACGATTCTCAATGACTTGCTTCCATCCTGATTTGTGCTGGTGGGGGGCCCTGGACATTCGCGGTGGGGTGTGGGTGGGCTGGTCGGAGTAATGATCGCTGAGCTTGATCGTCTGTCCGGGCCTCCGTAACGGAGAGGCCCTCGGCAGGGTTCGTGACGTGTGACTGAAACGAATGCTCCTGACGAGGGCTCCAACCCGTTCGTCTACCGGGTTCAACTTCCCTTGTCCAAACG
>NZ_JBFAYA010000065.1:0-5069 GCF_040681095.1 Streptomyces sp. NPDC051909 | reverse complement strand
CAGCAGCCTCGGCTACCGCAGCCCAGCCGAATACGAGACCGCCCTCGCAGCCTGACCACCACACCAAACGTGTCCGTCAAAGCGGAACAAGCTCAGGCGTGAGTCACGCGTCCCTGCCACCCCATGGCTGGACGGAGGAGCCAACCCAGCAGCCAGTTGGGCACTACCTCCAAGCCCGGTCCTTAGGCCGGGTCAAGTTGACGGTGGGACGCGCGTTGAAGGTCTCATTGCTGTGTCTCCTCCAGCATTTCGGTGACTAGTGCAGCGATTGGTGAGCGTTCGGAGCGGGTCAAGGTGATGTGAGCGAACAGCGGATGTCCCTTGAGCTTCTCCACGACGGCCACGACACCGTCGTACCTGCCCACTCTGAGATTGTCCCGCTGGGCCACGTCGTGCGTGAGTACCACGCGCGAGCCCTGGCCGATTCGGGAGAGCACCGTGAGTAGGACGTTGCGTTCCAGCGACTGAGCCTCGTCCACGATCACGAAGGCGTCGTGCAGGGAACGGCCGCGGATGTGAGTGAGCGGGAGAACCTCCAACAGGTCCCGAGTAAGCAACTCCTCGATCACCTCGCGCGTGGTGACGGCGGAGAGAGTGTCGAAGACTGCTTGCGCCCAGGGGCCCATCTTGTCGGCCTCGGTGCCGGGCAGGTAACCCAGTTCCTGGCCTCCGACCGCATACAGCGGACGGAAGACCATCACCTTGCGGTGCTGGCCCCGCTCTAGAACCGATTCCAGGCCTGCGCACAGAGCCAGCGCTGATTTTCCGGTGCCAGCCCGGCCGCCTAGGGAAACAATCCCGATCTCGCTGTCGAGAAGGAGGTCCAGAGCAATCCGTTGCTCGGCGCTGCGGCCCCTAATGCCGAAGGCGTCGCGGTCTGCGCGTACCACCCGTACCCGGCCGTCCGGGGCTACCCGGCCCAGTGCCCGGCCACGCTCCGAAGTGATCACCAGTCCAGTGTGGCAGGGGAGGCCTTGGAGACCGTCGACTGCCACCGTGCTGTTGGTGCCGGCTTCGAAGAGTGCATCCACCTGGTCGCTGGAGGTCCGGAGTTCGCACATACCCGTCCAGCCGGAGGTACTCGGCAGTTCTGCCCGGTACTCCTCGGCCTGCAAGCCGACTGAGCTCGCCTTGATGCGCAAGGGAAGGTCTTTGGAGACAACAGTGACGTCGACGCCTTCCGCCTGCAGGCTGCGAGCTACTGCCAGGATACGGGTGTCGGCCTCACTGCCGCCGGCTCGGTAGCCGACTGGCAGAACCGACACGTCACAGTGGTTCAGTTCGACACGGACCGTACCGCCCCATTCACCTACGGGGACTGGCTGGTCGAGCCGCCCGTGGCGGACGCGGAAATCGTCTAGTAGGCGCAGTGCCTGCCGTGCGAAGTAGCCCAGCTCCGGGTGGTGGCGTTTGGCTTCCAGCTCGCTTACCACGGCTGCGGGAAGGATGACCTCATGCTCCGCAAACCGCGTCATGGCAAGGGGATCTGCTAGCAGCACGCTCGTGTCGAGAACGTAAGCGCGTCGCCCTGGCTTGCGCCGTGCGTGCCATCCAGTCTCGAATCCCATGGCCCGTCCTTTCCTCCGGTGCCGGTCACATTAGTGAGGCCCGGCGCTGGTGAGCCGCAGCGCGGCCGAGCAAGCGTTCCTGCAGGAGTGCCCTCCACAGTTCCTGACCTGGCCCCAGCACCCGTGAGCAGTGGATACTCAAACAGCTCCTCCGGTTCGGGAGATGCCCCAGTGTTCTGCACCTCCACCGACTGGGCCAGGGGCTACATGTTCAGCGGGGACTCAGGCCCCTCGGAGCCGGTACTGGTTCAAGGCGGTGCAGTGTGCCGGCCGAGGGGGAACGGGCGCAGTGGGCAGGCCTGGCACAGTGACCTTGTTCAGTGTGGCCACTAATCGGGTGATGTGACGAGTGAGGCCCTCAAGTGGTTGAGCGGGATGTCTGACGTCCGCGGCTCTTCGACTCGGGGCCTCGTGGTTCCTTATCGTGCCGGACTCGATGTCCCGCACGCCCTGGTCGCACTGGTGTATCACGGGGACGCCGAGACGGACGCGGGTAGCGATGATCCCCGCAGGCACCCTTGAGGCCATCGCGGTCTCCCCGTCTGCCTCGAACCGGACACCGGCCCCCTGCACGAGACGTCCGGTGCCCAGCGGTCAGGCCCCACACTCCGGATACCTCACCCCACCGGCATGCCGCAGGAATCATGATGGGTCATGTCCCTGGGGGGTGCCCCTATGTGTTTGGTCAAGGTGGTGGGTGCCGGGCGGGCGGCCGTCTGGCACTCTGCCTGCCATGAGCGATGAAGCGCGTGGGCAGGAATCAGTCGATGAGGGCATGCGTCCGTGCGTCTTCTGCAATCACCCTGTTGTGATCGACTGTCTCGACGAATGGGACTGCCCGGTGTGCGGCGTGCGCGATGACGATCAGCCTGAGGATGAGGATGGGGGAGTCCACCGCCTGTGTGCCGTCGGACTCTTGTGTCAGCAGGGCGAGTGCGCCGGCTCATCGGACGCGTCGGGCGGGCAGTCTATTTTTCTTGAGGGGGACACTGCCGATAAGGGGGCGCCAAGGTGAGGGGATCCTTAGGAGGGATCACGGAACGAGATAGTGATCACGGTCCCGATAGCGGCAAGGAATGTTAGGAAAAGGGCCATGCCGCCCTTTTGCTGCTCGGACGCATGGTGTGTTTCGGTGTATCGGGCCATGGCTCGCTCTCCGCGTTCACTATGGATGGAATCGCTCCCGGCGCACTCATGAGGCGTCGAGAACGAGTCGAATTAATGCACAAGAGATACTGCTCGTGCAGTCCCACTAAAGAATGAAATCGCGTAATGTGCCTGAGTAACCGGTACTCGCGCTGGACGCCCCAAGCTCTGCGGAGCAACTTGCCTGCCTGGGCGCCGGAAGCAAGCGACGCGTGTGCCTTGTCAGAACCGCGGCACAGGCCCCGAGATCTAGGGTGGCTGGGCCTGGGGGTCTCAGAACGTCCGACCGGTGGCAAACCATGGTTCGGAACAGCGGCATCTCACGGCTAAGGCGCTCCTGCTACCGCAGGTGACCTGCGCCGCTGGATCGGCAGCACGCCAGTGCCGGGCTCGTCCGAGGTAATCGCTGGGTCGCTGGCCCAGTCGACGGCCCAGGGGAGCGTTCCTTCCTGAACCGGACGGTTTCATGCGGCGGTTTCAGTTTGCTGTGGGTCCCGGGCGGAGACGGGGCCTCCCCGCAATTCAGCCCCACGTGCCCCACCAGCACTGCCTCACCACGTAGGACGCCGTATCTCAATTGGCTCCGGCAAACCAGCTTAGTGAGCATCGGCTACTCATGCAGCGTCAGCGCCGTGCAGCCGACCATACAGACAACACGTCAACGCATGTGCTCCTCGCGCAGCGAGAACACCACGCCTGGCTGATCTTGTCTTAGACGACGGCGGGATCGGACGGGCCGGGCGAGTCTAATCACTACCTGCCCGACGACCGATCGCAGCGCCTGCTGTCTGTGGAAAGGAAGCACTCAGTGGCTCTGATCGATATGGCCATCCGGCAGGCCACGCGCTCCCAGTGCAGACACCGCGTCGGAGCGGTTGTGGCTGCCGGAGCCAGGGTCCTGGCAGGCTCTCCCAACCGGCGTCGGAATGACCCAACGATCGACTTCAGGCATGCGACGTTCCACGCTGAAGAGGCAGCCCTGCGCCGTGCCGGTCGCACTGAGGGAGCCGTGGTGTACGTTGCGCGCGTCAACCGTGCCGGCGTCCCCATGCTCGCCCGCCCCTGTCCGCGCTGCCAGCTAGCACTCGCGGCAGCGGGCATCACCCGCGTTTACTACACCACGGGCCCCACCGAGACCGGCACCATGCTCCTGTTAAAGATCGGCGATGACTTTGACGCCGGCAGCGGATCACCAGCGGACACTACGCGACTCCCGGCCGCGACATCCGACGGGAAAGAGACAGGGGCGGGCTCGCACGAGTGCTCGCCACCAGGGTCCGCCTAGACCGGCCGCGCGCTGCACCAGACGGCCATCTCATGGGGCGTTTCACACAGGCAAAGGCGAGTACGTGGAGCATGCGCGTTGAGGATGCGGCCGATGCCGTGGTAGCCGCGACAAGGGTGGCCACGGCGGAGGCGAACTGCACTCTGAGCCGCCCCAGGGAACCAGAAGGCCGCACCGAGGTATCTGCCGAAGCGATCGGTCCGGCCCGGAAACACCATACGGAGCAGGGCAAGGCAGCAGTTGGATGCGCTGGCGAGTGAAACCCGCTCGCCAGCGCATGCGGCTGAAACCGTCGTGGATAAGCCCCATTAATCACGCAACGATCACCCAGAACAACAACACAGGGACTTTAGTGAATCACTCACGTGTCACACGTATCGGCCCCGCCGCGGCAGTGCTCCTCGCGCTGGTGAGCATCAGCGCTTGCCGAGCAGATGACTACGGAGACATGCCGGACAGCGCACCATCCTCTGTGACCGCGAACCCCGCCACAACTAACCCCTCCCACACGAGCGCCGGACACCACATCGTGGATGTCTCCAAGGCAGGAGGCCTGGAAAAGGTGACCTCCTTCGGCACGAATGCTCCGGTGGACCCAGGCGAACTGCTCAGCGGGATGGCACTTGTGGCAGGCAACTACCGAGATCCCGCAGGAGGCACTCCCGTGCTGTTCATTGGTGTTGACCACGTGCCCGAAGACACGAGCAAGAGGCGAGAGCACCTGTTCCGGGGCATGCTGGAGCACGTCCAATGGGATCCGGAGCTGGGCCAGCCAGAGTCGCAGCCCGTTGACCCGGGACCACTTGGGGGGTCGGTGGAGTGCCTGCTGGCATCGCTCGCAGAGGAGGGGAACGTGCTCTGCGGCTGGGCGGACGAAAAGACCGCAGGTGTAGCCCTCTTCGAGAACATGACGGTTGAGGCCGCGTCGAGAACGTTCGCCGCCATGCGCCGCGACATCGAGCGATGACGACATCTTGAGCTTGTTCCGCTTTGACGGACACGTTTGGTGTGGTGGTCAGGCTGCGAGGGCGGTCTCGTATTCGGCTGGGCTGCGGTAGCCGAGGCTGCTG
>NZ_JBFAYA010000064.1:0-6060 GCF_040681095.1 Streptomyces sp. NPDC051909 | reverse complement strand
CGTGAACGTCCTGTGGGCTCTCATCCGTGACGGACAGTGCTACCAAAGCAACCTCCCCGTCACCACTGCAGCTTGACAACATCATTAGGAGGTGACGGCGAGGTTGTGTATGCGGACGAAAGCGTGCTCGCCGCGGGCCCTGACCTTTCGGTGTTCGACGTTGTCTGCTTCCTCGCCCGGCAGCAAGGCTCGGCCGGGGCGTTTGCGGTGCGGACGACGAGTCCGGTGTTGATGCAGGCGCCGTCTGCCAGCACGGTCACGCCTTCGCAGCGCTGGGCCAGGCCGGAGTGTCGCCAGGCCTTTGCGTCCGCAGTGTTGCCGGGCCGGCCGGGCCGCGGCGACCATGAGTTCGGTGTCGGCGTCGATGATGACCTGCGCGTTCGCCGAGAACCGATAGCCAGCCCAGCAGCATGCCGCGCTGGTTCGCCTGCGCGTTGGCGATGTGTACGCCAGACGGCGCACGTCCTCGTCGGTCGTGCGGTCTCGGACAATGAACGACATCTCCACCGCCTGCTGGCGGTGCACCGCCAGCAGGCGGGCGAAGCCGGCGTCCGCCGACTCCCGGCCCGGCGTCGACGCCGCCGCGGGCGCGTCGCCCCGGGCGGAACTGACCGTTAGCGTACCCGGCGAACAGCAGCGCCAGCAGCACCGCGGCGGCCGCCGCCCACTACGTACAGGTGACGGTCACTTCTTCATCCCCACGCCGCCCTGGCCGTTCGCGTCCATCCCGCCGGTGCAGGCCGCGCCCGGCTCCGGCGTCTGCGGGCCCTGCACGTACTTGGTGAAGAACTGGTCCACACGCGGGTCGTCCGCGCCGTCCACGGTGACCTGCTTGCCCCAGGCGGACAGCATGATCACCCCGGCCTGGTCCTTGACCGGACTCATCAGCGAGTACGGTGTCTTGCTGACCTTCTCGGCGAGCTTCTTGACGTCTGCGGCCGCAGCTTTGTCGCTGTACGTCACCCACACCGCTCCATGCTCCAGCGAATGCACGGCGTTCATGTCCGCAACCGGCTTCTTGTAGACATCGCCGTCGCAGTTCATCCAAACCTGGTGATGGTCGCCGCCGACCGCAGGCTTCATCGGGTACGTCGCAGGCTTGGCGACATGGTTGCGGCCAAGCTTCTTGGCGTCCCAGCTCTTCTCGCCTTCCACCGGCGCCTGGACGGCCGCCTCCGCCGCTTCTTTCTGGTCCGACTCCTCGTTCAGGACGTAAGCGCCAAAACCGCACACCCCTGCAACCACAGCCAGACTGACAGCGACAGTGATGACGCGGTTGCGGCGATCCCTCGCCCTGTCGGCACGCCGCATCGCCTCTACTCGAGCCTTGCGCGAGCCGGACTGATTCTTGGTGGAAGCCACGCCCCATTCACCTCTCTCTGCGGGCGGCCGGGGCTATGCCCAAGATCCAATCCGGGGGCAAAACCTGACATTCAGCATAGAAACCTGTCACTCGAAGCACTGTCAACCATCAACAGCAAGGATGCGCATCCGGAACAGGTTCGCCGTGCCGCTCGCACGGCGGCGGGGCCGCCGGCAGCTACCACACCGGCCGGTCCCCGAAGGTGCTCCGGCTCGCGAAACCGCCGCGGGTGCCCACCCCGGCCAACCGTGGACCTGGCCAACCCTGGCCGCCCGTCACCCCGGCGCCGACCGACCCCGCCACCCCACGTATCGAGAGAGGCGGTCCCGCCCGGCACGCCAGCGGTGACCGGCACCCCTACGAGCTGGCAGCGGTCGACTCCGGCGCGCACTCCCGGTCCTCCCCGACACCGCGTTCACCGACGGCAGGAAGACGTTTCAGCGGTCAGGACGGCGCGGCGCTCAAGTGCGGGCGCTGCAGCGGCGCATGGCCTTGCAGCCGGAGTAGCGGTCACCCACCCGGAAGCCGGCATTCCATGATCATCTAGGGCTGTCGGCACGATAGATCCCCCGCGTGTCGCACGCGGGGGCTGTCCCGGCTGTGGCCGGGACAGCCCTGTCAGTCTCCGCCCGGGACCGGGTATGCCCCGGCGTAGAGCGGCGCCCTGGAGGTCCGAACCGCCTCCAGGACCGCGGGATCCACCTTCCTCAGCCGCCGCCCAGGGACGGATTCCATGCCCAGCCCCCGCGTCACTGGACCCAGCGCGGGTCGTCCAGAACCTCCTCCGGATCGCTCAGGCCTGCCGTCTGGAGGAAGGCGATCACATCGTGATCGGAGAACGCCGTCCCCAAAGACTCCTCACGGCCCCGGCGCATCACACTCACCCGGCGGCCGCCCGCCCCGGCCGGCTCGCCCACAACGATCAACGCTGCCATCTCTTCACCATCACGCTGTTCCCCCCTGCCCCGCACATGCGCCAGCCCCGACCTTTCCTGCCCCTCGCGGGAAGGGGCATCACACCACAAAGTGTGCTCGGGATGCGGTAGCTCAGCAGGGGTGTTTCGCTATGGTTCGTCCGCTCTCCCACAACAAGGAGCGATCATGAGCATGACCAGTGCGCCTGGCGGCAAGGCCGAGCAGATGCGCGCCAAAGCCCAGGAAATGAAGGACCTGGCCGAGCGCACCAGCGACCCCGACGAGCGCAAGCGCCTGAGCGACCAGGCCCGCCGGCTGAAGGAACAGAGCGACAAGGAATCCAGTCAGGACACGGACCGCGGCGGCCTGGACCCCCAGTAGCGCCAAGCCCTTGTCGTGATGTCCGGCCGGCGGCCGCGGGCGTTCCCGAGGCGCCCTCCCAGTCACCGGCCTGGACACCGTGCCCCGGGCATCAGCCTTCCAAGGGTGATTTCTGGCCGGGCACAACATCTTCCTGAAGAGGGATCCCGGGTGTTATGGGTGCTCTGCCATGAGGTTGCCGGCGTGGTCGCCGATGCACGCGTCCATCGGCCCACTGCCCGGGCCATCCGAGGAGGCGGAGTACGCGTACGAGACGCTGTGGAACGGCGCCGTGTTCTGATCCGCCTGCCCGGCGACGGCACCATGCAGCTGGTCAGCGTCGGCGGGCTGGACATCACCGCCGACTACCCCGAACTCAGCCCGCCCGCCGGACTGCTCCCCCAGATCCGAGCGGTCCTGGACGGCGAGATCATCACTCCCGACCCCGCCGGGCGTCCGTCGGTGGAGCGGCTGCAGTCGCGCATGAGCCTGCACCATCCGCGCGCCGTCAGCCGCGCTCCGGCGGAGCACCCGGCCCGGTTGATGATCTACGACGTGCTCTACCTGTGGCAGCCCGTCCTCCACCAGCCCTACACCGCCCGCCGCGCCCTCCTCGACGACCTCCCCGTCAACGGCGACCGGCTGCTGGTACCCGCCGCCCGGCCTTCCATGGCCACCGAAGCCCTCTGTCAAGCCCTGCAGGAAGGCTACGACGGCATCACCGCCAAACGACTTACCAGCCCCTATCTCCCCGGCCGGCGCAGCCGCGACTGGATCAACATCCAAAACCAGTCGCCGGCCTCTGGCGAGACCACGGCGCGGTCACGATAGCTCCTCCCCCGGCTCGCCCGGCTCCTCATCGGTGCCAGACCACTGGCTTCGGGGTGCGCCGCCCTCGCCCGGCCTGTAGCCGCGGTCGAGGGTCTCGGCCAGCGAGAGAACATCGGCATGATGCTCGAGGCTCGCAGCAGCAGGACGGCCAGCTCCTCATTAGGCAACGCGTCCTGCGGGACCGGCCCGAGAAGATGTCCTTGACCCACAGCCGGGCCGGGTGACAGGCAACGGCTCGTAACGGACAAGGCTCCCGGACGGTTGAGCGAGAGATCTCAAGCCGCGTGATCGCTCTCGCTCAGCCCGACGAGAGTCTTACGCGGGCCCGGCGCCCAGGAGGGCGAGAAGCCCCAGGTGTCTCGTCGGCATAGAACCATGGCGTCGTCTCTGGCACGCCAAATCCTGGATCTGGCCTGGGCGAATGTTCTCGTCCTTTTCGCAGGTCCGCGAGCGTCGGCAAGGCTTGCTTCAAGCGAATTGAGCCGTCTTCGCGGCGAGTTCAGTTCACACCGTCGAGCCTGGATGAGCCGGGAGACATGCTCGATGAGTTCGTATAGAACGTCGAGCGTGGAAAGGTAAGAATCCAACGAAGCCCCTGGCCGATGGTCGTGTTGAGTGAGATCACACAACCGACGGCGAGAGGCTTCGCCATGTCATCGCTCCTCCGGCCAGGCCCACAGCCTTCCAGAGGTGAGATGAGAGAGGTCAGTGTGTTGATTCGTACGCCGCGCGGATGTCGGCTGAGATACGGCCGCGTTCGTTGACCTCGTGCCCGTTTTCCTTTGCCCACTCGCGGATCTCAGCGGTGGACGGCCCTTCGGTGCGACTGCGGCTAGCCTTCGCCCCACGCTTGATGCGGCCAGTCCTTCGCCCTGCCTTCAAATAGGGGCTAAACGCTTCGAGCATCTGATCGTAGCTATCCGGAGACAGGTCGATCTCGTAGTTCACGCCATTGAGCGTAAATGTGTGTGTGGAACCTTCGGTGGTCTCTTCACCGGTGAGGTCGTCGATGAAAATCGTTACGTGCTTCTGCGCCATGTCCGGATAGTACACCAACGGCGACACGTCGAAACCCCGCAGCTTGCATTCGTGGCAAGACTGGCCTGGTCCCGTAGGCGAAAGCCACATAGTGCACAGATAGCTGGACTGGCTTCCGGAATATCCCAGGCTGCAGGAATTCAGGCGATCATCAAGTGCCGCATGGTCGGCGGGCAGTGTCAGAGTGGCTTGTTCGCTGTCCGGCACGCTCAAGGTTCCGCTGGTTGCTATGGCGAGGGTGTACCTCCCCACAGCGAGCCAGTTTCGTTACTGTGTGCGCCTGGAGGTGCGCGCAGCGTCGGCATCCCTGCAGCAGTTGGCGGCGGTGGAGGCGGCCCAGGTCTAGGAGCTGTCCGTGCCGATCACCGTTCGTGCGCACGGTCAGCGGTAGTTGTCTGCGCGGTCCCATAATCTGCGCCCATGACCACCGAGGAGTACATCTCGACGATTAACGCGTTGGCCGTGCAGCCGTTCCCGGAGGTGGCCTATGTCGATGCCTCCGGGGAAGGCGGACCAGAGCATCGTGTGCGTGAACTGCAGGTCAGTCGGGACTTCTGGGTTGACGACGACGGGCAGGCCTGGATTGAGGCCGAAGCTGACCTGCGGGCCTGCCTCGACGACCTGGCCACACGCCTGACGACTCGGTGGGACAAAGCGTTCGCTGTGGACCTCGGACCGCATCTCAGTGCCGGCTGCGAGGGAGAGCTGGTGCCCGAGCCGCTCGACTACCTCAGCCAACAGGCCTTGAGTATGAGGGTGTGACCGCTCCCCGACAGCGGTCGTTGGCTCGCGCTGGCGATCGGCCAGGCCGACAAGGAGCTGCCACTCATTCTGTTTGCCCCGGTCGGCCGGGCTTCCGTACTCGACTTGAACACGAGTGGCCGGTCATGAGCGGAGCCACATGATGACAGCTGCCGCCGAGACAGTGCCGAGGAACACGTAGCCACGCTTGTCATACCGCGTAGCCACCGCACGGAAGTTCTTAAGCCTGTTCAGGGTCTGTCCAGTAAACGGTGTAACCGGTTTGCTTGGTGAGGTCAGATTCGGTTGTGGGTGAGGCGGCCGTCGAAGGCGATGTCGAAGGCCTGCAGTGCCCGCTTCCAGCGACTGGTCCAGCGTTTGCGTCCGGCGCCGGTCGGGTCCAGGGACATCACCGCGAGGTAGACGCGCTTCAAAGCGGCGTTCTCAGAAGGGAAGTGCCCGCAGCCCTGACGGCACGGCGGATCCTCGCGTTCACCGACTCGATCGCGTAGTGCGGACGATCCGCCGGATCTCCGTGTCGAACTGCGGGAACGGGGTGAACTCGCCCACGCGTTCTCCCAGAGCCGGACGATCGCTGGATACTTCTAGCCCCACTCCTCGCTGAACTGGAGGAACCGGCTGGTCGCGGCGTCCTCGGTCGGGCCGTGCAGACCGGCTTCAACGCTTTGTCGATCTTGTCCCAGTCCTGGCGGCGACGGAGCTTGTTCAGCGGTGATTCTCGATGGTGAGGATGGCTCTGGCGATTGAAGTCATCCGGCTCGGGTTGCAGCCGGCTTTGCGGAGGATGCGCC
>NZ_JBFAYA010000063.1:0-6132 GCF_040681095.1 Streptomyces sp. NPDC051909 | reverse complement strand
GCCCTGCCCGATCACATCTGTCAGAGCTCAGGGTCTCTGAACCAGATCAACGGGCACAAGCAGGTTGTCCCCGCCTCATTCCGTTAGGAGTTCTACGAGCGTCCGCCAGTAGGCGTAACGTGAGCGCATGGTTGACGTTTCGCTTGAAGGAGACAGCTGGACGCGGAGTGGCCTCGTAGTTCTTCACACCGAACTGAGCAGCGCACTCACGGAAACAGCTGAACTGATTGAAGTCGAACGGGCCCTTGCCGCTGTTACTGGCGGGAATACCGGTGCCGTCCAGGGACTCTTGGAGATCCTTGGCAGCCGGATGGGTGTCCCGGCTGCTTCCTTGGGCAATACCGGCGAAACGCTGCAGCGGCTTCATAAATGATGAGGGTCATCGGATGCGAGGAGTCCTGGGTCGGATGTCCCAGCGGTAGTGGGTCCAGGATCGTCCGATGCCAGGGCGGTGAAGAACTTAGACCGTGTCCTATGTGGTGAGGCGGACGAGTCGCTTGTAGCAGCAGATGGCTGCGGCGAGGCCCAGAAAGGCCAGGTAGTTGCGGGGGTGGCATTCGTATCGGTGGTTGAGTCGGTGGTAGCCGGTCAGCCTGGACATGGTCCGTTCGATTACCCACCGGCGGCGCCCCAGTCGTTCTGACGACTCGATGCCCTTGCGGGCGATGCGGACGCCGATGCACTTACCACGCAGCCATTTCCGCAGTTCAGGTATGTCGTACGCCTTGTCGGCGTGCAGCCGCTGGGGCTTGAAGTGACGGCCGCGGTAGGGGTCGTGTTTCGTTTGGAGACCCATGATCATGGGCTTCAGGGCCTGGCTGTCGTGGGTGTTGGCGGCCGATATGCCGACGAGGAGGGGCAGTCCGTTCGCGTCCGACAGGACGTGCATCTTGGAACCCGCCTTGCCCCGGTCCACGGGGCTCGGACCGGTGAGTTCGCCCCCTTTTTCGCCCGGACGTGGGCGGAGTCGAGGACGGCTCGGGACAGGTCGAGCAGGCCGGCGTCGTCGAGACGGTGCAGGATCTCCTCGTGCAGCCGGCCCCGCACCCCGGCACGCGACCAGATCAGAAACCGGCGGTGGGCCGTGGACTTCGATATGCCGAAGCACGGTGGCATGGCTCGCCAGGCGCAGCCGGAGACCAGCACGTAGATGATCGCGGCGAACAGCGTCTCATCAGGCGTGTCCTGCGTTCCGCCGCCCTGTGGCCGCACCTTCAACGGTGGGATCAGCGGCTTCGCGATCTCCCACAGCCCGTCCGGAACGATCCAGCTCCACGTACCCCGCCCCATGAACTGCCCAACGGCCGCCTCACCACATAGGACGCGGTCTTAATGGGTTGTTCGCGTCGTTCGGTGCAGCGGCGGAGCCGGCCGAAGTTGTTCATCCAGGCGCTCGTCCGCTCCACGGCCCAGTGCCCGCCGGTCCGGATGGGTGTCTGCACTCCGCGCGGGGCGATCCGCGCGTCGATGCTCCGGTCCTTGAGGTCGTCGTGGACGGGGCGGTAGTCGTAGCCGGCGTCCAGACCCAGCCGGGGGTGGTCGGGCAGCGGACCGAGGACTGCCGCCATGTCGGTGCAGGCGTCGAGGGTGGCGGGCAGCAGGGTGTGGTCGCGGACGTTGGCCGGGGCTCGGTGATCAGGGGTATGCCCTGCGCCTCGGTCAACTGCGAGCGCTTCATGCCCTGTTTGGCTCGGTCGACCGGGCTCTTGCCGGCGCACCCGTCAGCGACCAGACGGTCCAGTTCGAGGCCGATCACGCGGTCGTAGGCGGACAGGACCAGCAGCCTCAGATGGTCATCACGCCCAGCGCGATCCACTCGTTCTTCCGGCGCCGGCCTGCACCTCGCCACGGAGCTCGGCATCGAGCTTCAGTTTGGGTCGGCGCGGCCGCTCGGCTCGCTGCCGGGAGCGATGGTGGGCGAGGTCGGCGTCGTAGGCATCCTTGTCGTGCTCGAGCACGTTGCGGCGCAGTTCACGGCTGACGGTCGAGGGCGACCGTTCCAGCCGTTCGGCGATCTCGCGTATACCCAGTCCGCGTTTGCGCAGGGTGGCGATGCGCTCTCGCTCCAACAGCGACAGGTAGCGCCCGGAGTGCACGCTCTCGGACAGCCGCTCCGGCGGCAGCCCGCCGTTCTCCGACCGCCACCGATAGCCGGTCTTCCTGCCGATCCCCACCAGCTTGCACGCCTCGACCGTGCCCACCCCGGACTGCAGCAGCCTCCAGTAATCCGCCTCGATATTGAGCCTGCGCTTACGACCCACCCTCGCCATCAACACACCCATCGTGATCAAGGAGTGTTGCGACAAGCGTTAGAACCCAAGCAATCCAGTTACACCGAAATCTTTACAGACCCCCACCGCACTGGGCACCTCCACCGCCTGGCAACACGGGCAGGGTGAAGCGGCATACGCGGGCGCGGCCGGGTACCCGCCCCGGGCCTGACCGGCGCCCCACCGCTCCGTCCCCGGTACCGGTTGCCTCCAGCGCGCCGGGGACGTAAAGCCCCCGCGCCGGGCGCCAGGGCGCTCTCACCGGCCGGGAGCCAGTCAGCGTCGACCAGCGCGCCCACCGTGGTGCGGTCTTCCACGGACATGGGGCGGGCGGTCAGCCCATCCTCTCCGTCCGGCCATCCGATCGGCACGTGCACGCGGCCCACTTCCTTCCCGCGGACGGACCACAAGGCAAGTGCAGCACACCCGCCCCAGCGCCGCACGAGGTGCCGCGCCAGACTGCCCTTACCCCGGGATTAGGCCCATAGACCGTTGCCCAGGTGAACGGCCCATTTGTGAGGACTCACCACGCAGAGAGACGCGTGGAGCAAGGACCCTGGCGCAGGCCTTCCTGGGGGAGCATGACGTGCCGGTGCTCATGGCCTCTGCCTGCTCGCGCAGGTACGCCATCGTGAAGCCGAGCCGTACCAGGTCGGCCAGGTATGTTCCTTGACAGGCTGTGCTCCTGAGTGCCGCGTACCGGCCGGCCACGTCAGTTCGTGCAGGAGGTCCTGGACTCGCTTGCCGCCCGCTCTCATCACCGGCGGCCATCGATGCCTGGGGTGCGGAAGTTGCAGGGTTGCTGTTTCGGAATACTCCGAAGTAAGCTGCTAGTCGTGGTAGAGCCAGACGATCTCGACGAACTCTTGCGCGCAATGGCCAGCAGGCACCGGCGGCGAATCCTCTCCGAGGTGTGGGGGCGTGAACGCGGTGCCGGAGAGTTAGCCGAGCGGATCGGCCTGGCCCCAGCCAGCGTGTCGGAGCACCTGAAGGTGCTGCGGAAGACCGGTCTGGTCACGATGCGGGTCGATCGCACGTATCGGCTCTACCGGGCCTACCCCCCACGGCTGCACCAGCTTGCCGACCTCCTGGCACAGGTGTTTCCGACCGTGGTCCAAGGCCCACGACAACGAAGAGATCAAGAGAGGGACATGTCATGAGTGAGCAGACGGCGCGCCCGGCGAACGCGGTGGTGCATTTCGACATCAGTGGCCCTGACGACGAGGGCCTTCGCCGCTTTTACGGCGACCTGCTGGACTGGCAGGTTGACCCCAAGGGGCCAGGGTTTGCGCTGGTGCAGACGTCTGGCGGACTGCGCGGGGCGATCGTCGGCAGTGAACAGTCCGGCGTCACTCTCGGCGTGGTGGTCCCTGACCTCGAGCAGGCTCTCCAGAATGCTGCTGAACTGGGAGGTATTGTTGTCATGCCGCCAACCGACAACGGCTGGGTGACGAAGGCCCAGGTCAAGGATCCGGTAGGCAACCTGCTCACTCTCATTCAGGCATGAGCAGCTCCGCTGCAGCGAGCGGCGGCAATTCCGGCACTCCCCTTGCCAGGAAGATCGGAATCGAGCCGGGGCGCCGAGTCCGTCTCTCTCGTCGTCCCAGCCGATGGGCGAGCACTGGTCTGCCCGACAACGTCACGGCCGACAGTGGCAGTCCTGAGGGTGCCGATGTCACCATGGCCTTCCACACATCGATTCTCCGCTAGCCTCGATTTCACGTGTGAGGGTCCGTCAGCTTGCTGACGGACCCTCACCGCTTGCCCGGGGGAGACGAGAGATTTCTGCGGGTGTGGTAGGGGCCGTCCCGTACTGGGTCCCCTTCCTGCTCCAGGTGTACTCGCAGTGAAAGGCACGGGAATCGGATGTTCACGATCCAGCCGATTGGTACTCCGCCCGGCCGGGCGAACTCAGAACCGGCCTGTGTCGCGCGCTTGTGCAGCCAGGCATCTGCCGCAGCCTTCACATCCAGGGGTCGGTGCTTGCGGCGCCACGGGATGCCCCTCCGGGCGAGGGTCGGCGAAGCGGTAGACAGCCGGTCGGTGTCAGCTTCGTGGTCAGCCGCAGCCTGCAGCCATCACCTACTCGCCCGTGGGCTCCAGCTTCTGCACGCGGGCTCCGCCGTTGTTCCGACAGCACCGTCGACTTGCAGGCCCAGGGCGCCGCGCGGTCAGCAGCGAGGCGAGCGCCGCGGCACCTGTGGCAGGTCGCACCCGGACCCGTCGGGGGTTTACACCCCGATGAAGTGGATCTTGCCGAACGCAGAGGCCTCCGCGAAGTCGGTCGTGAACCACAGACGCCCACCGACATGTCGGCCGAGCAGGTCGTCCAGGCGGCCCACGAAACCACGGCCGCCCGTCATTCAGGATGCCGGTCGTGCCCTGATCGATGTCCACACCGATCACGTCGTGCCCTATCTCCGTCTGTCGGAGGCCCTGGCGGGCCGCGCGAGCGCGGAGAGCCAGCCCTCGGCAGTGGCCCGGACCCGCCTCCCAATCGGGGTTGGTCAGGAGCATGCCAAGGTCACCGAGGCGATACAGTGCCACCGGCAGGATGGAACAGCGCGGCTGGTCGCGGCTCCGAACACGGGTCGCGGGGAGCAGCCAACACAAGCCAATCAGCTCCGAGAAGTCACCATCCCGAAAACCCGGCTGCCGGTGCGGGCACATGGCCGGCCACCCGACCCCGGGCCCTGTCGAGCCCACCGGGACGGTGAAACACTCGAGACCCAGCCCAGTGAAGGAGATCCCGGCGACCCCAGCAGAGGTAGGGCACGAGGCCGGCCCGGGGCCGCTCGTGCGGGAGGAGGGCTCGTGGGGCAAGACCTCTCGCCCGATAGGCAGATCGAAGATCAATTCAACATCAGCCAAGTGACAGTGAGCCCTCTCCAACCTGCTGGTCGGGCTGGGAGTTGGGCTGACAGGCAGGTGAAGCCCCTGGTAGATGGGTTTTCGACCAAGGAATCCGTCTCCACCAGGGGCTTCGTGTGCTTGTCTACCCGTCCGGGCTGAACGTGTCCAGCTCTGCCCTGCCCTTCCTGTCCGCAAAGCTCCGCCGGCACGCCGGGAGCTCGGTACCCGCTGGCGGTGCCGAACGTCGGCCGGCAGGCCCTGCTCGTGCTCGCCCACCTTCGTCACGGTCACCCATATGCCCAGCTCGCGGCCGGGTTCGGCATCGGTACCACCACCGCCTACCGCTACATCACCGAGGCCGTCGAGGTCCTGGCTGCCCTCTCTCAGAGTCTTGCGGCGGCGGTCCAAACCGCGTCGTCGAAGGCGTTCGTGCTGCTGGAGGGGACCCTGTTGCCGATCGACCGGATCGCCGCAGACCGGCCCTTCCACTCCGGAAAACACAAGAAGCACAGCACGAACGTGCAGGTCATCGCCGATCCGAGAGGCCGCCTCCTATGGGCCTCACCAGCTTTGCCCGGTGCCGGCCACGACGTCCGGCCGCCCGTGAGCACGCGTCATCGACGCACTCGCGGAAGTCGACATCAAGTGCCGGGCGGACAAGGGATACCCAGGCGCCGGAGGCACGGTCCGCGTCCCGTGCCGGGGCCGCTGGGAAACCCTTTCCGCAGGACAGCAGGCAGTCAACCAGTCCCACGCGAAGATCCGTGTCCTTGCCGAGCAGGCCGTCGCCACCCTCAAGGGCTAGCTGTATTGACCCGCAAGCTCCGCTGCTCAACCAACCGCATCACGAGCCTCGTTCAGGCAATCCTCACCCTGCATCTGGCCAGCTCAGAGTGAAGATGGAAAGGGGTCACTAACTGATCGTTTCAGAATGCCGTTCGGAGTCGTCGGAGGCAGATGATGCCGCAGGCGAGTTCGAGAAGGCCTTGGTGGAGGTCGGCGCGTCGCT
>NZ_JBFAYA010000062.1:0-7056 GCF_040681095.1 Streptomyces sp. NPDC051909 | reverse complement strand
TACTGCAGGGGGGACCCTGTGGGAGAGTAGGACGCCGCCGAACAATCATTGTGGGAAAGCCCCGCACCTCTGGTGCGGGGCTTTTCTGCGTTTAGGGTGAGGTTTATGCGCTACGACCTGGTGATCTTCGACAATGACGGTGTGCTCGTCGACAGCGAGCCCATCTCCAACAACATCCTTGCCGCCTGCCTCACCGAGCTCGGGCACCCCACCACGTACGAGGAGTCCGTCCGCGACTTCATGGGGTCCGCCATGCACCGCATCCACGAGATCGTCGAGGAGCGGACCGGGCGGTCGCTGCCCGCCGACTTCGACAACACCTTCCACCAGCGCGTCTTCGACGCCTTCCAGCGGGAGTTGGAGCCCGTCACCGGCGCGCAGGACGTGCTCAAGCGGCTCGTCGCCGCCGGCGTGCCGTACTGCGTGGCCTCCTCAGGGAGTCATGAGCGGATCCGGGTGGGGCACCGGAAGACCGGGCTCGACGCCTGGTTCCGGGACGAGATCGTGTTCAGCGCCGAGGACGTCGGCCGGGGGAAGCCGGCGCCCGACCTCTTCCTGCACGCCGCCGAGCGGATGGGCGTGCCGCCGGCCCGCTGTGTCGTCGTCGAGGACAGCGCGCTCGGCGTGCAGGCCGCGGTCGCGGCCGGGATGGACGTGTACGGATTCACGGCGATGACGCCGCGGGAGCGGCTCGACGGCGTCAACGGGTACTTCGAGCACATGGACGAGCTGCTCGGCACATTGGGCATGTGATCCATCTACCGCTGGGTAGGTCCCGGCCCTACTGTGCGGCCATGACAGATGCGCGGTTGCGGCGTGGGCGGGGATCCCTCACGGTGAGCTTCTTCGTGCAGGGGGTCACGTTCGCCCTGCTCGTGACCCGGATTCCGGCGATCCAGGACCGGTACGGGATATCCGACGGGCTGCTGCCCGTGTTCCTGGCCGCGGTGCCGGTCCTCGCCGGGGTGTCCAGCGTCGGCACCGAGAAGGTGGTGGCGCGGGTCGGGCCGGCCGCCGTGCTGCGGTGGGCGCAGCCCGTTGTGCTGCTCGCGCTCCTCGGGGTGGGTGCCGGTTCGGAGTTGTGGGCCGCGGCCGTGGCGCTCGGGGTGTTCGGGCTCGCGGTCGGCGCCCTGGACGCGTCCATGAACATGCTGGGCGTGAGCCTCCAGCGGGCGTACGGGCGGAGCATCATGCTCGGGTTCCACGCTTCGTACAGCCTCGGCGGGATCGCCGGTGCCTCGCTGGCCTGGGTGGGGGCGCACTGGCAGCTGCCGCTGTTCGTGTCGTATCTGCCGGTGGTCGTGGTGCTGCTGCCGGCGACGCTGGTCGGGAGCCGCTGGTACGTGGACGGGGGCGGGGCCGGGGAGCCGGAGGCCGCCGCCACAGGCGGACAGGGGGCCTCCCAGGGTGTGGCGTTCCGGCTGCTGCTGCCGCTGTGCCTGGTGATGACCTTCGCGTACATCGGGGACTCGACGGTCTCCAACTGGTCGGCGAAGTACCTCCAGGACGTGCTGCGGAGCTCGGAGGAGCTCGCGACCGTGCCGTACAACGCGTACATGGTGACGACGCTGCTCGGGCGTGCGGTGGGGGACTTCGGGGTGCGGCGGTTCGGCGCGGTCCTGGTGGTGCGGGCCGGTGCGGTCCTCGCGGCGCTCGGGTTCGCGGTCGTGGCGGCGGCGCAGGGGCCGTGGACGGGGATGGCCGGGTTCACGCTCCTCGGGCTCGGCCTGAGCGTGATCGTGCCGCAGACCTTCGCCGCCGCAGGGCGGCGGGCTTTCGAATATGGCGGTCCCGGGGCGAGTGATGCGGCGGTGGCGCGGCTCAATGTCTTCAACTACGTGGGGTTCCTGGTGGGCTCGCCGTTGGTGGGGGCGCTCGGGGACGCGTGGAGCTATCGCGGGGCGATGCTGGTGCCGATGGTGTTGGTCCTGGTGACGGTGGTGTATGCCACGTCGTTCGGGGCTCCGAAGGCCCGATACGGTGGCGGGCATGAGCAGCCGCGCACTGTTGATGTGGGATGAAGCTGTCACCGGGTACGACTTCGGGTCGGAGCACCCGATGGATCCGGTGCGGCTCGCGCTGACCATGGGTCTGGTGCGGGCGTTCGGGCTCGACCGTCAGGTGGACGTGCTGGCGGCGAAGCCGGCCGGTGAGTCCACTCTGCGGCTCGTGCACCGCGAGGACTACGTGGCGGCGGTGCGGGCCGCGTCGGCGGATCCGAGGGCGGCGGACCAGGCGTACGGCCTGGGGACGGTGGACGATCCGGCGTTCGCGGGGATGCACGAGGTGTCCGCGCTGATCGCCGGGCAGTCGGTGGGCGCGGCGGAGGCCGTGTGGCGGGGGGACGCGGCGCACGCCGTGAACTTCGCGGGCGGGCTGCATCACGCGATGCCGGGCGGGGCCTCGGGTTTCTGCATCTACAACGACGCCGCGCTGGCGATCGCCCGGCTGCTCGAACTGGGCGCGGAGCGGGTGGCGTACGTGGATGTGGACGTGCATCACGGGGACGGGGTGCAGGCGGCGTTCTGGGACGATCCGCGGGTTCTGACGATCTCGCTGCACGAGCATCCGCGGACGCTGTTCCCGCAGACGGGCTGGCCGGAGGAGACCGGTGGTCCGGGGGCGGGGGAGGGCGGCGCGGTGAACGTGGCGCTGCCGGCCGGGACCGCGGACGCGGGCTGGGTGCGGGCCTTCCACGCGGTGGTGCCGGAGCTGATCGCCGATTTCCGGCCGCAGGTCCTGGTGACGCAGCACGGCGCGGACACGCACTTCGAGGATCCGCTGGCGCATCTGGCGGTGTCGTTGGACGCGCAGCGGGCGGTGCAGGAGGCGTGTCACGAGCTGGCGCACGCGCATGTCGAGGGCGGCCGGTGGCTGGCGCTCGGCGGCGGCGGGTACGCGGTGGTGGACGTCGTACCGCGGTCGTGGACGCATCTGGTGGGGATCGCGGCGCACGCTCCGGTGGATCCGGAGTCGGTGATCCCGTCCTCGTGGCGGGACGAGGTGTACGCGCGGACCCGCCAGTTGGGTCCGGCGCGGATGACGGACGGGCGGTGGCCGGTCGCGGTCCGGGACTGGGCGGACGGCTACGATCCGGCGGACCGGCTGGACCAGGCGGTCCTGGCGACGCGGCGGGCGGCGTTCCCGTTGCGCGGTCTCCTCGCCTGATCCGTTCGCCGACCTGATGGTTCGCTCGGCCTGATCCGTTCGTACGGGCGGGGGACAGTCGACGCGGGGTTACGCCGACTGTGGGGCGGGTGCCGGGTTTCGGCCCGGGTGCAGTGTCGTTCCGGCAGCATCGGCAGGGTGCTGAGTACCGGGGCGCTGCGGGCGCATCTGTTGGCGGCCGGTTTGGCCGGGACCGTGGCGACCTCGCGGGAGGAGAGCCTGCGGAGCTATCGGCTGTTCGCGGCGGGGGATCCCCGGGTGACCCTCGGCCTGGATCCCGAGTGGGGCTGGGACGAGGGTGACCTGCTGCGGCTGATGGCGGACAAGTGCGGGGTGTCGGACGATCCGGCGCACCGTTCGGGGCCGGACGTGATCGATCCGGAGCGGACGCTGGGGGCGCTTTCGGCGTTCGCGGAGCGGCTCGCCGCGGCGGCCCGGCGGCGGGCTCCGGTGCTCCTGGGTACGGGGCATCCGCACCGTTTGCTTGGTTTCTACGCCGCGCTCGCAGACGCTTTGTCGGCGGCGGGCTGTCTTGTTCTCACCCCGGCGCAGGGGAGATGTATCGACATAACGACCCGGTTCGGCGTACGCACGCACCTGCTCGACTACGTACGGGGAGTCGCGCTGGTGCGAGAAGCGGACCTGCCGGCCGCAGGGCGCGAGCCGGGGGCGCACACCCATTCCCCGCTGCCGGTCAGGGCGGCGCTCGAGAGCGCGGCCGAGGCCGGCGGGCCGCTTCCGGAGCTGGTGGTGGGGGACCACGGCTGGGTCTGCGGGGCAGGTCAGCTGGGTATCGAGAGCATCGGTCTGGCCGATACGGACGATCCGGCGCTGTTCGTCGGGGAGGCCGAGGGGCAGGTGTCGGTGGCCGTTCCACTGGATGACGGGGTGCGCTCGGACTACTACCGTCCACTCACTCGCTATGTACTCAATCGAGCGTGTCTGTCACGGTAAACGGCCGACTGTTGCTCCTCTTCCCCACTCGTACCACCCGCCCCTACTCTGGGCGTGAGCGCTCAGCGACGAAGAGTCACCGGAGGGGAAGCCGGTGGGCGTCGCGGCGGAAGGTACAGGTGGGTCATGGCTGCTGGCGACAGGCCTCTCAACGAGGTGAAGTTTCTGACCGTGGCGGAAGTCGCCTCGGTGATGCGCGTCTCGAAGATGACCGTGTACCGCTTGGTGCACAGCGGTCATCTGCCGGCGATCCGGGTGGGGAGGTCCTTCCGCGTGCCGGAACAGGCGGTTCACGAGTACCTCAGGGAATCCTTCGTGGGGGTGGCGACCGCTTAGCGGGCACGGGCCGCCCGGAGGAATACGCCCTCGGATTACAAGGTCGGCGCTCTAGCCGGTAGGCTAGCCCCTCGTAGGTCGTGTGGGCCCAGACGCCCCGCACCGATCCCCGCTGGCGCGGGGATGTTCCGAGTAGTGAGCGAGGGTAGTCGTGGGCTCTGTTATCAAGAAGCGGCGCAAGCGGATGGCGAAGAAGAAGCACCGCAAGCTGCTCAAGCGCACGCGCGTGCAGCGTCGCAACAAGAAGTAAGCGCGCGCGCCGCTTCGACGGCGTTGTGCGTACGGCGTGGCCTCTCACCGTTTTCCGGTGGGGGGCCACGCTTTTATTGCGCCGAAATGTGAAGGCGCTACGGTGTCGGTCAGCGGAACACCGATGGAAGACCGACGGAAGGCGCTCCTCTTGGGCAAGGTCGTGCTCGTCACCGGTGCGGCCCGGCACCTCGGCGCGCGTTTCGTCCGGCGCGTGCAGCGCGACCCGGAGGTCGACCGGGTGGTCGCCGTGGACGCGGTCGAGTCCCCGCACCCGCTGGGCGCCGCGGAGTTCGTCCGGGCCGACATCCGGCAGCCGACGGTCGCCAAGGTCCTCGCGCAGTACGACGTGGACACGGTCGTGCACATGGACGTCACCGGCACCGCGCTCGGCTCCGGCGGCCGTACGTCGGTCAAGGAGACCAACGTCATCGGCACCATGCAGCTGCTCGGCGCCTGCCAGAAGTCGCCGCGGGTGCGCCGCCTGGTCGTGAAGTCCAGCACGAGCGTGTACGGGGCGGCGCCCCGCGACCCGGCGGTCTTCACCGAGACGACCCCGGCCAAGTCGCTGCCGAGCGGCGGCTTCGCGAAGGACGCGGTCGAGGTCGAGGGATACGTACGGGGCTTCGCCCGGCGCCGCCCGGACGTGGCGGTGTGCGTGCTGCGCTTCGCGAACATCCTCGGACCGCGGGTGGACTCCCCGCTCGCCGAGTATCTGGACCTGCCGGTCCTGCCCACCGTCCTCGGCTACGACCCGCGGCTGCAGTTCGTCCACGAGGACGACGTCATGGACGTCCTTGAACTGGCCTCCCGCGAACCGCGCCGCGCCACCCTCAACAGCGGCACCTTCAACATCGCCGGCGACGGGGTGCTGCTGCTGTCCCAGTGCGCCCGGCGCCTCGGCCGGCCGACGGTGCCGGTGCTGCTGCCCGCCGTCACCTGGGTCGGGCAGGCGCTGCGCACGGTCGGCCTGACCGACTTCGCGCCCGAGCAGATCCGGCTGCTCACCCACGGCCGGGTGGTGTCCACCGTGCAGATGCGCGACACCCTCGGCTTCACGCCCCGCTTCAGCACCGCCGAGGCCTTCGCGGACTTCGCGCGGAGCCGGGGCCCGGGCCTGCTGCCGCCGGCGCTCCTCGCGGGCGCCGTGGACCGGCTCGCCGACCGTCTCGTACCCGAACCGACCTCCCCGACCGCGGAATAGGAGCCCAGATCGCGATGGCGGACGCCAAGGTCATCCCCTTCGACGACGACCGGTCGCGGGCCCGCCGCCGGCCGCCCGGCGGCAG
The DNA here is from genome assembly GCF_040681095.1 of Streptomyces sp. NPDC051909. Classification (NCBI taxonomy): domain Bacteria; kingdom Bacillati; phylum Actinomycetota; class Actinomycetes; order Kitasatosporales; family Streptomycetaceae; genus Streptomyces; species Streptomyces sp. NPDC051909. Next base: position 1,060 of record NZ_JBFAYA010000062.1, on the reverse strand, counting down.
GAGCGACGGCGCGGCCGCCGTACGGGCGCTGCCGACGCCCCCGGCACCCGTGGCGGCCCCGGCACCCCGGGAGGCCGGCGCCTCCGGCTGGGAGCGGCGGCTCGCGGGCGGCCTCGCGTTCCTGCGGCGGCGGGTCACCGGCGACTACGAGGTCGACGAGTTCGGCTACGACGAGGAGCTCACCGACCAGGTCCTGATGTCGCTGCTCCGCCCGCTGTACGAGAAGTACTTCCGGGTCGAGGTGAAGGGCGTCGAGAACATCCCGAAGGACGGCGGCGCCCTGGTGGTGGCCAACCACTCCGGGACGGTCCCGCTGGACGGCCTGATGATGCAGGTGGCCGTGCACGACCACCACCCGGCCGGCCGCCATCTGCGGCTGCTCGCCGCCGACCTGGTGTTCATGCTGCCGGTGGTCAACGAGCTGGCCCGCAAGGCCGGGCACACGCTGGCCTGCGCGGAGGACGCCGAACGGCTGCTGAAGTCCGGGGAGATCGTCGGTGTGATGCCGGAGGGCTTCAAGGGCATCGGCAAGCCCTTCGCCGAGCGCTACAAGCTCCAGCGCTTCGGCCGCGGCGGCTTCGTGTCGACGGCGCTGCGGGCCGGGGTGCCGATCGTGCCGTGCTCGATCGTGGGCGCGGAGGAGATCTACCCGATGCTCGGCAACGCCAAGACGCTCGCACGGGTGCTCGGCCTGCCGTACTTCCCGCTGACCCCGACCTTCCCGTGGCTGGGTCCGCTGGGCGCGCTGCCGCTGCCGACGAAGTGGACGATCCAGTTCGGCGAGCCGATCCCGACGGACGGCTATCCGCTGGAGGCGGCGGAGGACCCGATGCTGATGTTCAACCTGACCGACCAGGTCCGCGAGCAGATCCAGCACACGCTGTACAAGCTGCTCGTACAGCGGCGGTCGGTGTTCTTCTGACGGTTCTTCCGGACCCGACGGTACGGGGAGGGGCCCGCCACCCGGCCGGGGGGGGGGGCCCCCCCCCGGCCGCCGGCGGTTGCGGTGGTGGTGGGGGTTGCGTGGGCCCGCCGCCCGCCCCGGCGGGTTGGGGGGGTG
>NZ_JBFAYA010000061.1:0-9081 GCF_040681095.1 Streptomyces sp. NPDC051909 | reverse complement strand
TACGAGGATGATCCTCCGCCTTGCGCCTGCACGCACCGGACGCCGCGCGCCCCGCCCTGCGGGCGGACGACGCTATTTGTCAGACACGGCCTAGGCCGCGTCTGCGGTCTCCGGCGCCCCGAAGCGGGCGAGCAGGTGCCAGACCCGCTTCACCGCCTGCCGGTCGTGGCGGCCCGACTCGGCGGCCGACTGGACGATGCGGGGGTCCAGCCGGCCCTCCTCGGCGATCGCGGCGCCCAGTTCGACGAACTCGGGGCCGCGGTAGTCGGGGTGCCGGCGCAGTTCCTCGACCGTCAGCCGGAAGCCGCCGTGCCATTCCACCGGGCACGGCAGCGCGCGGGCGGCGGCCTCCACCTCCGTGCCCCGGAAGGACGGGTCGAGGACGAGCGCCGCCACGTCACGGCCGAGCTCGACCGGGCCGTGCACCTGAGCCTCGACGTAGTCGTCGAGCGCGTCCCGGCCGTCCGCGAGGGCCAGCGCGATGAGCCCTGCCGTGCGCTCGGCGACGCCGAAGTCCGTCGGTTCGAGGACGCTGTCCGGGTAGCAGAACGTGGTACGGGCGAGCGTGTCGGCGGTCAGCCTCAGATGCGCCGAGCCGAAGCGCGGCGCGGCGCCGTACGGGCGTCCCCGGTGGTCGAGCGCGCCGTACACCGGGCGCTCGTGCGCCGGGGCGTCGTCGTACGCGCCGCCGAAGATCCGGCTCTCCCAGCGCCACCGGTCCCCGCCGGGGCGCGCGGTCAGCCCGCCGTTGCTGGTGCCGGTGACGAACTGCGAGCGGTACACGCCGTCCTCGGCCAGCCGGCCGAGGAAGGTGGGGTGGAAGTTCAGCGTCACGCGCGGCGCGGGCGCGACGGCGGCGCCGGTGGCCAGGGCGGAGACATGGGCGAGGGCGCGGCGCGGCCGGGGCAGGAGGTCCATCGCCGCAGTCTGCCGTTCCCGCCGGCCTTGCGTCGCGCGCTTTTCGCTGGCTACGGTCCGACCCTGCGGCAAGCGCTTTCCGGAGCGGACCGGGCCGGCCCCGCCGCACGTCACGCGACAACCACGCACCAGGGGGAGGGCCCACGTGCCCCGCAGCACCGCCGCCACCGACGTCCTCGTCTACACCCGCACCGCCGGCTACCGCCACGACTCCATCCCCGCCGGCGCCGCCGCGCTCGCCGAACTCGCGACCGCCGCCGGCCTCGCCCCCGAGACCACCGAGGACCCCGCCGCCTTCGCCCCCGGCCGCCTCGCCCGCTGCGCCGCCGTCGTGCTGCTCTCCACCACCGGCACCGTGCTCACCGACGCGGGCCGGGCCGCCTTCGAGGCGTACGTGCGGGGCGGGGGCGGCCTCCTCGTCGTCCACGCCGCCGCCAACGCCGAACCCGACTGGCCCTTCTACGGCGAACTTCTCGGCACCCGCTTCACCGACCACCCACCGCTCCAGCCCGGCACCGTCCTCGTCGAGGACGCCGCCCACCCGGCGACCGCCCCGCTGCCCGCGCGCTGGGACCGCACCGACGAGTGGTACGAGTACAGCAGCCACCCGCGCGCCGCCGGCGTCCACGTCCTCGCCGGCGCCGACGAGACCAGCTACGAGGGCGGCACCCTCGGCGCCGACCACCCCCTGGTGTGGTGCCGCGAGGCGACGCCCGGACACGGCCGGATCCTCTTCACCGCGCTCGGCCACGCCACCGAGGCGTACGCAGACCCCGTCTTCCGCGCCCACCTCGACGGCGCGCTGCGCTGGGTCGCGGGCCGCTGACCGGCCGCCGACCGTGCTCCGACCAGCGGCGGGGGGGCGAGTACGGCGGCCCTCTGCCGCCCCCGGGACCCGGCCGGCGGTCACCCCGCCGCCCCGCCCCGATTTGCGGCCCGCGCCCGGTCGCGCAAGCGTGACGGGTGGGGAAGGTTGCGCGCGGGGGCTCCAGCTCAGGAGGAGACGACATGGGCATCGCCACCGTGAACCCGGCGACGGGCCAGACACTGCGCACGTACGAGGCCCACGGGCCCGCCGAGGTCGAGCGCCGCATCGACGCCGCCCACGAGGCGTACCGCCAGTACCGCACCACCCCCTTCGCCGAGCGCGCCCGGCTGATGCGGGCCGCCGCGTCCCTCCTCGACGAGGACGCCGAGGACATCGCCCGCACCATGACCACCGAGATGGGCAAACCGATCGTCGCCGCCCGCGCCGAGGCCGCCAAGTGCGCCAGGACCATGCGCTGGTACGCCGAGCACGCCGCGGCGCTGCTCGCCGACGAACACCCCGACGAGCACGACGTCCAGGACTCCGGCGCCGACCGTGCCCGGGTGCACTACCGGCCGCTCGGCACGGTGCTCGCCGTCATGCCGTGGAACTTCCCGCTCTGGCAGGTCATCCGGTTCGCCGCGCCCGCGCTCATGGCCGGCAACACCGGCCTGCTCAAGCACGCCTCCAACGTGCCGCAGACCGCCCTCTACCTCGGCAACCTCTTCCGCCGCGCCGGATTCCCCGACGGCTGCTTCCAGACCCTCCTGATCGGCTCCGGCGCCGTCGAGGGCGTCCTGCGCGACCCCCGGATCGCCGCCGCGACCCTCACCGGCAGCGAGCCCGCCGGGCGCTCCGTCGCCGCCATCGCCGGCGACGAGGTCAAGAAGACCGTCCTGGAGCTCGGCGGCAGCGACCCGTACATCGTCATGCCCTCCGCCGACCTGCCCCGCGCCGTGAAGACCGCGGTCACCGCGCGCGTACAGAACAACGGGCAGTCCTGCATCGCCGCCAAGCGCTTCATCGTCCACCAGGACGTCTACGACGACTTCGCCGAGCGATTCACCGCCGCCATGAACTCCCTCACCGTCGGCGACCCCCTCGACGACGACACCGACGTCGGCCCGCTCGCCACCGAACAGGGCCGCGCCGACCTCGAAGCGCTCGTCGACGACGCCGTGGCCAAGGGTGCCACCGTCCTGTGCGGCGGCGGCCGGCCCCCCGAGCTGCCCCGTGGCTGGTTCTACCGCCCCACCGTGCTGACCGCCATCACACCCGAGATGCGCGTCCACCGCGAGGAGACCTTCGGCCCGGTCGCCACCCTCTACCCGGTCGCCGACATCGAAGAGGCCGTCACCGTCGCCAACGACTCCCGCTTCGGCCTGAGTTCGAACGTCTGGACCCGCCGGGACGAGGACATCGCCTTCTTCGTACGGGACCTGGAGGCGGGCGGTGTCTTCGTCAACGGCATGACCGCCTCCCACCCCGCCCTCCCCTTCGGCGGCGTCAAGCGCTCGGGCTACGGTCGGGAGCTCTCCGGCCACGGAATCCGCGAGTTCTGCAACGTCACGACGGTGTGGCAGCGCGCCTGAAACCGGGAGGCCGGGAGGCCGGAGCGGCCCGTAGGCTGCGGGCATGACCGAGGCGAGCGGCCGGAACGACCGGAACGACCGGCAAGACCGGAACGACCGGATACGGGAGATCGTGGCGGTACTGCCGGGCATGCAGGACGTCAGCGAGGTCACGCGCGAGGTCGAGCGGTGGATCGCGCGCGGTGACGCGGTCCTGGCGGCCGACCTCGGCATCGCACTCGCCCGTGCGGACGGGGGCACGACGGAAGTCGGTCACGCCGCGGACCACTGGCAGTGCGGCCACATCCTGGACCATGTGCTGCAGCGCCTCGCGGTCACGCCCGGCGCCGACCACGCCGCCCAGGCTCTCCGCCTGGTCAGGCTCGCCGGAGGCGCGACCCGGAAGAGCGCTCGCTCCATGGCCTCCCTCCTTGCCACGGGGCAGCGCCCCGAGGACCTCGTCGTCGCCTTCCGCGGACCCGCCTCGGAAGAGCTGCGCGCCTGCCTCGTCCACGAACTCGTGCTGCGCGACGTCGCCGTGGACCGGATCCCCGGGATCGCGCAGTGGGCGACCTCCCCGCACTGGCGCCACCACCCGCTGGGCGGGCTCCCGTTGTCCCGATCCTCGCTGGAGCCAGGCCTCCGGCTGCTCGATCACCGCGGGCATGACACCCGCCACCGCACGGGGTACGGGCGCTCCGGCGTCGTCGCGATGCCCGTTCCCGACACCCCGGTACCGTCCGCCCGTGACGTGACGGCCGAACACCCGGTCACCGAAACCGCCCTGGACACCGCCGTCACGAACTGGACCGAGGGCTCCAACGGGGTCGTCGAGGCCAGGATCTTCGACCTCGACGAGGAACTGTCCCCCTTCGACGTCCCCGCCGCCCTGCCGGCCCTGGGCCTCGCCTGCCTGGACGGGATCGGCCCGAAGACCCCGCTGTCCGTCGGCCTCGCCCACCCGGCCGACGTCTGGCAGACCCTCTTCCGCGCCGCGTCCGCGGGCGGCGCGTACAGCTCCGGCGGCGCCGGAGCCTACGGCCGCCTCCACGCCTGGTGCTCCCTGGCGGCCCTCGCCGGCTGCCCGGATCCGTGGCACGCCACCGTGGACGAGATCGAGGCGCGGGCGAGCGAGTGCGACTGGTTCGAGTTCGAGGCGCGCACCGACTGGTTCCACATGGTCGCCTGGGACATCGGGGTGGCCGCCCTGTCCCCGGACGGGCGTCGGCTCGTGGTCCTGGCGGCCACGGACACGGACTGACGAACCACCCGTCTTCCCCGGCTCACCCGCGCGTCCACGCCAACAGCTCCTCCGCCCCCCATGTGTTGATCACCCGCTCCGCCGGCACCCCGCACTCCTCCGCCCGCGCGCAGCCGAAGATCTGCCACTCCAGCTGGCCCGGGGCGTGGGCGTCCGTGTCGATCGCGAAGTGGACGCCGGCGGCGACCGCGCGGCGGAGCAACCGGCGGGGCGGGTCGAGGCGTTCGGGGCGGCTGTTGATCTCGACGGCCGTGCCGGACTCCGCGCAGGCCGCGAAGACGCGGTCCGCGTCGAACTCCGACTCGGGGCGCAGCCGGCCGCCGCTCACCAGGCGGCCGGTGCAGTGGCCGAGGACGTCCATCAAGGGGTTGCGGACGGCGCGTTCCATGCGGCGGGTCATGGCGCGGGAGTCCATGCGGAGCTTGGAGTGGACCGAGCCGACCACCAGATCGAGCCGGTCGAGGAGTTCAGGTTCCTGGTCGGGGGAGCCGTCCTCCAGGATGTCGCACTCGATGCCGGTGAGCAGACGGAACGGTGCCCACTCCTCGTTCAGGCGGGCCACCACGTCCAGTTGCTCCCGCAGCCGGTCCGGGGAGAGGCCGCGCGCGACCTTCAGGCTGGGGGAGTGGTCCGTCAGAACCGTCCACGCGTGCCCGATGCGGGCCGCCGTGCGGCCCATGTCCTCGATGGTGCTGCCGCCGTCCGACCAGTCCGAGTGGACATGGCAGTCGCCGCGCAGCGCCGCCCGCAGCGTCTCGCCGCCCTGCACCTCGGGGACCGGGATCTCCCGCTCCAGGCGCTCCAGGTACTCGGGCACCCGCCCGGCCAGCGCCTCACGCACCACGGCCGCCGTCTTCGGGCCGATGCCCTTGACCGACTCCAGGGTGCCGGCAGCGGCGCGCGACGCGGTCGCCTCGGGCCCGAGGGCGGTGACGGCGGCGGACGCGGTACGGAAGGCCCGTACGCGATAGGTCGGTGCCTGCGAGCGTTCCAGGAGGAACGCGATCCGTTCCAGCGCCGCTACCGGGTCCATCGCCCGCACCGCCCTCCGCTCGCCCGGGTCCGCTACCGGCCGCCCGTGGCACCGTTCGACGCCGTATGGCCACCGCCACCGCCACCGCTGCCGTCACCGCTGCCGTTCCCGTTGCCGTTCGCCGCGCCCGGCCCGATCTCGCACCACACCGCCTTGCCCTCGCCGCGCGGCTCGACTCCCCAGCGCGAGGCGATCGCGTCCATCAGGAGCAGCCCGCGCCCCGAGGTCGCGGCCTCGCCGGGCGTACGGCGGCGCGGCCAGGCGCTGGACCGGTCCTGCACCGACAGGCGTACCCGGCGCACAGGTTCGGGCAGCACCTCCAGGGTGAGCACCGCGCCCCCCTCCGTGTGCAGCAGCACGTTCACCAGGAGCTCACCCGTCAACAGCTCGGCGTCGTCCGCGAGTTCCGGCATGCCCCAGTCCACGAGCGCCTGCCCCACCGCGGCCCGCGCGTCCGACAGGCCCTGCGGGTCGGCCTGGTGGATGTACTGGTGGATGCGCGGCGCCTTCGGGGTGCCCGGGTCCGGACTGCGCCGCAGCACGAGCAGCGCCACGTCGTCGCCCGATCCCCAGCGCTCCCACAGCCGCTCCGACAGATGGTCGGCCAGCGCCTCGGCCTGCGGCGGCCCGCTGCCCACCGCCTCCGCGAGCGCCGCGAAACCCGTCTCGATGTCCGTACCCGGCTGCTCGACCAGACCGTCGGTGCACAGCACCAGCGTCTCGCCCGGCACCAGGTCGAGCCGGGTCTCCGGGAACTCCTCGTCGCCGAAGACCGTCGCCAGGCCCAGCGGCAGCCCTCCTCGCAGCTTCGGCCGGCCCACCCGTCCGTCGGTGTGCCGGATCAGCGGCCCCAGGTGCCCGGCCCGCACCCCGCGCACCGTGCCGCCCGCCAGGTCCACCTGTGCGTAGGTGCAGGTCGCGAAGCGGTTGGTGTCCAGCTCCGCGAGGAAGCGGGAGGCCCGGGCGAGCACCGTGGACGGGGCGTGGCCCTCGCCCGCGTACGCCCGCAGCGCGATCCGCAGCTGCCCCATGATCGCGGCGGCGTGCGTGTCGTGGCCCTGTACGTCGCCCACGACCACGCCGACCCGGCCGCGCGGCAGCGGGATCACGTCGTACCAGTCGCCGCCGACCTGCCGGCCGCTCCACGCCGCGTGATAGCGCACCGCGATCTCGCCGCCGGTGATCTCCGGGATCCGCCGCGGCAGCATCGTGGCCTGCAGCCCCGTCGCCAGCTCCCGCTCCTCGTCGAAGAGGATCGCCCGCTGCAGCGACTGCGCCACGATCGCCGCGAGCCCGAGCAGCAGGTTGCGCTCGTCGGCGTTGAAGGTGCTGCGGCGCCGGTAGAACAGTGCCATCCCGCCGAGCGAGCGGGCCTGCGCCACCAGCGGCAGATAGCAGGCCGACCGGAACGGCATCCGGTTCACGTACGGCGCCAGCTCCGGGAAGTCCTCGGCGAGGCGGAGGAACTCGGGCACGAACCGGGGCCGGCCGCTCAGCACCGTCTCCGCGAGCGGCAGCCCCCGGTCGAGCCGACGGCTGCGGAAGTCCTCGAAGGCCTCCAGGGATTCCCCGGTCAGCGCGATGAGATTGAGCGAGCCGTGCTCCACCAGACCCAGCGCCAAGCCCTCCGCGCCGAGCCGCGCGAGCCCGCCGGGACCCGTCAGCGCGGCCGTCACGTCGTCCACGGTCACCGCCCGCGACAGCGCGTGCGTCGTGCGCTCCACGATCGTCGTCTGCGCCTCGCGGCGCTTCTCCAGGTCGAGCACGAAGGCCGAGTGCGTCACCTCGGCCGTCGCGTCCCGCACGATCCCCACGATCCGGTGCGCCATCCCGGAATCCCGGCGCAGGATCCGCGCCTGCACATGCGTCCATTGGGGTGTACCGTCCGGCCGCTCCAGGCGGACGTGCGCCGTGTACGAGGACCGGCCGCCGGTGATCGCGTCCCGGATCACCCGCTCGAGGCGCGTCCGCTCCGCGGGGTCCAGATCGCCCACGAGCGTCCCCGGCCGCCCGTCGAACGCGTCCGGGTCCACGCCGAAGACCAGCAGCCCCGCGTCGTCGACATCGATGGTGCCGGTGTCGAGATCCCAGTCGAAGCTGCCGGTGCGGTTCATGGCGAGGCGCTCGGTCGGCCCGATATCGCCGCCGCGCCTGCTCCGCTCCTCATCGGTCATCCCACCCATTGTCGAACCGGCACCCCGCCCACGCCATGGCGCGGACGACGCCAAGCGGGTGGATTCGGCAGAATGGGCCGGTGCAGCCGCCCCCGGACCCCGCCCCGACCCACCGCGTCACCTATCGCGTCCTCGGCCCCGCCCGGGCTGCTCGGGCCGACGGCGACGACGCCGCCCTCAGCGGCGCCCGGCTGCGCGCCCTGTTCACCGCGCTGGCCGCGGCCGGCGGCCGCACCGTCGCCCCCGACGCCCTCGTCGCCCAGGTGTGGGCCGACGACACCGACGAGGACCGGATCGCCGCCCTCCACGCCCTGGTCGGGCGGCTGCGCCGGGCGCTCGGCCGGGACGCCGTGGCCTCCGCCCCCGGCGGCTACCGGCTCGTGGCCGATGCCGACGACATCGACCTCTTCCGGTTCGAACGGCTCGCCGACGAGGCGGTACGGGAGCTGGCCGCCGCCTGCCCCGAACGCGCCGCGCACCTGCTCGACCTCGCCCTCGGGCTCTGGCACGGTCCCGCCCTCGCCGATCTGCCCGGACACCAGGCCGATCCGCTCGCCGTACGGGCCGAGGCGCGCCGCGACCGCGCCCGGCGCGACCGGCTCGCCGCGGACGTCGCCCTCGGCCGCGCCCAGGACACCCTCGCCCCGCTCGCCGCCCTCACCGCCGAACACCCCCTCGACGAACCCCTGCAGGCGCTGCGGATCCGCGCCCTGCGCGCCGCGGGCCGCCCGGCGGAGGCCCTCGCGGCGTACGAGACGGTGCGGAGCGACCTCGCCGACCGCCTCGGCACCGAGCCGGGACCGGAACTCGCCGCGCTGTACCGGGAGTTGCTGACCGGGGCCGGGGCCGGGACCGCTCCTGCTTCTTCGGAGGTGCGGCGGGCGCTGCCCGCCCCGCTGACCTCCTTCCTCGGACGGGACGAGGAACTGAACGATCTGACACGGGAGTTGACCCGATCCCGGCTCGTCACCCTGACCGGTCCCGGCGGTGTCGGGAAGACCCGTCTCGCCCTGGCGGCCGCCGACACCGCCCCGGACATCCAGGTCCGTCTTGCCGAACTTGCCGCCGTCCGCGAGGCGTCCGACGTCCCCACGGCCGTCCTCACCGCTCTCGAAGCCCGCGAGACCCAGGTCTGGAGCGGCCCCACCCTCCCCGACACCGCCGGCCACGACCCCCTCGCCATCGTCGTCGATCACTGCGCCCGCCGCCGTCTCCTCCTGGTCCTCGACAACTGTGAGCATCTGGTGGGTGCCGCGGCCGAGCTGGCCGAACTCGTGCTGGCGCGTTGCCCGGGTGTGACGGTGCTGGCGACGAGT
>NZ_JBFAYA010000060.1:0-9325 GCF_040681095.1 Streptomyces sp. NPDC051909 | reverse complement strand
TGTGCTGAACGACGAGCCGGAACTGCTGGCCCTGCTCGCGGACGTGCTGGCCCTTGGCGAAGACGTGGTCTGGGCGGTCGATGTCGCCGACGGCACGCCCCAGCGGCGTGCGACCTCGTCCTTGAGGGCCGTCAGGCCGGTGGGCTCGGCCAGCGGCTCCAGCTTCGACACGGTGATCCACGGCTCGCTCGCCCTTGCGGGTGGTGATCTTCGCCCCGCCCGCGCTGCCGTCCGCCAAGGCGGCACTCAACCGGTCCAGGCCCGCGGTCATGCGCTTCGTCAGATCCGCGATGAACGCCCTCGGGTTCAGCGGCTGGCGGATCGCGGCGTAGTGCACGGCGCGGGTGGCTTCGAAGTCGCCGGGCAGGTCGTCCTCCGGGTTGCGCCAGCGGGCGGCGCCCTCGACGTAGATCTCCCGGCGGCGGATCGCGTCCCGCAGCGCGACCAGGACGCACAGCTCGTACGGGATGCGCTCGATCTTGCCCTTGTCGTCGACAACCGCCTCGCGCCAGTCCTTGCGCACCACGCCGTCCATGGGCACTGCGTCGTCGGCGTCGTAGAAGCGGGTCTTGCCGTCGACGTCGGCGTACTTCTTCAGAAGCTTCATCGCGTTCATCACCGGCCGGTAGGCGGTGTTGTTGCACTTGAAGCCCAGCGTGTTCAGCAGCGGCGGCAGCATCTGCCGGTAGTACGAGCTGTACGAGGAGCGCAGCGTGGTGCGGACCTTGGCCTTGAAGACCTTCTCGCTCGCCTTCGCCTCGGCCACCAGGTCGCGCAGCGTCTTCTCACCCACCACCGGGAACAGGGCCCGGCGTACAACCTCGTCGGGCTTATCGACGGCGGCCGTCGCCAGCTTGAAGAGGATGCCCTCCTTGCCGCGGACCTTCTTCAGCTCGGCGGTGAGCTGCTTCTCCACCCGCCGCTCGGCGCGGGCGTTGATCTTGTGGACCAGGGCGACCAGCAGGTCGACCAGTGCGTCGGTGATCTCCGCCTGGCGGGACGAGCACAGCGCCGCGAGCAGGGTGATCCGCACGTCCTCCGCCGTGTCGCGGAAGTCCGAGGGGTACATCTTGATCGCCCGTGCCCGCCAGGCGGCCACCAGCTTCTCCGAGCAGTCCGCGAACAGCCCGTCGGGCAGGCCGAGCTTGCGCACGTCGTTGAGCTTGGTGATCTCCGTGAGCAGGGAATCCAGCCCCACGGCGCCGGGGTCGCGCTTGAGCGCGGCCAGCAGGGCGGTCCCCGCCTCGTTGTCCTCGTCCACCAAGGACAGCAGCCGGGCCGTGCCCGCCTCGCCCAGGCGGCCGATCGTGCGGGCGCAGAACGTCTTCTCCCATTTGGCCCGCGCCGCGACGAGTACCTTTTCGACCCGGGTCCGGCCGGGCAGCTCGATCTTCCGGGACCGGCACTCGACCAGCAGGGCCTCGCGCCGCCGGTCCTCCACCAGGTCGACCGGACAGACCTCCACGGCCAGCCACTCAGCCAGTGCCTTCTCGTCCGCGACCGTCGACGGCCGGAACCCCAGGGCCTCGCGGATCTGCTTGCGGTGGTACTCGACAGTCCGGCCGACCAGCGTGTACTTCGCGAAGTCGGTGGCCGGGACGTTCGCCAGAGTGGCGACGCACTCCAACGCGGCCGGCGGGACCTCTTCCAGCACATCGGGGAACCGGCCTTCCAGCTCGAAGAACTTCAGCAACAGGCTGAAGTCGAGCCGGTCGCCCCGCTCTTGTTCGCCACCAGGTCCCAGTCGCCGTCTACCAGCGTCCAGTTCGCCAACAGCTCCTCTGGCGACCACTCTTGCCGCACGCCCACCCCTTTGGCCTCGATCACTCGATCAGCCCAACGACGGCGCCCAGGACAGGGAAACGGGGCCTGTCCGGCTACCCGCGACCGACTTTGCGGCTGGTGTCTGAGCTAGGACACCGGGGGCCGATACAGATCGGCGATCCGCCGCATCGCGAGTCCGGGCAGGTAGGCGACCTCGCAGCCCGCGTCGCGGGCCACGGTCAGCTGCAGAGCACCGATCGAGGCGGGCTGGTCCACGATCACCAGGACCGTGCCGAACTTGGCCTTGAGCCTGTCGAACACGGCCCGCAGCTTCGGTTCGCTGTTGGGCATCGGCTTGTCGAAGACCTTCTTCCCGGCCGGCGTGAGCCCGTGACCGTGGCGAGCGGTCTTGCCGACGTCCATCGCGAGGAAGACGCCCACGCCATCGATGTCTAACACCGCGCCCCTCCCGGTGGTTGCTCCTGCCGGCCTCGGCGGTGGCACCGTGCTCGCGCATCCACGTTATGCAGACCTGCCGCCCGCGAACTGCCCGGCATTGCACCGGACCGGGCGGTGGCCGGGTCTCCCATCAGCGTCTCCGACGGCACCCCACAGGCCCGGTGACACCCCCAGGCCATGCCTTCGAGGAATGGACCGTAACGAGGCGGTGGCGTCGTCGAGAACCTGGCGACCGTCCAGGCCCTGCTGCATCCGCCGCCGCCCGCGCAGGACAAGCCTGCCGACTGGGACCGTCCCGCGATGCGTGAGGGCCGAAAGCGGCACTGCAAGCCGGCGCCGAAAGAGAGAACTCGCACGCCGCGATCAGCAGCACCGCCACGAGCGGGTGACGCACCCCGCGGCGGCGCGGATCGGGCAGCACGGCCAGACGTTCCATGAGCGATGACAGCTCACGAGGCTGACGCGACGGCTTGATCAAGCAGACGGTGGCAGACTGACGGCACATCGAAGCTCCGGTTGAGAACGGTGACCTGGTGAGGTCATCCGTCTTCAACCGGAGCTTTGTTGCGTTCGTCGCGGCCCCTCAAGTCGTCACACCCCTGTGACCAGGCACCCGACAAGATCACGACGACAAACCAAGCTGATCACCGCGCGCTCGAACAACTGCAAGTTCTGCCGACCCCCAGCTGACCAGCAACAACGACCTGCCTCGGCAATCCCCCGCGGAGCCGTAGAAACCGGAGTCCACCCGACGCCATAAAGTGAAGAGAGCGCACGCGCTTTCATCAACTAGGATTCAGATCTTTTCGACACGTAATGGTTGAATCTACCTGACCAGGGTCATTTCCGTCGTTCCGGAAATTATCGGTCACTCTATCCCTTCCATTCACATGGTCCACAGATGTTCCGGGAAGCCATCTGAGAAGTGAACCCGTCACCCAGCTCTGCGCCTGACTCACGTAATTCCCATATCCGGCGGGACAGTCGCGCACGGCGGGAACCGTAAGCCCCGGAGGCAGGTTCCAGCTCTGCCTAATTTCGACTCTATTATCTACATCCGTCCTGACCTGATCAGTGCAGGAGAAGTAGAATGCTGACATTGGTGGGGCTATTCGTGAGGTATTCGTCACCCTGACGGTCACCTTTGTGCTCTGATCGGAATTGACGCCAAAGATGACTTCATGCCTAAGGCTGTCGGAGTTTAGAGTGTCCCTTTGCCCGCGCAAGATCTTGAGTACGTCGATGTTAGGAAGTTTGGTGCCATCAGATCCGGAGCGTCCGCTACACGAGAAGGTGGTTTGAAAAACCGAAGGTGTCCCGTCCGCAAATGCGGCACCAGGCCCACCGTAAAAGGGGCCCCACTCACGCACCTTCAGCTGAGTCGGGGAGTCTGCCCACGACACCTGCCCTGATGAGAGTGTGAGCATCGCCGTGGCGGCGCCGATACACAGTAGCGACTTACCCGTCCGACTATTCATCAAATTCCTCCGTCTGGATAGATTCCGCATCACTATATTGCCTGCCAGAAAAGGCTCCCTTTGCGTTGTACAACGAGACAGGGCGAGCTGTTCGTATGGTTCTCCCCCCCAGGGGTGCTGGGTGCGGTTCAAGAGGCTCTTTCGCTCGCGCCTTCCAGTGATTGGCCGCCTGGCGCCACAAGACGACTCGGCTGCCAATGAGGAATTGTGCCGCTCGACAAGCAGCATTAGGGATCAGTGACTCATGACCGGGCTGGTGCACGGGAGTTCCATATTGATTGGATGGCGCCGCAGGCTGAGTGGCGCTTCAAGATGTCCGATTCGCAAGTCGTCGGCCACGCCTTGCATATCTATCATCCGGGACGCTCCTTCGATGCCCACACTGCGCTCCGATCGCCGGCTCGGGCAGTGGCCGTCTCTGCCCGGTGCCGGTCCGCTGTTATTCCTGCTCGCCGCCGTCAACCTCATCGAGCTCTGCTCTGTCCGGATCCCGCAGCGGTCGCAGGCTCCCGCCGGCCAGGAACGGGGCGGTGAAGCTGTAGCGGCCGAGCATGTCCTTATCTGGACTCCTTCGGGTGAGGGCTGTTCCGACTGCGTTTCGGTGAGCTCGCCGTCCTTGTTGAGCCGTTCGAGTGGCGGCCGGGGAGGCTGGGTACGGGTACCTCAGGAGCGTCAGGACGGGATCGTTCGCCGAGTGCAACTCATCGATGACGAAGATGGGCCGGTGGGGTCGGCCTGCCTGTTCCTGGATCACTTGGCAGACCGGGGCTTCGGCTTCTTACCGAACACCTTGAGGGCCTACGCGTACGACCCGAAGTACCTGTTCACACTCTTCGGCCAAGAAGACATGGATGGGCCGGACTTCAGTGCGCCGGACACACTGCGGTTGTTGGCCTTTCCCTTGATTGAGCATGGAAGCTTACGCATAGAGATAGGGCCATGAGTATTCGTTGCGCAATCTCCTATTGATTAGAAAATCATTGGGTCACTCGCCGAGCGCATAGCGGACGTGCCGGCTGCCGAAGTATCAGCGCACGATGTGGGACTGGTGTTGTCGGCGGTGTAGTGGAACCTGCGGGATTCGGCGGCGAGTTCGGCTTGGTTCCTGACCCGGTTATGTGGGAAAGTGCCGGTCGACGACCAGGTGGGCCTTACACCCGAAATGCCCGACGAGCCGGTTCAGGAAGAGGCACATGATCTTCGCGTCGAGGGACTCGGTGAAGACCATGAGGTGCATCCGCCCCTTGGTGCTGATCACGGACATCGCGTTCACTGAGAGCCGGTTCCCGGTGCGGCGGACGACCTGAGGCGACCCTGGTGGTGTGGACACTCTGACAATGGATCTGTGGATCCGAGGAAGGGGTGGTGGGACGAAGGTCTCCGTATCCGGCGGAGTTCAGGAACGATGCCGTCGCGCTGTACCGGGCCGCGGGTGGGAAGCGCACGTATGCCGCGGTCGCGACGGACGTCGGGGTGACCGGCGAGACACCGCGCAGTTGGGTGCGCCAGGCCTACGAGGCCGGCAAGAGCCGACAGCCGCAGCGGAGGGTCGGCGGCCGGGAGCCGGGATGAGGAACCGACCCGGCTGCGGCCGGCGAACGGCCGACTACGCAAGGCCGAGAAGGAATGGGAACCCGAGCGCGAGATCCGGCGCCGGGCACTTGCGCTTGCCGGAGACGAGGGCCCGACGTCTGGGCGAAGTTCGCCTTCGGCCGGCGCACCTGAACTTCGGTCGGTCGATCCGCAGTTCCACGACCTCGGCTGCCGCGTATGCGAAGACATCAGCCAGAGTGCGAAGCCGCAGCTCAGGCGGGCCGGGGACGGCGAACCCGCGGGCCGCGAGCAGCGGCCGGATCTCATGCACGGCACGGGTGATCGTGGAGCGGTCCACGCCGTAGAAGACGGCCAGAGCCGCGTGTGGGAGCTGGAACCGCAGGGCGCCAGGGTGGCGATCACCCGATCGGTGAAAACCAGGATGTGGTCCGGGCCTCCGCCCTCGGCCCTCAGGCGCTCATGACCTCGACGTTCACGCAGCCGGGCGTTCTCCCGCGCCATCCACGGTCCCGCCAACACAGTGATGATCTTTCTGAGTTGATTCCGCGAGATGTCGGTACAGATACGATGCGACAGAGCCGTACGGGCCAGGTATTGCCTCACAACAACACCAACCCGTACGGCTCTTCTCACGTCACGGCCTGATCAGCTCTTGCTGTCGTACACCACGTCGTAAGTCGTGCGCTGGCGCCGCGAGCTGGACACCGGCAAGTTCACCATCGAGCGCATCCGCCTGATCGCCAGCCTCAAGCCCGGCAAGGCCACCGGCGAGCGACTCGCCACCTGGATCAGGAACCACCGGCACATCGAGAACCTGCTGCACCACGTCCGGGGCCGGACCTTCCGCGAGGACGACTCCAAGATCCGTACCAGGCCCTGACCGGACCATGCCCAGCCTGCGCAACCCCGCCACCTGCGCCCACCGCCAGGACGGCCGCACCAACATCGCCACCGCCCTGCGCCATACCGCCCACGACAGCCCTCGGCCTCACCAGACGAACCAGGACAGAAGACGATCACGCAAAGACCCTGGGCTGAGAACTCCCACCAGCCGACCAGGCAGCGTGAACATTGCGACGAAGGTCCCTTCCGGAGCGCCAGCGGCGCCTGTCCGTCGTCAGCGGCATCACGTCCCGCCTCCGGTCTCCACGCCTCCAGATGACCATCCGCTTCACCCTCTGGAACCAGGTCACCAGCGCCGCCGGCCCGCTCGCCACGGCATGATCAACAGGCCGTCCGACGGTCTCTTCCTGCCCTCAGACGATCGCACCCCCGACAACGTGACCTCGTCACCCGAAGACCATCCCGTGCGACCGGCCAACGCGAAGCGTCCCTCGCAGGCCCTGACACCAGACTGTCGATAAGTCGGGTTGAGTATTGATTGCTTAATTCGATTTATGGAAATCTTCGTCGGACAGGCGGTAGGGTCCCGGACCAGGCCCCGGAGTCCCGCTCAATAGCGTCGACACGGCGGACTCGCGGCACGGTGAATTTCCAAAAGTCCGCCCGTCGTCACCACGGGGAGAAATCTAGCGCCATCGGCCTTGATCAATGTGAATAGCTGAAACTTCCTGGAGATCATCTGTGATTCGCGCCACTCCAATCAAGAAAGCGCTGCTCGCGCTTTCTCTGATGATGGGAATCCTGGCGACGCTAGCACCGTCCGCCGCCGCGTCAAGTCTGAGTGAACCGCCGACTTCGAATGCGTCGTCCGCGACTACTGAGCAACAGACGAGAACGGTATATCCAAACACTCTCGGCCCCGGGTACTTCTACTGCCCCAGTAGTGGGATGCGAATAGACAACGTCCCGCAAATCTGGTCCAGTCCTAATGTGTCGGCGGCATTCGAGTACTTTGTGAGCGACAGTTATGGGAACAAGAACAACGGGTTCCGCATCCACCTCATAAACAATAGCAACACCTACGGAACGGTAACCGTTACGTTCACCTGCTCCTGGGCGGACAGGTATTTCACGAGCACGTACACGACTCTCAATCAGCTCCCTTACAGGGCGAATGTTGCGTACCATTGCCCGTCTCCGACTCCATACCTATGGGATATTGAATTCGATACCTCAGTGACGCAAGACCAGCTCACGATCCACCCGATCATTACAAATTCTGACGGCAGCGTTTCCTGGGCGCATGAACAGGAAAACCATGAAGGCGACCAGATAACGTTCAAAGCCACCTATCACTGCTCGGAAGCTCCTGCGGGATCCGGACGTCTGATCGTAGGCGTGGTCAAGAAGGGGGTTGTTCAGATGGGCGGAACGGCGAATCTCGGGGGGCACTGCCCTACTTCACACCCGACTGTGGTGGCGTACGAAGACAAGGCGAGCGACCCTGCCGTGGATACCGGAGCAGCGACAATTCTTCGCACTTTCCCCAATTCGATCAGCAAGGAATACAGCTGGCGCAGCCAGTTCCCCGGTCCGGAGACAGCCACTATTGAGCTGACCTACGTCTGCCGTGCAGAGGACGTTCCCAACGCAAATCTGTAGAAGGACGTTGTCAGGTTTGAGTGGTGCTCGGGGCGTTCGGATGAGGTGATGTCGGTCACCTTGCTACGAGATGTGCGACCAGCGAGTATCAATTCAGGACATGACATGAAGTACGCCGTACGGGCCAGGAACTTTGTGAAGCGATCCCGCCCTTGGCCCGTACGAGCGCTGCCACATTGGCCGACGGCAGGTGAAGAAGGGCGGAGTTGCCAGAAGTCAGTCGACCCGCTGAAGACCAGCGGCACGGGCCGCCGGTAGGGGTCCGGCGATATGACTGTCGCGCGTTCCGTTGCCCTGTTTCGTCGTCGCCGCCCCGGCAGGCAACGACGCCGCAACCCGCTCTGGACCGCGAGTGGACGTATGGGCTACCGGCCGCCAAGCGGAAGCCCACAGCAGCGTATGCCGACCACACCGAGTTCTCCCTGCGCTTCCTCCAGGACGCCCGGGCCGGACGGACCCGAGGCTCGGCTGCTCGCTCTGCTGGCGGATTCACAAGGCGACGCGCGGACCGGATCGAACGACGTGGCGCTGCAGGAACTGAGCATTTTCAGAGCGGCCACTGAGCGTTTTCAGCGTGGCCTCTCCAGGGTGAGGACGGCTTTGGTGATGACGGTCATGCGGTTGGGGCTGACGCGGGATCTGCGGAAGATCTGCCAGGACTTCAGCTGTGCCATGCCGCGTTCGACCGGTGCCCTCGCCGCGGCCAAGGCCCGGTTGACGGTGCGCTGGTGAGGGTGAGTTCTCCGCCCGGTGGCCGCTTGAGTCCGGTGGTGACCCAGGAGCCGGCACCCTGGTAGGCGCGGTCGGCGAGGATCGGGATGCCCTGACGCTCGCAGATCCGGATGATGCGGTGGGTGCGGGCTGCGGTCAGGTCGTGGGTGCGGCCCGGCAGCGCGGGTGAGATCCACAGGACCTCACCGGTGGGATCGGTGACGACCTGGGCATTCACGCCGTGCTCAGCGCATAGCGGGCCCCGACAGCCGGATCGGCGAAGACCCGCAAAGGGTCGATGGACAGCTCGGCGCTCGCGGCGTCGATGCGCGCCGCGAACTACCGGCTCCTCCGCCCGGTCGGCGGCCAGGAAGAGCTGTTGCTCGATCAACTCCTAGCGCGCATCGGACAGATCACTCGGATACGGACGTCGCTTCGCCATGCTTTCGGCCTACCGCCGCGAACCATATGCGCCCAGGCGCACGGCAGCGGCAGTGGAAGCACGCCACCATAAAGACCAGACATCCGGGGATGAGAAAGGATCACCTCGCTGTCCGCCCCATCCGCGACCTCACCCGCCCGGCAAACAGCAACAGCCCCAGCAGCCTCACCCCTCTATACCTCACGAACCACCCCATAGATGAAGAATGCAGGCGAAAACGACCTCTCTGAGGTCGTTTTCGCCTGGACTGCCTGCGTATCAGCTGATTCTCAGGTCGCGGGATTGTGGTGATGGTGAGGTTGTTGGTGTGGTTGGGACCTTTGGGTCGGGTGGGGTGATGGGTGGGGCGGGAGGAGAGTTGTTCCTGTCTCATCCCAGGACGCCCGGCCTTTCTGCGTGCTTCCGTCGTCAC
>NZ_JBFAYA010000059.1:0-9397 GCF_040681095.1 Streptomyces sp. NPDC051909 | reverse complement strand
GTCAGGAACTTCTTGAACTCCGCTGCCCGGTGGCGGCGGTGGAGAGAGCCGATAACCTTGCCGGTGGCGACTTCGAGGGCGGCGAAGAGAGTGGTCGTGCCGGCCCGGACGTAGTCGTGGCTGCGGCGTTCGGGAACGCCGGGCACCATCGGCAGGACCGGCTGGGACCGGTCCAGGGCCTGGATCTGCGACTTCTCGTCCACGCAGAGCACCAGGGCCTTCTCAGGCGGATCGAGATACAGACCGACGACGTCGCGGACCTTGTCGATGAACAGTGGATCGGTGGACAGCTTGAACGTCTGCGACCGGTGCGGAGCCAGGGCGAACGCCCGCCAGATCCGCGAGATGGTCGACTGCGACATTCCCGTGGCCGCGGCCATCGACCTGGTCGGCCAATGGGTCGCGTTCTTCGGCGTCTCCTCCAGTGTCTTGACGATGACCCGCTCGACGTCGGCATCGGAGATCTTCCGCGGGACACCCGGCCGCGGGTCATCGCACAAACCGTCCAGGCCCCGTTCGATGAACCGGCGCCGCCACGTGCGGACCGTGTCCGGAGCGATCCGCAGCCGGCGGGACACCTCCATGATCGAGTGGCCCTCGGCGCACTCCAGCACGATCCGCGACCGCTGAGCCAAAGCCTGAGCCGTCGTGCGGCAACGTAACCAGCCCTCCAACACCGCCCGCTGGGCATCACTGACCGACAACGGAGGAATCTTCGGACCCGGACGACTCATGCCCAACCAACGACGAATCTCCGACTCAGGTCACTTGGGTGCCGTCAAACGATGACAAAGTCGCCCTCGCCGAGGTCGGTGAGGGCCTCATGGAGGAGGCCCGGGTGCCCAGCCAGCCAGGACCCCCAATGTCTCGCCGGCGTAGCGCCATGCGGGGCCTGGGATATTCCGAAACGGGTTCCGAGCTGCGAGAACGTCTCGTTCTTACACGGATGGACCAGCGTGAGCAACACCTGCTTGAAGCAACCGGGCTTGCGCCATCGGATATGGCGGGCTCGGCGATGTTCGTAGATCAGCCAGGCACCATGCTCCACCAGCTCATGCGGGTTGTCGCGCATGGCGGGATACGGAACCAACAGGGCCCCTTCGGTCATTGGCTTGATGAGTGGAATCACCACGCCAACGACGAGGGGCCCTGTCTCGTCACCACACCCGATGACCAGCCATTTCACCCTCCAGCACAGTCAAGACCTGGAGGATCCTACACAAAGCCCGCCTCAACCCCGTCCGGACGACGCCAATCGTCAAAGCTATCCTCACTCTGGAGACTCTCCACTGAACAAGCGTAAAGGCTGCAGAAACACTCTTGATCCCGAACGACCAGCACCCAACGGGCCCCGCGACACAGCCGACATCACGAGTTCAAGTTCCACAGTGGGAACCCAAGGGCCTGCAAGTTCTACTATTCCCCGCCACTGCTATCCTCTCAACAAAGGAGGGATACCCAGATCACCATCCGAAGCGCAATTCAGAGATAAGAATTCTGCGCCTTAGTCGTCATTGAGTAAATCTCTGGCCCTACATATAGGGTCATCGTAGGGTCATCGAAATTCTTTACACTAATCCAACTCTGGGCGGCAGACTGATCCAGCGGCACATGGGAAGCAGCATCCAGCACTCGCGCATAAACTTGCGGATCGATCAATCCAGGATCCGCAAAGTCTGCCAGCCGGCCTGAAATAATCTCGTCGTTAGGCAGGTTCGGCGCCAGGGGGCAGTAGAACGTGACCCCTCGGACTGCCGCACTGTCTCCTCGAAACGTGAGACACGTAATGGGGGCCTTGGAATAGGGACCTTCATCACCTACTACATAAGTACAGATGTCGCGAATAGCACCTGTCTTATATCCCTCGCCCAGTGATCCTAGAGGGTCGATTTCGCTGGCCGTCATTCCTGCATGCCGGAAGTAGATCTTGACCCTACTGGCGGCCGAATCGACCAGATCGATAGAAAGAATTATTGGATAGTCTCTCGGGTCAGAGAAGTTATGGAATTTCTCCGCCAAGAGATTCCATGATTCTTCCATGCCCAAGCGCTGAAGGGCCTGCCTTAGGATTTCCGGAGACCTGCTCTCACCATGCACGCCGGGATTGAGGTAAAGCTTGAACATAGCATCGCCGGAGGGCCCCCATTCGACAGAATGCCAGACAGAGAAATGAGACACCGGCGATTCAGAAACAAATAGGTCCTCTATCTCCAGGTACTTGTCTATAAAAGCGGAATGACGCTTTGCGAGACGCCTCACAAGATTCGCCGATGACCTTGCCACAGAGGCCTTGGTTGGCTCACCGCTCCCCAATGGTTCAACGAGCGCTCGAAGCTTGATCCCGGTTGGAGACCAGGCTATGGAGAATTCTATTGGCATTCCATCATTGGCAACATCTGATGGATACCTAGGTTCGTCTCCAACAGGGAGATCTCCCCATCCATCCAGCATCTCCGAAAAGTCACCCAGAATGCGCCCTATCGCTTCCTCAGTGAAGCCTACCGCGCGCGCAATTCCGCCTAGCTTCGAGCAACCTATGTCGCTATAGGAACTATTCGGATCGAAACCTCGGGAGCCAGAATCCATGCGAATTTACCTCTTTAGCACCTGGAGTCCACCCTTTCCCGGTCACCTTTACACTTCGGAAAGACGTGCGGGGAAACATGAACGAAACAGTATGACTAGATTTACTAAACTCGAGAGCTATTACTCGAAGCGATCTAGTGAGCTCTCGATAAGGATCTACACCTTAATACCGACCCCAACCTGCCAGTCATCCGCTCGGAGGCTATATGCCGTCTCCGCACATTGGGCTATCCTGTTGCAAAGCTCAAAAACCATCTTCCAGCCCTTCTCGAGAATTTCGAGAATTTGTGCAGCAGGCACGTGAGGGGCTGCCGCAAGCTGCGCGTAGCCCATCTCCATGTGCCCTTCATCCGCCTCATCATGTAGCGCGAAGTACTCACTCTCAGGAAAGGACAAGGAGCCGGCCTGAAGCGCTACGGTTCCTGCCCCCTCGAGCACGAGGTGGGCGAGCGCAGATCGCTCTGGGCTGGACAGTACTTGCATTTGATGCACGAACCATGACGACGACGCAGCAACAACCGGATCCCACTTAGGGGGTCCCGAGTGCAGCTTCTGGAGTAGCTGGTTGTGTCCGATTTCTTCCGCTAGATGCTCCTCGGCCGCCGGCCTGAATGCAGGATCGTTCTCACATGCAGCCCGCATCGTGACAACATGTTGGAACGTATCTGACCATACCTGCCCGTACTGAATGATTTCCTCCTTTAGCCCCTCCGGCGTGCGACCGTCTTTGAAAAGCTGAACCATACGATTCTCGGAGAAATTCTTCATATACTCTTCATTGCGCTGCCTGATTTCCTGCAAAGCGTTCAACTTATCCTCAAATCTTCCAATTAAGCCAGGAGGCCTGGCGATCGAGTCAATCGAATCGTAAAGAAAGGGACTTCAACTCTCCCGTTTCGACCGAACCCAGTTCTGTGCGGCATGATTTCCATGCCAATAGATTTGTCGCTACCCTATTCCCACTTAGAAGCGGACTGCATCTTTGCGGGGGATCCACTCCGCGCCGTCACGCCGCCCATCAATCACACTCTGAGGAATTTCCGTTTTCTCGACCAACGCAGAGTGATGGAGCCTTCCCTGACTCTCGCCGCCTCTGATTAGAAGGCGTTGTCCCATACAGGCTTCATTGAAACGACCGACAGTCGTTCCAGTGCGAGTAATCAGTACTCCTCTTGGCTGGCGAGTCATGGTCCGTGCAGGACCTGTGCCTTTAGGCGGGCGTACCTCGGGCCTGTGTGATGTCGTGATCAATCTCGTGGATCCGCGTCCCTTGGGAAGATGGATCCGGTGGGAAGGGGTTCGTGACGCGCGGGCAAGTCACTGATGAGTGGCGGGAGTTGATCGAGCCGTTCCGCCGGTCGGCGAGTCGACCCGTACCCCGTGCGGCGGACTTGTCCCTGGTCAGCTTGGACTCCATTACGGCCCACGCCCACCACGACGCGGCTGGCACGCGCGTCGGCAAGGAGGTCATGGACGCTCTTGAAGAGGCCGCCGTCGAGTGCGAGCGGGCTCGGCGAAAGGCGGGCGGCCTCGTGTTCGGCGGGGGTGATGTGGCCGAGCTCGCCGTGGAGGCGGCGCTGGTTGAAGCAGTCGATGTACTCGGCGACCGCGATCTCGATGTCGTTGATGCCGGTCCACGGTCCCTTGTTGCGGATCAGCTCGGCCTTGAACAGGCTGTTGAACGCCTCGGCCAGGGCGTTGTCGTGCGAGTCGCCCCTGGAGCCGGCCGAGGCCACGGCGGCCTCCTTGAGTCATGGCGCGATGGATGACGTCGATCAGATGGCGTTTGAGGATGCGCCGGGCTCCGCGGGCTCCCTTGGCCGGCTCGTGGCGAGCCAGGAGTGCTCGCGCGCCCACATGGAATCGCTGCTGGACGATGGACATCGTGTAGAGCACGCTGTTGAGCCGCCGGTTGCCGCCTCGGTGCAGTCGGTAGCGTTCCTCGTCGGAAGAGTAGACCGGGATCGGTGCGGTCCCGGTGTAGCGGGCGAGCTTCGCTGAGCTGGTGAAACGGCTGATGTCACCGATCTCGGCGAGGAGGACCGCCGCAGAGACATGGCTGATCCCAGTGATCTCCAGGAGCGCGGGTGCCAGCGGGGTGACCAGTTCCCGGATCGTGGTTTCGAGTCCGCGGACGCGCTTGTTCAGCCCGTCTATCTCCGTAATCATCTCGATCAGTACCCGGCGGACGTTCCCACTCATGTCCGTGGTGTCCACCAGCGCCGTCAACGAGGTCATGCCAGGTCGGCGGGTGAGGTCGCCGGGGGTGTGGTCGAGCCAGAGGTGCATGTATGCCTTGACCTGGTTGATCACCATGGTGCGTCGTCGGACGAGGTCGGCCCGTGAGTCGACCAGCACGCGGAGCTCGCGCACGCGGTCGTCGATGCGGTGACGGTCCAGGCCGGGGGTGGCGATCGCGGCGTGGGCGACCGCGGCAGCGTCGACGGGGTCGGACTTCGAGCCGGTGGCCGCGTGAAGCTTGCGGTGGGCGACCATCAGCCGGGTGGGGACCCAGACCACCTCGTGGCCTGTCAGCAGCAGGCCGTCGGCCAGGCGGCGGGCGAAGCCGCGGCCGTCCTCGATGGCCCAGGTGACAGGGGTGCCGTCGGCGATCGTGCGGATCCACTTGAGCAGGACGCCGATCATGTTCGCGTCGTTCTTGACGGTCAACGGCCTGGTCAGCCGCCTGCTGTCAGCATCAACGGCCACTGCGACGTGGACGTGCTTGTGCGGGTCGATCCCCACTGTCACCATCGAGTTGTCCTCTTGTCTGCTGTCGCGGATGACGGGACAGACGCGAGAGCCCCGGACAGACCTATTGCGAGTTGACGGCTCAGCAGGCTTCTGACTTGTTGAATCGACCCCAGACGCTCGGTCTGCAGCCGTAGCGTCCCGGGTGTCGGTCGGCACGGGCCCGCAGTGCTCCTTGCCGCCCTCGGGCTGGCTCACTGATAGCGTGCCGCCGCCGGCCGACACCCGCGCGGTGTGGCTCGACAGAGGCATGAAGGTGACACGGTGACTTCAAGTCAGGGTGCCCACCGCACTCCTCTTCCTGTCTCATCGAGTGCGAGGGCAGCAGCCTGTGATCCTGATCGGTGTCGATCCCCACAAGTCGTCCCACACCGCCGTCGCCGTGGACGCCGCAGGCCACCAGGTGGCCCAGCGCCAGTTCGTCGTCAACGCGGGCACCTTCCGCCAGCTGATGCGCTGGTGTGAGCAGTGGCCCGACCGTCGTTTCGCGGTTGAAGGCGCCGGCGACCTGGGCCGCTCGCTCGCCCAGCAGCTGGCCTCTGCGGGCGAGGACGTGGTCGACGTGCCCTCCACCCTTTCGGCCTGGGCCCACCGGCGGAGACCGCAAGACCGACGCGAAGGACGCCCTCCACGTCGCCCAGGTCGCTCTCTTCCGCCACGACCTGCGACCCGTGGCCCCAAAGACCAGGCCACGATCCTGCGGCTGCTGACCCAGCGCCGGGACGATCTGGTCCACGAGCGCACCCGCGTCCTGAACCGTCTCCACGCCGTCCTGCGCGATCTCCTGCCCGGCGGGGCACCCACCGGCCTGTCGGCCGACGAGGCCGCCGCCTTGATGAAGGGCATCCGGCCGGTCACGGCCACCGACAACTGCCGCCGGGACATAGCCCGTGACCTGCTGGCCGACCTGCGCAGACTGGACCGGCAGGTCAAGGGCAATGAAGCCGAAATGCGCGAGGCCGTCGCCGCGGCCCGCACGACGCTGACCACCCTGCCGGGCCTGGGCACTGTGCTGGCCGCGAAGGTCCTCGGCCACATCGGGGACGTCAGCCGGTTCCCCACCGAGCACCACTTCGCCAGCTACACCGGCAGCGCACCCCTGGACGCCTCCAGCGGCAACAACGTCCGCCACCGGCTCAACGCCCGGCGGCAACCGCGCGCTGAACTCGGTCCTGCACACCATCGCCGTCTGCCAGATTCGCGACGGCGGGCGGGGGCAGGACTATTACCTCCGCAAGATCAGTGAAGGGAAGACCCCTTCGGAGGCCCGCCTGGCCCTCAAGCGACGCCTGTCCAACGTGGTCTACCGGATCATGAAACGAGATCAAACGAAACCACCTCGCTCAGGCCGCTTGACACACAGAGGCGCTATCAAGTCACTCCCGGCCAGGGCTCTCGCCCTGTGGACCGCCATGGACATCTCAACGGGAAGCCTTTCGGCACGTGTTCTCCGAGTCACCCAACGATCCCGCCGAACCTCTCCCGTCGAAGTAGCCCGGCCCGCCAAGGCTGCAGCAATACGTGTTCTCGTTCGAGCCGAGCTGCCACGGACTGTGGGGATCGGCGAAGAACACGGGGATGCCGGTCTCGACTCTGAACTGCGCGTGCGCCGACAGCTCCTTTCCCCGGTCCCAGGTCAGCAACCGTGCCAGTTGCCCAGGCAGAGACGACATCGCGCAGGCAAGGGCGTTCTTCATGGAGATCGCCCCGTAGCCAGCGAGCGCCGGCCCGTTCTTGACCGTGTGCTTGTGCCGGTAGCTTTCCTCGCGCGGAGGTGGATCAGCATCGTGAACCGAGTGGCCGCTCGACGACGGTGCCGATCGCGGAACGCTCCAGCCAGATGATCAGGTCGCCCTCCCAGTGGCCGGGAACAGCGCGGTCCTCGGCCTCGGCGGGCCGTTCGCTGATGAGCGTCTCGGGTGTGACATGTGCCCAGGTCTTCCGACGCGAGCGAGCCCCAGGTGCGCGCAGTGCACGGCCCGTGCGAAGGCACAGGATCAGCTCGCTCTTGAGCGCTCCGCGGCCCTGAATGTAGAGCGCCTGGTAGATCGCCTCATGGCTGATGCGCATGGACTCATCATCCGGGAAATCAAGTTTGATCCGGTTCGCTATCTGCTCCGGACTCCACGCCTGAACCCACGCACGGTCCTTGCGGTGCGGCTTGTTCCGCCCCGTCCACTCGCCGGGTCGCAGGACCTGCGACCGCCCTGCCGCCGGGCGTGCTGATCTGTCCGGACAGCCGTTCCTGGACATACGCGTGCAACCGCGGATCGGCGACCAGCTTCGCCGTCTTCGGGCGCCGTGCAGCCATGTCGGCCTTCCACTGCGCGACAGACGCCCGGTAGTCGAGCTTCGCGCCCCTGGTGGCCGCGTTGCGTCGCAACTCACGGGAGATCGTCCCCGGATCACGGCCGACCTCCCGGGCGATCTCACGCACACCCTTGCCCTGGTCCTTGAGAAGCGCGATCTCCTCCCGCCCACGAAACGACAGGTACCTGCCAGAAGACGGCCTCGGATCGAACGGTCGCATGCCGCCACAATGCCGGAACCAGCGTGTCGCCACCGCCGGCGCCACACCGACGACAGCGGCGGCTTCCTCTGCCAGAAGCCCTTGGCAATCTCCCGCCCAGAAAGCCGCTGCGACGTGCCGCTGGTACTTCGGATGCCCTGGGGACCTCCGCTTCGGACGCACTGCTCGATCCGCTGTCTGCTGACGACGAACCAACCGACACCTCTGCAATCACGAGGTGTTGCGACGACCATTTGAATCTCCCCTTGGACTCCGCGGTCCGAGTGGTGCGTGAGGCGTGAGGTCGGCGCCGGTGTGCCGGCGGCGCCAGATCGCCATCTCCAGCGCGTCGAGGGCGGGGTCGGTGTATAGGGAGGTGGCGACCTGCCAGCCGACGACCATGCGGGAGAAGACGTCGATGACGAAGGCGGCGTAGACCCAGCCGGAGAAGGTTTTGATGTAGGTGATGTCCGCGACCCATAGCTGGTTCGGCGCACTCGCGGTGAACTGCCGCTCGACCAGGTCGGCGGGCCGGTCGGTCTCGGGTGCGGGGCGGGTGGTGTGTGGACTCTTGGCCCGGATCACTCCGCGCAGACCGGCCCCGCGCATGAGGCGCTCGACCGTGCAGCGGGCCACCTCGAATCCCTCGCGCAGGAGGGCTGCGTGGACCTTGCGGGCTCCGTAGACGCCGTAGTTGGCCTCGTGGACCCGGCGGATTTCCTTGGTGATCTCCTCGTCTCGCAGGCTGCGGGCCGAGGGCGGGCGGGTGCGGGCGGCGTAATAGGTGCTCGGTGCGATCGGCGCATTCGTCTCGGCGAGGAGGTCGCAGATCGGCTGGACGCCGAACAGGTTCTTGTACTGGTCGTTGTAGGCGACCTTCATCGAAGTGGACGGTCCAGCTCCGCGGCGAAGAAAGCTGAGGCGGACTTCAATATCGCGTTCGCCCGCCGCAGTTCCTTCACCTCCCGCTCCAGCTCCGCGATCCGGGCGGCATCAGTGCTGGTCCTGCCGGGCACGATGCCCTCGTCGGTCTCGGCCGCTTGACCCAGCCGCGCAGGGCCTCGGGGTGCACGTCGAGCTGCTCGGCGATCCGCTTGATCGCACCGGCCCTGCCGGCGGGTTCCTTGCGGGCCTCGATCGCCAACCGCGTCGCACGCTCGCGCAGTTCGTCGGGGCACTTACGATGAGCAGCCATGGAGAACCATAACGAAGGGCTCGCCCTGTCCCGATGCACAACGTCGGGAGCCTGTTCCATCATCGGTCTGAGCTGGCCAGATGCAGGGTGTGGACGGCTCGGGCAGGGCTCGTGATGCGGGCGGTCGAGCAGCGGAGCTTGCGTAGGAGTCGCCAGACTTGAGAGTGGCTTCGCGATCTCCCACAACCCGTCCGGAACAATCCAACTCCACGTACCCCGCCCCATGACGTTCCCAACGACTGTCTCACCACATAGGACACGGCTTTAGGCACTGTTTCTCGGATCATGTTCGGAGCCAAATGACGAGGGCGGCGAGAGTGACGGTGCCGAGGTAGACGTAGGCGCATTTCGCGTAG
>NZ_JBFAYA010000058.1:0-10624 GCF_040681095.1 Streptomyces sp. NPDC051909 | reverse complement strand
GCTCAAGGCGGTGCAGGACGGCACGTCCACCAACGCGGAGATCGCCAAGGCCACCGGCCTCAACCCCGGCTCCGTCGCCCGCGCGGTCGACGCCCTGGTCAAGCG
The DNA here is from genome assembly GCF_040681095.1 of Streptomyces sp. NPDC051909. Lineage (NCBI taxonomy): Bacteria > Bacillati > Actinomycetota > Actinomycetes > Kitasatosporales > Streptomycetaceae > Streptomyces > Streptomyces sp. NPDC051909. The sequence goes on along the minus strand of NZ_JBFAYA010000058.1, from coordinate 10,519 downwards.
CGGGCTGCTCGCCAAGGACGGCACGACGATCCGGACGGAGGCCGCCGCATGAGCGCCAACCTCGCCCAGGCCGTGGCCGACGCCCGCGCGGCGGAGGCCAACACCGAGCAGATCGCGCAGATCCTCGCCGTGGTCCAGGCCGTGCAGGCCGCCGCCCCGGCCCCGACCGCGCACGCCGCGTGCAGCTGCTCGCACGGAAAGGCCGGCGGCCGGTCGACCGGCAAGGTCGCCGCGTGGGTCGCGGGCGGCGCCGCCTGCGCCTGCGTCCTGACCGCCCTGTTCCTGGCCGTCGCCCTGGTGGCCGTCGCCGTGACGGTCGGCGGCTGCGTGTCGTACCTGCTCATCCGCGAGATCCGGAAGGGGAAGTGACCATGACGAAGCCCGACTTCAAGCGCCTGCTGACCGTGGGCCCGGCGGTCGCCATGACGGCCGTGAGCATGGTCCTCACCCTGGCCGTGATCGTGATGTGGCTCGGGGGCTCGATGCCCTGGGGGATCGCCCTGGTCGTCGGCGTCGGCCTCGACGGCGGGTGGCTGGCCACCCTCGCGTACGAGCGGCGCCTGGCCCGGCAGGGCGACCACAACAACGTCGTGACCGGCGTCGGCTGGGGATTCGGCGCGGTGGCGACCGGCGTCCTGGTCGCCCACGCGCTCGGTGAGCCCTCCCCCGGCCCGTGGCTGGCGGTCGCCTGGCTGCCGCTCGCCGCGAAGGCGCTGTGGCTCGTGCACGGCCTGTGGGAGCGGACCGCGCTCACCCCGGCCGCCCTCGACCGGATCGCCACGATCCAGCAGGGCGCCCGCGACCAGGCGGCCATCGCCCGCGCCGAACTCCGTGCCGAGGCAGGCACCGAGGAGACCCGCCTCGACGCCGTGACGGGCGCCGGGAAGCGCGTCGCAGAGGCACAGGCCAGGGCCGCCCGGCGGCTCTCCGGAGCCTGGTCGGAGCTGGACGGTGTCCGCCAGGGCGACGGCACCGGCAGGGCTCTGACCTGCGTGACAGAGCGCGTCACACCCGCGTCACAGGGCGCGTCACAGCCTCGCTGGCAGCTCCCCGTGTGGGGCAGCTTCGAGGAGCTGGCCGCCATCGAGGCGCCGACCCTGACCGACGACGAGATCGACCGGATCGTGGCGGAGCTGAGGGCCAGCACCAACCCGCCGATGACGTACAACGCCCTCGCCGCCGCGTTCCGCAAGGCCGGGCACAGCGCCGGGGAGACCCGCCTGCGGGCGTCCTGGAAGCGCGTCACCACGGCCGAGGCGGTGGGCTCGTGATCGCCCTCGCCTACCTCGCCACCGTGGCGGTCGCCCTCGTGGTCCTGGCGGTGGCCCTGCGCCACCGCCCGGCCCCGGCCCCCGCGCCGGTCCCGCCGGCGCCCGCCTCGAACCGACTCCTGATCGACGGCGAGCCCGAGGTGCGCCTGATCCTCGCCGCCGCCACCCAGCTCGCCCACCTCGCCACCCGGATGGGAGCCGCAGCATGAGCCGTCGACCCGCGATCCACGACGCCGAACCGAGCCTCGTCACCAGCCACGGCGCCGACTTCTTCGGGCAGGACCGCCACCTCCTGGCGGACGTGGCCGCCCTCGCCCCGTGGGTGACCAACGCCGTGCCGTACAACGACCGGAAGTCGGTGGCCCCGCTGGTCGCCGCGATGGAGGGACGGGAGGCGCTGGCCTTCCCGGCCGCCGACGCCGCCCGCGTCTCCGAGGTGCTGCTGAAGGTGTCCCGCGACCGGCACATGAAGCCACGGGCCTCCGCCCTTGCCCGCGCCCTGGCCGACGCCGCCGCCCGCGCCGCCGCCGACGGCGAGCCGTGGGAGTGGACGGTCGAAGCCGCCGCGTAACGAGCGAAGCCCCGCCGGCCTTTCGGCTGGCGGGGCTTCCTTCGGCCCGTCAAGTCACATGCGTCGCACGGGTCTAACGCGGTATATCGCCTGGTTGTCCGCCACTTTGTGGCAGGCTCACACCCACAACATCAGACAACGCAAAGGGCCCGCCGTGCGACCGGCGGGCCCGGAGCGAACACCAAGATCCCTCCGTTACCAGGCTTCAGGATTGGTGCTCACGTAGTGCATTCCCATGATGCAGGACGTCAGGCCCCGGCCGCGACCGTGTCTTCGGACACGTCGCTGACCAGGGCCGTTCGTGTGCCTGGCCCCCGCCGGACGTGCCGCCGCCGGGGCTGCTCGAAGAAGTTCACCCCAAACCCCCGCACACCGGGCCAAACGTACTGCTCGCGTTCCTGCCGGGAGAAGGCCGCGCGACACGTCGTGGTTCAGCCCCCGAAAACGGGGTCTGACCTGCGGAAAGACACCCCTCCGGGTGTCCACACCTTGGTAACTTCTCAACAGACTTGCCAGACTCCCTCTGACCTGCGGAAACGCGAAGAGGGGTCCGAAGCCACTTCCGGGACTGAAACCGCCGGGCCCGGCCAGGCTCCGGACGGGAAGATCCCGCCGGGGCTGAGGCGCTGGCGGCGGCGCCGGATCGCGCAGGAGATCACCATCCACCGGTCGTGCGCGAAGTGCGGCCGGACGGCCGTCGCGCCCGAGCTGGGCGTGCTGACCGGCCGGACGGCGGACGGCACGGCGGGCTCGCGCGGACAGATGACCTGCAACAGCATCTGGTTCTGCGCCCCGTGCGAGGCATCCCGCCGGGCCGAGGACACGGCCGAGCTGACCACGGCCGCGCTGCGCTGGCTGGCCAAGGGCGGCACGCTGGCAGCCGTGGTGCTGACCTCGCGGCACAACCGGACGCACGCCCTGGCCGACCTGGTGGGCGCTCAGTGGGGGCGGCCGGACGTGGACCCCGCCACGGGCGAGGTGCGGATGCGGAAGGCGGGCAAGGACGCGAACGGCGAGCAGGTCTGGAAGCCCGCGCGGGTGCCGGGCGCGTACCAGCAGATGCTGGTCAACCAGAAGTTCCGCCGGGACCTGGCCCCGGCGATCGGGTACGTCGGCATGGCCCGGAACCCCGAGGTCACGCGTTCGGAGGACAACGGGTGGAACCCGCACCTGAACTCCCTGGTGTTCCTCGGTGGCCGGTTGGCCGGCACTCCGGCGAAGGGCCAGCTCCTCTACGAGGACGAGGACGGCGGCCAGTTCTTCGAGCCGGGCGACGGCCGGAGCTGCACGTTCGAGCCGTCCGCCGAGGACCTGGAGGCGTGGGAGGACTGGCTGCGGGAGTTCTGGCAGGACTCCCTGCGTGCGATCGACCCGGCGTACACGCCGACCACCGAGTGCGAGCGGGCCAACTGCAAGTGCGGCGGCAAGGGCCACGGCGTCAGCGTCACGATCATCACGAGCCCGGACGACAAGGCGCTGATCGAGTACCTGACGAAGAACGGCGACGACAAGCCGGAGTCGGTCACGGCCGACGTGGAGACGGCGCAGAAGGCGGCGGCGGAGGTCGCCTACACGTCCGGCAAGAACGCGCGGTCGCGGCGGTCGATGACCCCGTTCCAGTTCCTCGACCGGCTGTGGGCGATCGAGCGCGAGGGCCTGGACGAGGACGAGGCACCCGGCTACGGCACGCGGGCACAAGTCCGCGGCTGGTGGACCGAGTACGAGGCGGCCATGCACGGCCGCCGGGCGTTCGAGATGACGCGCGGCCTCAAGCGGCACACCGACCTGACCGACGATGACGAGTACCGGTTCAAGGACCTGCACAAGGCGTTCGTCGCCGGGGTCGTCCTCACGGGCGACGCGCACGGCAAGGTGACGGCGGCGGAGACGGACTACGCCGTGATCGAGGCCGTACGCACGGAGCGCGAGGCGGACGTGCCGACGCTGGTCACCGACGCCGGAGGCCGCGCGGACCATGTCCGGGTGGTGAACGCGGACGGATGTGCGGAGTTCACCGAGAGCCTGTCGGAGGTCATGAAGGCCAAGGCCAAGGTCAGGCTGACCGAGGCCGAGGCCCTGCTGCGCGGCATGGAGCGGGTGACGTGCCCGAAGTGCAAGGGCGCGGGACGGCTGGAGGAGTTCGCGGCTGTCGCGGACGGCGCGTGCTTCGCCTGCAACGGGAACGGCTGGACGTACGGCGAACCCGCCGACGACAGCGACGACGACGAGGACCAGGAGGCGCCCGATGGGACGCGATGAGAAGCGGGCCAAGCAGGCGCGGCGCGACCGCCGGCGCCGAGACTTCGACCGGCCGGGCATGACGCTCCACGCGGTCTCGACGCCGGAACAGGCGGAGGCGGCGCTCTTCGGGCCGGGCCCCGCCTCGGACGACTGGCGCCAAGACGTACTCGGCCGCCAAGCACTCTCCGTCAGGCTCGGCCGGGACGGGAACCTCACGATCAACGGGCACCTGCTTACCCGCGAGATGTGCGCCGAGCTCCAGGCGGAGAGGCCGGATGAGCCTGCCGCCGACTTCGAGTACGACACGTTCATGGACATGCGCCGGGAGATGATCCCCGGCCTGGAGATGCGCCGCCCCGCGCCCTGACGCGTCCCCGGCCGCCGCGAAACTGACCCCAGTAAGCACTAACTCGCTCACCTGATCTGCCGCCCCTACCAACTCCCCCGCCGAACTCCCCACCCCCGCCTTCGAAACTCAGCCCGACCCCCCTTGACCAACCTGCAGAAACTCGACCCGCACCCCCTTGACCACCTTCGGACCCCCGCCCCGACCTGAACCCCTGGAAACTCCCAGACCACCCACACGGAGGTCCCGGAGAGTGGGTGGTCTGGGAGATGGAAGGGCGTCCGTGCAGGTCGGGGCGGGGGTCCGAAGGTGGCCTTGTCACACGCTGGTGTACGGGCCGGTTTACACCCCAGGCCGCCCCCGGCCGACGCGCGAATGTTCCAGTAGCGCACAACTTGCTCCGGGCTCCTCCGGGTTCTGACCGCCGGAAAGTCGGCAGCAAGTTGGGCGGGAAGGGGAGCTTCCCGCGACCCCGGCCGGGACGGCTGGGGTTCCCCGAGGGCGGGGAACCCCCTTTGTCCATCACCCGTGTTTGATCAAGGTCGCGGCGGCAGGTTGCCCTACAAGTTGCCCTGCAAGTTGCTCTACAACTTGCCCTCCAAGTTGCCTCCCAAGTTGCTCTACAACTTGCCCCCAGGCGACGGCGGAGCGGCCTCGGACGTGCGCGGTCAAGGGGTCCGGTCGCGCCGACTACTTCCGTACGGGACCCCCCTCCGGAACACGGCCCGAGGTTCCGCCGGCCTTTCGACGGCCACCTCCTGGTGCTCGCCGCCGCCCGTGCTCGCGCAGCATTTGCACGCCCCGTATCGGCGCCGGAGGTGTCGATACCTTGGTCCTCCCGAGCGGGCCGCTGCCGTAATGCAAGAGGTGTGACCGGACTGGCCGTGCCGTAATGCATGAGTTGTGACCGTGTGGATCTTGTCGCGTGCACGCGTGTGCTCGTGCACGCGTGCACGCTGCTTGACGGCTTCGCCGCTCGCTTCGCGATGACCGGATCGGTCACACCTCAGGCATTACGAACTGACCTCGGTCGGCTGCACACGACGAAGGCCCGCACCGTGCGATGCGGGCCTTCGGGTTGGAGCGGCGGGGCTGTGCGTCAGCGGGCGTCGCGCTCGCGGTTCTCGCGGTTGCTGAGCTGGGACGGCTGGGTACGCGGCGCGTCCTCGTGCCAGGCGAACGGGCGGGTGCCGTCAGCGGCCTTGAAGACGCGGATCGCGGAGCCCTCGGGCGCGTCGGGCAGGGGGTAGACCCGGCCGCCCTCAAGGGAGGCCAGGAGTCGGGCGGCGTGGTGCTCGCAGCCGTCCGCCCCGGCGTTCTGCCGGTCGAGCACGGTCACGACGGCCGGGCCGTCGCACGGGGTCGGGTCGTCGGGGTGGGCGGCGGGGCAACGGGTGTCGGTCACGGTGTCCTCCGGGGTGCTGGGTCAGATGCCGATGTGGCGTCGGCCGGACTCGTACATGCGCCGGACGCTGGACTGCTTCTCCGCGTCCTCGAACAGCGCGACGGCGATGCGTCGCCACGACAGGCCGTAGTGGTCGCGGAGCTGCACGACCTGGACGGCGGCGCGGCGCTCCAGGAGCTGCGCGAGGTTCGCGGTCGCGGTCGTCATCGCCACGGCGTAGTCCTCGTTCGCGGTCGGCTCGGTGTGGCCGGCCTCGCTCGCCCCGAGCGACTCCAGCGCGTAGGCGAGCTGCTCGGACTCGATCGCCTTGGCGAGGTAGCCGCGGGGGTCGTCCTCCTGAGGGCTCCACGAGATCTCGGCACGGTTCCCGGCGGTCTTCTCAACGATCACGGACATGGCGGTGGTCCTCCCCGATTCGGTCGGTGTGCGCTTTGTGCACACCAAGAGACTGGCACGGGGTGTGCGCATTGCGCAAGGGCCGACTTATTGGGAATGCCTAGGTGTGTGATTTGGGCGGTATGGGCGGCCGTTGGGTCGTGATGCAAAGGTGTGGGGGATTCGTTCGAGGCGGTCCGTCGGGCGGGACGGCGCTCGTTGATCTGGGGCGGCGAGCAAAAGTGCCAGAGGTGTACGAGCGTCGGCGTGCTCCTGGCGGTGGGCGGCGTACGTCATCTCGGAGACGTACGGCGGTGGCGGGTGACGTACTCGAGGAACGCGGCCGGGGTCGCCGCGGGCGGAAGTGCCGGCGCTTCGACCGCGTACGGTCGGGCGGCATGAAGCGCGACACCCCGAGGGGCACCGACGGCGAGAAGTTGTGCGCCTGGTGCGGCGGCCCGATCAAGCAGTCCGGCGTCGGCCGGAGCCGGGACTACTGCTCCCGCACTCACCGCGAGTACGCGTACCGGGCCCGACGCGAAGCGGAGGTGAAGCTGGTCGCCTACTCGCGCGGCCGGGCCGACGCCGCACGGTCCGTTTCGTCAACTGTCGATACCCGGCGGGACCCCGTTCCGACAGTTGACGAAACGCGGGCACCGGTCCCGGCCGCCGACCCGGGCGACGGGTGGGTGCGCTCGATGGACGTGGTCGACGCTCAGCTCCGGGAGCTGGAAGCCCGCCAGGCCGCGCCGCGCCCGGCGGTCCCCGTCCCCGTTCCGCAGAAGCGCCGGCGCCTTGCCCCGCCCCCGGCGGCGGAGGCCCCGACCCTCTTCGAGCCGGAGGCCGCCGACGGCGAGTAGGTCCGCCGGCCTTTCGCGCTCGCCTCGCAAGGCGGGGCTCTCGCGGGTTCCCTCCGGTCGGGCGGCACTCACGGTGGGCCGCGGGTTCTGGGGGGGTGGAGCTTGCGGAACCCCCCCAGGTTCCGTGGCATGGTGCGGAGGGCTGTCCGGCCGGAGGGAACCCCGCGACCCCGCCGACCCACCCACGGACCCGCAGACACCCGCGATCCCCCACCCCCTCTGGGAGCGGTGGCCCCCCGGAGGGCCGCCGGAGGCGCAGTAACCGGCACGTCCCCACGGCGCGCCCCTGTGCGCGGTTCTGACGGCTTGTGAGGACTCCGGCGGCCTGAGAGTCGCGGGAGCGGGAGAACGGCGCTCAGCGGCCCTGTGACGGGCGCGTGCGGGTACGTTCGGGAGTTGGCACGACGAAGCCCCCGCCGAATACGGATCGGCGGGGGCTTCGGTGTGGGCGGACCGGGGGTCAGCTCCGGTGTGAGCGCCAGCGGCGGGCGGGGGCCACGGACTCCCCGACCTCGACCGTGTCGCCCTGCGCGTCGACGTAGACGTTCCGGCTCAGCAGGACCGGGGCGCCGGGCTCGACCCCGAGCAGGCCCGCCTGCTCCTGGGTGGCCGCGTCGGCGGCGCTGGCTTCTTCGGAGGCCACCGCGCGCCGACCGGTGACGGCCTCGATGGCGGACGGGGTGCCGCCGGGGATGCGCTCCCGCGACAGCAGGGCGGGCACGGTCTCCGCGAGGTCGGCGGAGAACCAGCTCGTGCTGGCGCTGACGGGTTCGTCGTCGGCGTTGTGCGTGACCCGCTGCCGACGCAGTGCCGGGCCGTCGCCCTCGACGCCCAGGAGGTCCGCGACCCACTCGGGCGGGGTGGTCAGGTCGGCGTTCGTGATGACGGCGTACTCGCCATCGGCGTAGATCCGCCCGGTGGTGAGCGCGGACTCCAGCCGGTCGGCGGCCGTGCGGTGCAGGGTCCGGCGCGTGCTGACCGTGGTGGCCGAGCCCTGCCGGGCCTCCGCCAGGCCCTCCGCCTTCAGCGTGCGGTGGACCTTCTGCGCGGTCGCGGTCGAGATGCCGTACTCCGTCGCGAGCTCGCGCACGGACGGCAGCGTGTCGCCGTGCTTCAGCTCGCCACTGACGATCTTCGACTTCAGGGCGGCGACGACTTGGAGGTACGGGGGCGTGCGCTCCAGCGAGGACATGACGGGCTCCTTCGACGGGTGTGAACGGTTCGGTGATCTAGCACAGCATCCGATGCGGTGACCTAGCACAGTGTAGGGCTTGACACACCAACTGTGCTACCACAGTATGGATGTTGTTCGGCGGCCCCTTCCGAGGGGTCGCCGAACGGCTCGAAAATCCGGGGCCCTCGCGCGCGCACGCGTAGGGGCCCCACCCCGGAAACCACCGCAACACCGAAACCCGCAGGTCACGCGCTTGCGGGGGCGCAACCGCCCGCAAGGGAGGTTGCGGTCTCGGAAACCGCCACAAACCAGGCGGGCCGGAACGCCGCGCGAACGGCAATCCCGGCCCTGATCCACGATCACTGAAGGAGCACTCGTGGACTACGCAGCAGCATGGAACAAGATCGGGACCGGCACCAAAGCGACCCTCACGTTCTCGACGGACCGGATCAACCGGGCGACGGCCGCCACGGGCCGCGCCCTCGACGCCGCCGCCCCGGTCTGCGCCCCGTTCGCCCAGCGCTGGGACGCCGAGGCTGACCGCCGGATGGCGCTCCGCACCCCGGAGAACCTGAAGGCGCTGATCGCTGCGCAGCGGGCGAACACGTCGGCCCGGTCGACGGCCGCGACCGCCGCGAGCCAGCGGAAGGCGGCGAAGGCCGCGAGCAAGAACCCGCTCAACGGTGGCCGCCGCGCCGCGCGCACGGCCGACAAGGCCGCGTCCGCCCACGCCAAGGTCGCGCGCCGCGACCTCAAGACCGCCCGCCGGAACTACCCGATGACGCTGCGCCAGCTCGCCATCCGCGTGCACGCCGCGCACACGGTCCCGGCCGGGCTCGCCTCGTACGCGATGAGCACGGCGGAGCACTGGACGGTGTGGCCGGCGGGAACCTCGCTCGGTCTCATCGCGCTCAACGCGGGCGCGCTGTTCCTCGGTCGCCGCGAGGTGACCGTGCAGGTGGACGACGAGGCGTCGGCCGAGGAGCGCCGCCTGATGGAGCGGCTGGCCCCGACGTTCTGGGTCCAGCACGCCGACGAGCGCGGCCTGTCCGGCACGCTCACCGAGCACCCCGAGCTGACGGCGGCCGGAATCGTGTGCGGCGTCCGGCTCGATGGCCGCTGGTCGGCCAAGAAGCTCGCGGCCGAGGCCGACTCGGTCCGCGCCCTGCTCGGCATGAAGACCGAGACCCGGATGCAGATCAGCCGGGGCAGCCACGGCGACCGCGCGCTGATCGTGATCCGCACCCGCTCCGCCTCGGACGGCGTCTCGATGATCTGGACGCCGGACCACGTCGGCATCGGCGTGGACGAAGTGACCGGCGACTTCGTTGACCTGCCGCTGAAGGCGGGCAAGCACATCCTCGCCGCCGGGCGGACCGGCATGGGCAAGTCGGTCTCCTGGCGCCCGCTGGTCATGCGCGCGGTCATGGCCGACGACTGGACGGCCGTGGTCATCGACCCGAAGCGCCAGGAGGCGATCGGCTGGCAGCACTGCCTGCGGTGCGTGGGCCAGGAGACCGACCGTGAGGAGCGCATGGCGCGCATCTACGGGATGGCCAAGGAGCTGACCCGCGAGATGCACCGCCGCCAGGGCATCGCCACCGGCGCCACCTGGATTCCGGACGGGCGCCCGGAGAACCGCAACCTCCTGGTCGTCATCGACGAGGGCGCGGCCATCGTTCGGATGTCCAAGCGCAAGGAGTACGCCGACGTCCTCGACCTGTTCGAGGAGCTGTGGTCCGAAGCCCGATCGGTCGGCTTCCAGTTCGTGTGGGCGACGCAGTTCCCGACCAAGGCGGTCGGCGTCCCGGCGGCCGTGAAGGAGAACATGTCCGCCTTCCTGTCCCTCACGGTCAACCCCGGTGAGGCGGAGCGCGCGATCTTCGGCGAGACCGCGCAGCAGGAGGGCTGGCTGCCCTCGCGGCTCGACGGCGTCCCCGGCCGCGCGATGCTCCAGTTCGAGAAGCGCACCCCCGACCCGCTCCGGCTGTGGCACGTCACGGACGGCATGGTCGCCGGACTGCCCAAGACCGACCCGTGGCAGAGCCCGGCCGCTCCGCTGTCGGCGGTGCCGGCGCCCGCCCCGGCCCCGGCCGCCGAGACCCCGGCCCTGAGCCTGGTGAAGGACGACGCCCCCGCGGCTGCCCTCCCGGAGAACCTGACCGACAACCAGGTCGCCGTGCTCAAGGCGGTGCAGGACGGCACGTCCACCAACGCGGAGATCGCCAAGGCCACCGGCCTCAACCCCGGCTCCGTCGCCCGCGCGGTCGACGCCC
>NZ_JBFAYA010000057.1:0-12806 GCF_040681095.1 Streptomyces sp. NPDC051909 | reverse complement strand
AAAGCCCCCTTTGAGGGCCCGGACACTCACCGAGTCGATAGCGAAACGCGACCAGTCCAGCTCTCCCCGGGGCGCCGAGTTCATCCAGGACGACCCGGTGCGGACGGGCCCAGACTCTGTCCTTGCTCCAGTGGGCGAACCTGCGGTAGACCGTCGGCCAGGCAGGCCCGAACAACGGCGGCACCTGCCGCCACGTGCACCCCGACGTCGCCACGAACACGATCGCGGCCAGACATTCACGATCCCCGGCCCGCCGGCGGCCACCTGGCCGGTGAGCGAGGAGGGACCAGCGAACCGTCCAGAGTCGTTGGCTGGACAGGGCAGCCTGCGGTTCAGAATGGGACCCTTGCCGCTGCAAGGGCAGCGATCGCTTGTTCATCCCCCGTGAGTAGCTGAATAGGGGGCTGCGGGTCGCGCCCGGACAGCATGCGCATGTACTCGATGCTGTTGGTGCGAGCCGCTGTTCTGGGTTCGCCTGTTCCAATCTGGAAGGTGCGTGAGTCCGAACCGTCGGTCAGTTCCAGTTTGAGGGCAGGATACTGCCATTCCATCGACAACTCGCGCATAACCTGGGAGATGATCTGATCTTGGTGCGGCTTGTGCGCAATTTGCCTGCCGATTGCCCGACAGATGTCAATTCTGTGCATCCACAGGTCTCTCGAATGAACCACATCTGCCAGGTACGCCACTGGAATCCCTAGAGAATTAGTGCGTCTCCGATCCGACTCTGACATTCCCCGCTCCACTTGAACGGCTTGGGCGAGTACCCGCGCGAACTCATCGGCGATCTTTTCATCTGGGAGGGTGCGACGATCGTCTACCTGCACTTCATTCTCTGCGTCCATTTTCCCCCTCTCGGGATAGCGAGTCCGTGCATCTTGCTCCCGGCGTTCATTGATGGCAGGATCCGTAAAATCCTCAGCCAGACCTGTCATATGCGCCACCACGTCCCGCACTTCCCAGAGGGTGCAATCCGTTGGCCGATGCCAGTCCTCAGCACTCAGGCTGGAGAGTATTTCGCTGATACACTCGGCCTCGCGTTCCACAAGATCCGCGGCCTGGCGGCGACTTATTATGGGAATATCTCGAGCCAAAATAAGCTGCTTTTGAATGGGCATTTGTGCAACCTTTCCATCACCCTCGAAAGTCGACGGGTCAGTGTCCCTTCAATGAAGCCAGTTCGCATGATCATGAAACGTGCGAGTTCATTACAGAAGGCCGAATGAAAAACCTTCCGCCGTGAGCTGGGAGGAAAGATCGCCGTATTGCCCACATGCCGGAGGTGACAACGTCTCTGGAACCAAGTTCAGGAGTTGGGTCTCCTCTCCAGGGTGGAGAACACCACTCTTGTCGTAAACTATAGGGCTACCGCCCTATCCTCGCGCGGGATTGGCTGCGACGCTCCGTTGCTTGGGAGACAGAACATGGCTGAGCATGCGCACCTGTTGCGATGGCCGCTGGTGGGGCGAGATGCTGAACTGGAGGACTTCACCAGTGTCTGGGCAACGCGGCGCTGCCAGTCAGTGGTGATCTCCGGTCCCATGGGCGTTGGCAAGACGCGCCTTGCCGAGGAGTGCTTGGTGCGGGCCGTGCAAATGGGGTGGAAGGGTCGCCGGGCAACGGCGACGGCCGCGTCGTCCGTTGTGCCGCTGGGGGCTATTGCCCACCTTCTTCCGGCGGGCCTCGACCTCTCGGATCCGGTCAAGGGCTTCGCCGCGGCTGTTTCCTCGCTCGCGGGATCGCCGCCGCAGCGCCACCGCCGAGTGTTCCTCATCGACGATCTTCATCTGCTCGATGCCGCATCCGCCATGCTTCTGCGGCAACTACTTGATGCCGAGGTAGCGCGCCTGATCGCCACAGTCCGCACTGACAATCCCGTCAGCGACGCTGTCGACGCACTGTGCCGCGGCGAAACGGCACACCGAATCGACTTGGCCGACTGGGACCAGGAAAAGACCGAGAGGGTACTCAGAGCGGCACTGGACGGCCCTCTGGGCAGACGCGCTTCTCAAGAACTACACATGGCCTCGCGCGGTAACGCCCTGTACCTGCGTGAGCTGGTCACTGGCGCGCTGCAGACCGGGACATTGGTCAACGACGGTGAACTGTGGGAGCTGAGTGACGAGTGGCCCGTGGGCACGCCGAAACTGCGCGAGCTGGTCGGCATCCGGTTGGCTACTGCTGACCCAGCCAGCCGGCCTGTACTTGAGCTGCTGGCACTGTGCGAAACCCTTCCCCTCGCCGACGCCCAGGACGTCGCTTCACATGCCATGCTGGTTGCCTTGGAAGCCACGGGGCTGATCCAGTTCACCACCGACCGGCGGCGCACCGTCGCACAATTTACGCACCCCCTGTACGGGGAGGTACTGCGCGCCGGCATTCCCTACCTGCGCCGCCGTTCTCTGCTTCTGGGGCAGGTGGAGAGAATCCAGCGTCGTGGCATGCACCGCCGCGATGACGCCCTGCGGGTCGCCACCTGGCGTTTGGCCGCGACAGGGACCGCAGACCCCTCACTGCTGGCTCGGGCAGCCTCTTTGGCCAGGCACGCCCATGACTATTCCAAGGTCATCGTCCTGCTGGAGGCCCTCCCTGCCGCGCACCACACCACCGAGACCCGCCTGCTGATGGGCGAGGCCTTTTTCGAGCTCGGCCAGTCAGAGAAGGCCGAAGCGGTCCTTACCGAGGCCGACGCCGCGGTCAGTAACGAGCACGACAAACTCGCGGTGACCATGGCTCGGACCCTGAATCTCCTCTTCAGCTCCGCGGGCATCGATGAGGCGTTGACCGTCAACGAGGCCGCGCGGACTCAGGTGACCACTCCTGGTGGCAGGCGTGGACTGCTGACGAATGAGGGCTACCTGCGCGTCCTGTCAGGCCAGCCAGCCGCCGGACTGGCGTTGCTAGAGGAGATGGAAGTCGATGTCGAAGAAGCAGTCGACGTCAACGCTTGGCTGCAAGGCGCACTGGCGAAAACCCCGGCGCTGGTGGCGGTAGGACGTGCAAGCGAGGCGGTGACCTGGGCAGATCACGCCTACGCCACCCATGTACGCGTCAACGAACAGGCACTACGCCCTCACCCTGCCGCACAGCTCAACGGAAAGGTGCTGGCACTCACCGAAAGCGGCCGTCTGTCCGAGGCTCGTGCTCTTGGCCAGCGTACTTTCGACGAACTTGCAGCTGCCCACGCCCCGCTTCCCCGTGTGTGGACTAGTTTCTTCCTGGCCCGGATGGAGTGGATAGCCGGCCATCCAGCCGCCGCACGCAAGTGGTATGCCGAAGCGGCGGCACTCGCACGTGCATACGGTCATTTCCGGGCATACAGTATGGCCATGTCGGGCCTGGCGGCGTGTGCTGCGCTCGTGGGCGACCTTCACGCAGCCGTCTCCGCCCAGGCCGAACATGTACCCCGGCCCGGTATGAGTCTCTTCGCCGGCGAGGATCTGCTCGGCAAGGCATGGCTGCACGCGGCGCGCGCAGAGACGTCTCGCGCCCGGGAAGTACTCACCGAGGCTGCCGAGGCTGCCGCCGCTAGCGGCCTGTTGCCCGCCGAAGCACTGTTCCTCACAGATGTAGCACGCCTGGGTGGTGCCGCCGCTGTTGCCCCCCGGCTTTCCGCATTGGCCGCCGCTTCCGATGGCGCCCTAAACCAGGCTCGTGCACATTTCGCCTCGACGCTGGCCGAAGGTGACCCGGACAAGCTCCTGGGCGCCGCCGAAGAGCTGAGTCTGATCGGAACCGACCTCCTCGCTGCAGAGGCAGCTACAACAGCCTCCGCGATCTGGAGACGCAAGAACCAACCCCGGCGCGCCACTGCCGCAGCGCGACAGGCCGAGGCGTCCGCCAGTCGCTGTGAAGGAGCAAGTACGCCTCTTCTTACCCCTGCCGAGGTCACAGCCGCGCTCTCAGCTCGTGAACGCGAGATCGCTCTGTTGGCCGCTGCCGGGACCGCAAGCAAGGACATCGCAGCCATTCTGCACCTGTCGGTGCGAACCGTCGACAACCACCTTCAGCACGCCTATACCAAACTTGGTGTCAGCACGCGCCGTCAACTCCGGGATGTCCTCGCAGCTGACGTTCCCAGCGGGGGCAACGAATAGGCGTCCCCCGTAGTGACCGGGTCCGGAGATCCTGTCGCGGTAGCGGCAGATGTGGTCACGAGAGCCTGGTCGGCGGTCTTGGTCCACTTCGTCGTACGAAGTGTAGGGCCGCTGGTAGACCCATCCGTCGAGCAGGGCGCGGTTGAAGCGTTCGACCTGTCGTTCGTCTGTGGCAGGTTGGGGCTGGTCTTCTGTTGGCGATGCTGGCCGTGCCTCCTGGGCGACGACGAGCGCGGATTCGTAGCAGGCGCTGTTGTCGGTCAGGGCGAGTGCGACGGTGATGCCGTGGGCAGCGAAGAACGGCCGGTGGATGCTGTTGATCTTCTTGGTGTGGACCGTTCTTCCCGGCCTGGAGCGTTCCAAGAGACACGGGGGTGAACGCGCGTGCTGTAGCCGATCCGTTCGGTCGGCCGCCGGCGGGCATCCCCCGCTCCGTTCGGGGCGGTCCATGACGTCCGCGCGGCCCGCGAGTACGGTGTCACCGGCGCCCAGGCGCCCAGGGGGGGCGCTGTCCGCTGGGCCGACAGCGAGCTGGTGCAGTTCTTTTCGCCGGACGAGGCCGAGACCGCGTGGGCAGCGAGGCGGACCCGTGACCGCCCGGAATCACAGCCCACGCTCCTGTTGTGACGACTCCGAACATCATTCTGACACGATCAGTAGGTAGGTGTTTGTGAATGCTGACCGTGGGGTGTGTACGGTTGGATGATCTAGGCTGTGTTTCTGGCGGAGTGGGCCGACGGTTCGAGTGTGCGCCCACGTATCCGCTATGCGGCGCGAGATGCTGATGGGCCCAAAGGTGCGACTTGAAATTCGAACTTGATTAACCTATTCAGGAGCCCGGGTGGATGGGAAGTGCTCTTCGTAGGCATCCGCCAGATTTCGCAACGCTGCTGCTCCGTCACCTTCGAAGGCGGGGCCGTGCATAATAGCCAAGGTCTTGGGGTTTAGATCAGCCAGGCGGCGCAAAGTGGCTGGCACCGCCGGCCCCTGACCAGTCTGGCCAAATATCCTTTCAGCTTCGATTGCTGCGTCAATAAGATCAGAACTCGTCAAGGCTGGACCAGCACCGACTGTAGTCATCAGGTCACCGCAGAAGAGAGTCCGGCTCCTTTCCTCGAAGAGCACACGAGATTCCCAGTTATGCGGAACGTGCGGGGTGTCGAAATGTCGCACGACACGACTATCTAGATTCGGGGCACCTTGTGCCCCAATTTCCATTCGCTCTCCATCCGCGAGGGGGAGTGGGGGGCGGTCGGCAAGGTCATTAAGGGAAACCAAACAGCCAGTTCGGCCGTGCATTACGCGAGACTTTGGGGCAGCCGCCAGGAATTGATTCATCGAACCGCACTCATCGGCCTCGACGTGAGAGAATGCGATCCAGCGCAGCTTTTCCAGAGGGATAATACTGCTGACTGCACTGGAAACGGAAGGGAATAGATCCCGCATTCCGGTATGATACAAAAGAGGCTCATCTGTGTCGATCAGGAACTGATTGAAAGTGAAGCCACTCGGACCCACTTCGGGGATGAAGGTAGAGATCCGATAAATATCGGCCGACACCTCGTCAACACGGGTATTCATGCCTAGAATCCTTCAGGTCGCGGAAGTTGGCTCAATCTGGGCCTCTAACATCCTCATTCCCGTGAGGTGGGCAATGCGGAGAACATCTACAGAAAGGATGTTAGTCATCTCTCACCCTACGATCCCCCTCCAAAGCGATCGCTGAGTAAGTGTTACTTCATTCAGGCCGCTCACTGGTGGTTCACGGGTCTCGCAAAGTCGCCGTGATCTTGTGAACCTGCTGGTCAACTGGGGTGTGACTGGATGCGTCGAAGCTCCGTTGATGTGGGTGAGCTAGTACCAATGCCGTGTAGTTAGCGTTGGGCGTCCGGCGTCAAGGGGTGCGGGTGGTCAGGCCGTCGATGCTGATGGTGGCCTTGTAGCTGGTTCTGTCGACGGTGCCTCTGGCGTTGTACTTCGAGATGGCGCGTTTGACGACGCGTGGCCGAGTGCGGATGCGCCGATCGGGCATGGGCCGGCCAGAATCCGGCGGCCCTATGGCGCCGACGAGATGGCTGTGTCGCCGAAGACGCCCGTGGCCTGGACGAGCGGGTCGCGGGCAGTGTTCAGCGGGATGGAAACTGGCCCGGTCGGGGTCGATGTCCGGGCGGATGCCGGTGGCATCCGCCATGGCCAGTCGCAGGATTTGGTACGTGGCCAGGAGGGCGAAGACTTCCTGGCCACGCCTGCGGGTGGCCGGCACGAAGGATCCGGCCGCCCAGAATGGTCGACTTGATCTCCAAGTAGGAGGTCTCGATCTCCCACCGCTCGTGATGGAGCCTGATGAGCTCGGCGGCAGGGTGGCTGTGGGGGCGGTCAGGGTTGTGACGAGACGGTAGGCGCAGGTGCGGCGCCCCTGGGAAGTGCTGAGGATGATCTCGCAGTAGATGCCCCGGACCGCAACGGCTCCGAGCCTGGCCAGGTAGGAACCGTCGGGGAAACGCCTGAGGACGGGCAGCCCTGCGGTCTCCTTGACACGGACCAGAACGTGCGCGCCCGCCCGTGCGGGTGGCCGCCTCGACCAGCGCCTGAACGGCGAAGTTCCGGCCCAGCAGGACGATCATGCCCTCGCGCAGACTGCGGACCAGACTCGGGGCATAGGACGTTTCCCCGTGGCTGTCGGGCCCACGGCTACCAGCGTGCCGTCGACAGCGCAGACGAGAAGGCCCCGCCACCAGGATCCGGCGGTGCTGATCCCGGCGGCCGCCCGGGCTGCCCACGCCGGACCTTCGCCGAGCGGGTCGGGGGTTTCACCTTCCGTTATGGCCGTCGCGGCGTGCTGCAGCGCAAGGCCTTGAGGCAATCGGCCTCGCACTGGCGGGCCGGGCCGGGGCCCGCCTCGCCCGAACACTCCGGTGCCCGGTCAGCGCGAGCACTCTGCTCAATCTCGTTCGGGCCCTGCCTGACCCGGTGGTTGAGCGAAGCACGCGGGTGCTCGGCGTCGACGACTTCGCGCTCACGCGCGGTCACGTCTACGGAACCGTCCTCATCGACATCGAGGCCAGTCGGCCGGTCGATGTCCTGCCCGACCGCTCTGCTGCCACCCTGGGCCGACTGGCTTGAGCGGCATCCCGGCCCCAAGTCGTGTGTCGTGACCGTGCCAGTGTGTATGCCGAGGCCGTACGCGCTGCCGAGCCTGGCGCGGTTCAGGTCGCTGATCGATTCCATTTGTGGAAGAACCTCTGCGAGACGGTCGAGACGTGCGTCGTCGCCCACCGGTAATGCCTGATTCCACCACAGCTGGAACCGCCACCGCCACCGCGGGCTCTGGAATACCGACCGACGGGCAAGCGGGAGATCAACACCCACCAACGGCACGCCACAGTGCGAGAGTTGTACGCCCTCGGTGCTGATCAGACACGCTTGTCATGACCGCCGCCAGCTTCGCCGCCTGCTGGCCCTGCCGCCCGACACAGCCAGCAGCATGGGTCATTCCCCGCTTCAATCCTTGGTGAAGTCCGCGCAGGGGTGGCGGGAGGCACCGGCTGTGTGGAGGTGACATGTGCTGGCACGTCGCTGGATAAGCAAGCTGTACTCAAGCGGTGAGTCAACCACGCCCCTGTACTGGAGCCAGGAAAGGCCCCGGCCTCCCCACGATCTCCGTCGACGTCGGGACGTGATCTTGATGTGCACATCGATGACTCTGATTAGCCCCTCCGGCACACTGATCGGGGGAGAGGTGCTGGCGGCGCTGTCCTACGCACTGTTCTGCACCTCTTTGGAACCTGCAGACCACCCTGACGATAACGCCGTTCGAGCCGCGGTCCTGCACACGATCGGGTCCGACGTGAACCGGTCCTGCCTCCTCCAGGTCGCACAGGAAGCCGGCGACCACCCGCTGCGGTACTTGGAGCGGATCTCCTGGTGCCGGCAGACGGTCCTGCTGACGTTCTACCGCACCGCAATGAACTGCGTGCCCAGCGCCCGTGCCGCCTGACCGCCACCGCACCGCTTTCCAGTTACGGAGACTCGCGAGGGTGGAGCATGAACTGCTCATGCATAGACGGCACGTGATCGCTTCAATGGCCGCGGGAACCTGAGAACAGTCGGTCACGCGAGGGCGAGCCCCCGTGCCGAGCCTCCTAGAAACCTATTTCGTGCACAGACGTCGGCCGCCACCACCCAAGGTGTCGGCCAGAGGTCTGTGCTTTTCCACGTTCGAGCAGTCGCCGCAACGATTGCACGCCGAAGGGGACGCACACACCGCGATGACGGACCGAAACACTCTTGCTGCTGCGGGCGGGCATTCAGTCGGGGCGGGCCGGTATGTCCTGAGTGGCATCCTCGGTAGGGGAGGCATGGCATCAGTACACCGGGCCCATGACACCGTGCTCGAACGGCCCGTCGCCGTCAAGATCCTCCGCGCCGACCTGGGCACGGATCCAGCACTACGCGAGAGGTTTCGCCGAGAGGCGCAAGCTGTAGCCAAGCTCAATCACACCAATATCGTTTCGGTGTTCGACTCGGGTGAGGACGTTGTGCGCGGCGCGGTTGTCCCTTACATCGTCATGGAATATGTCGAGGGGCAGCCTCTCAGCGCCCTGATCGCCGGCGAGGCAGGCCGGTGCACGGCGGTGCCGGTGCCGAAAGCCTTGATGATCACCAAGGACGTGCTGGCGGCCCTCAAAGCCAGTCATGAGGTGGGTCTGGTACACCGGGACATCAAGCCGAGCAATGTCATGATGACGACGCGCGGAGTGGTCAAGGTCATGGACTTCGGCATCGCCAGAACCATCCAGTCCCAGGTGGCAGCAGTCACACAGACGGGCCTTGTGGTGGGGACTCCGCAGTACTTGTCGCCCGAGCAGGCGCTCGGGCGACCCGTGGACGCGCGCGCCGACTTGTACTCCGTCGGTTGCCTGCTCTTCGAGCTCTTGACTGGAAGGACGCCGTTCGAGGGCGAATCGGCCTTGGAGGTCGTGTACGCGCACGTGGAGCAGACCCCGCATCCACCGTCGGCCTGGAACCCGTTGGTCCCTCCCGTTGTTGACGAACTGGTGGCGCGAGCCCTGCAAAAGAAATCCGCCGACCGGTTTCAGACAGCAGACGAGATGCTCGCCGCAATCCTTCAGGCGAGCCGGCCGAGGCATGAAGACCGATGGCCGACGCAGCCATCTTCGCCGCAATTCCCCACCGGATCTGCCGGTTCCCTGGCATCGGCCCAGGCGGCGCAGTCACTAGCCTCAGTACCCGCGGTGCATCTACCCCCCCACTCCGTGATGCCGCCCTTCGGCGCCCCGGCAGCGAGCGGACCGGCTGCCGCACCCCTGTCATGGGGACCCTCCAACGGCACCAGGCGGTTTGATCAAACCCGGCATCAGCAGCATCGGGGGAACGGGGGCAAGACATGGCGGCGCGCTCTGCTTTGGACGGCGTGTGTCTTCGCCGTCGCAGGCACAGGCACGCTGGCGGTCCTCCTGCCGGCAGGAGGAGAGGAAGAGAGTGACAGGACGAACAGTTCGCGGACGCGGACGCCTGCCGCATCCAGTTCAAACCCACGCCCGACTGTCGTCGGGGATCCGTCACTGAAGATGAACCCCTCCGACTGCAATGATTCGTTCTGGCCAGACGGAAGGGTCACAGTCCCATACTTCAGGCTGAACCACATCGACTCGGTCCAGGCATGCGCCCGCACCGGCGGCTGGCGGCTCATCCTCAAAGAGCAAAACGAGGTGCTCTGGGGGAAAGGCATCGTGGTCCGCCAAGAGCCATTCGCTACACAGGTCGACCCCGCGGACAAGGTGGTGACCGTCTGGGTATCCACCGGGCACGGGTAGCCTGCTGCCCCCCGTCAGGAGACAATCTGCGCTGACAACGTACCGGAGGCGGGCAACTTGGTCGGCCGCTACTCGACATGTAGCATCAAAGGCTATGGTGCAGAAAGTAGTTACGGTTTACGTCGATGACCTCACCGGCGAGGAGTCTCACGAGGCGGAGACTCACACCTTCGCCCTCAACGGAGTCACTTACGAGATTGACCTCACGTCCGACAGCTATGACCAGCTTGCCGACGCGCTTGGCCCCTTCATCAAGGCCGGACGGAAGACGGGACGTGCCGTGACTCGAAGGACAAAGCGCCCGATCTCCGGGCCCACCGCGGAAGAGGTACGCGACTGGGCCAAGGCGAGCGGCCTTGAGGTGAACGACCGCGGGCGTGTGCCCCGTGCCGTTGTCGAGGCCTACCACAAGGCCCACTGAGCAGCTAGGGATCCCTCACCCGACCGTGATCAACGATCTGGGGGCATCTCGCCGGATAAGGTGCGCCTGGCATGCGCGGCCTCAACGCGACCCCGCCACCCACCCGGCTGCCCGGTCCAGGCCAATGAGCCCGTGGTCAACGGCATGAAGGCTATTAGGTCCGCCAGGTGTAGACGGAATGGTGAGGCGATCAGGAACGCCCACGCTCCATAGCTGATGACCGCTCCTCAGGTCGTAGGCGTGGAGCACCGCCCGTTCGCCATCGGGCACCCAGGGAAGAACATAGACGACACTGTCGGCGAGTGCCGCCTGTACATGCCCGGAGGGCAAGGGGATCTCAAGCCGCCCGTGCTCCCATCGTCCTTCGGCACCGAACACAACCAGTGCGGAGGCACCGCTGCCCTTGCTTTCGACGGCCGTCGCCACTGGGCCGTCGGATGTCGTGACCAGATCTTCAAGACTCAGGCCGGCCGATGCTGAACGAGAAGCGAACGGCACGTTTCTTTCAGAGCCCTGAGGACTCACGAACGTGAACCCCTCGGCATGCTGAATGAGAAACCTGTCCTGACCGACGGGGCGGACCGAGGACACAGGCCCAACCGAAGCACGCCACAGCACACGACCGTCCGCAGCGCGCAGTGCGACAACGGCATGATCTTCCTCGGAATGGACGAAGACATGACCCGCCACGGCGAACAATGGACTCGTTGAGCCCCGGCGAGGATCTCCAAGACGGACTCCTGTCGCAACCCGCCAGACGAGCCGGCCCGTCCGCGAGTCGAGAGCGGAGACATCGCTGCCTTGCCTCAGATATACGCGTCCCCGGTCCTGCGCGAAGTCGGTACTGCGCTGGCTGGCAAGGATCTTGCCGGTGTGGGTGGATCGGATTTCCACGATGCGGTCCTTGGGCGTGGACAGCCCACTCAGTCGTGGCTTCAGGGCAGTGCGGGTGGCGATGAGCGTAACGCCGTCGTGGGAGAGTTCCACATGCTCCTGCCGGTCATACGGCCGCCATCGGCACCGGAGAATCTCGCGTCCTGAACTCGAGACCACGCGGTACTCGGAGCGCGGGGCATTGCCACGCCAGTGAGCCACGAGATGGACAGTCGATCTCTCTGCCCCATCCGAATCGACCTCGACGAGCGCCTGGCGGGGATCGAACTCGGAGCCGAAAGGCGTGCGCCACAGCTCCCGACGCCCCGCCGTGCCCAACTCGAAGGCGGTCAACTCGCCCTGAGGAGTTACTTGATGAACCTTCAGTATCTGCCTACTACCCGCCTTGGAGACGGCTGTCGGACCTCCGTTGAGCGGGGAGATGACTCCCGGTGCCTTGCGTAGCCCGACGGGAGCAGACGGTATAGCTGATGGAGACAGCATGTCGGGCTCTGGTGTGTGAAATCCCGTATAGGTAGCCCGGGAACACTCGAGCTTCCGTATCGTCGAATCCTGCTTGGGCGAGCATGCAGGCAACGCGGCACCAAGCACAGCAAACGCGATGACTGCCTGCCGGAAGCGGGTCGTTCCTCTCACGCGGCTGCCGCCCCCTTGACCCATCCAGTCATCTGATCACACCTCAGCCCACACTCGGCAACTCGCGGTCCGCCCTACCCCATGGCGCAGCGGCGAGGAGGTATGCAGGCGCTGTGATTGTCGCGGACTAGATCGCCACCGCCATGAGCGGATCATGCTCATCTCTCAGCAGGCCGCGACCACCGCGAGCTGAGCGCATGCTGCTCTGGCAACACGACAAGGCTCAGATGCCTGTACCTCCGGAGCTGCCCGTGTTGTGGATGTGGAATAGAAACCACCCAGAGAATGAGATCCAACCCGCGCTGAAAATGGCGCGGCCGGTCCGTGATGTCCGAATGCGGAAGAGAGAGCGTGTCGTCTCACTCAGCGTGTCGTCGCACCGATCCTTGGTCAGAACATAGGCCTCATACGCGGCTAGGTATGACGCCCAAAGACCCCAAGCCAGCGCACCACGATTCATCAAAGCGGCCTCCCTGAAAGCTCGAGCGAACCTTGGAGATTGTTGTGACAGCAATCACTGAAGCTATACGTGCGCCGACACCACTGTGCATCACGGGGCGAGCCTGAATCCTGAGCAGTCACTGCCCATACGGAGAGTCCCGGGGGATCTCCGTCACCAGCGCCTACCCCATGACTGAGGAGAGGAGACGCACTTGGGGTGGCCGCCGGCAGGCCTAGGCCGTGTTTTGAAAGTCGGCTCTGCTCCTCGTCCCATGTCGTGATGATCTCGGTGTGGGGCGAGGGGATCTTTCTGATGGGCGGTGGGCGGTGGGCGGTGCTGGAGCCGTTGTTGCCGGTCGTGGTGCTGGGGCGGCCGTCGTTGGGCCGGCGGAAGCTGATCGACGGGATCCGGTGGCGGGTGCGGACCGGTGCTCCGTGGCGGGATCTGCCGTTGGAGTACGGGCCGTGGCAGACGGTCTA
>NZ_JBFAYA010000056.1:0-13837 GCF_040681095.1 Streptomyces sp. NPDC051909 | reverse complement strand
CGCCCGCGACTACGAAACCCGGCCCACCCGCTCCGAAGCCATGATCCACATCGCCATGACCGACCTCGCGGCCCGCCGCCTCACCAGCGAGAACATGATCTCCTGGCGAGACCGCCTGCGAAGCAGCCGATCTCGGGATAAGACAGCGGGATAAAACGACTTCTTAGGGGCACCCCCCACGCCCGCGCCAGCCCCAACCCGCTCACGTCAGCCGCAGCAGCCATCCTCACCCTCACGGTCTACACGTGAAACAGGCTCCATGTTCGCGTCAGGCCCTTTCGTAATCGCGCCCCCCGCCGGCCTCTGCGCCGCCGGCACCGTCACACCCTCCGCGTTCTCCGGGTGATGGCACGCCACGCGCTGGCCCGGGCGGAGTTCCAGGAGCGGGGGTTCCTGGGTCTTGCAGACCTCCGTCGCCTTCCAGCAGCGGGTGTGGAAGCGGCAGCCCGGCGGCGGGGCGATCGGGGAGGGGACGTCGCCGGTCAGGAGGATGCGGTCGGTCTTCTGGCCGCGGCGGCGCGGGTCGGGGATCGGGACCGCGGACATCAGGGCGCGGGTGTACGGGTGCAGCGGGGACTCGTAGAGGGACGTGCGGTCCGCGAGCTCGACGATCTTGCCGAGGTACATGACCGCGATGCGGTCTGAGACGTGGCGGATGACCGACAGGTCGTGCGCGATGATCACGTACGTGAGGCCGAGCTCTTCCTGGAGGTCGTCCAGTAGGTTGACCACCTGCGCCTGGATGGAGACGTCCAGGGCCGAGACGGGCTCGTCCGCGACGACCAGCTTCGGCTTCAGGGCCAGGGCGCGGGCGATGCCGATGCGCTGGCGCTGGCCGCCGGAGAACTCGTGCGGGTAGCGGTTGTAGTGTTCGGGGTTCAGGCCGACCAGGCCGAGCAGACGCTGGACCTCCCTTTTCATGCCGCCCTCTGGCTCCACGCCCTGGAGCCTGAAGGGCGCCGAGACGATCGAGCCGACCGTGTGGCGCGGGTTCAGCGAGCCGTACGGGTCCTGGAAGATCATCTGGACATCGCGGCGCAGCGGGCGCATCTTCGCCACCCCGAGGTGGGAGATGTCAGCGCCCTCGAACTCGATCTTCCCGCCGGTGGGCTCGAGCAGACGGGTGATCAGGCGGCCCATCGTCGACTTGCCGCAGCCGGACTCGCCGACCACGCCGAGGGTCTCACCGGGGTAGACCTCGAAGTCGATCCCGTCGACCGCCTTGACCGCACCGGTCTGGCGCTGCAGCAGGCCCTTCCTGATGGGGAAATGCTTCTGCAGGCCGGTGACATTGAGCAGGGGTTCCCGCGAAGCCGAGGATTCCACGATATTGCTCACAGCTTCGGCCCAATCTCTTCGGTCCAGATCCGGGCCCGTTCGTCCTGTGGCATGTGGCAGGCGGAGAAGTGCCGGCTACCGTCGGCGGACTCCGTCAGCTCGGGGCGTACGGTCCGGGTGATGCCGTCCTTGGGGACGTCGGCGTACGGGCAGCGCGGGTTGAAGGCGCAGCCGCTCGGGACGTTGATGAGACTGGGCGGGTTGCCCTTGACCGGGATGAGGCGGTCGGTCTGCTCGCGGTCGATGCGTGGCATGGAGCCGAGCAGTCCCCAGGTGTAGGGGTGCTGGGGTTGGTAGAAGATGTCTTCGGCCGTGCCGCGCTCCACGCACCGGCCGCCGTACATCACGAGGATGTCGTCGGCGATCTCTGCGACGACGCCGAGGTCGTGCGTGATGATGACGACCGCGGAGCCGAACTCTTTCTGCAGGTCCCGGATCAGGTCGAGGATCTGGGCCTGGACGGTCACGTCGAGCGCGGTGGTGGGCTCGTCCGCGATGAGCAGCTCGGGGTTGTTGACCAGCGCCATGGCGATCATGGCGCGTTGGCGCATACCGCCGGAGAACTCGTGCGGGTAGTTGTCGAAGCGCTTGGCGGGCTCGGGGATGCCGACCCTGTCGAGGAGTTCAACGGCCCGCTTGCGGGCGGTCTTCTTGTCGACCTGGTTGTGGACTCGGTAGGCCTCCACGATCTGGTGGCCGACGGTGTAGTACGGGTGCATCGCGGACAGCGGGTCCTGGAAGATCATCGCCATCTCGCGGCCGCGCATCCGGCGTACCTCGTCGGGGTTCGCGGTGAGCATCTCCCGTCCGCCCAGCCAGATCTCGCCGGAGATACGGGCCTTTCGCCGGCCGTACTGGCCGACGGTGTGCAGACCCATGATGCCGAGCGAGGTGACTGACTTGCCGGAGCCGGACTCGCCCACGATGCCGAGGGTCTTGCCCTTCTCCAGCTGGAAGGTGAGTCCGTCGACCGACTTGACCAGGCCGTCGTCGGTCGGGAAGTGGATCTTGAGGTTGCGGACGTCGAGGAAGGCGTCCGAGGGGGCGTTGTGCTTGAGGGCCGGCTCGCCCGCGGCGGTTCCGGTCTCGATCAGCTTGTCGGTCATGCGAGCCTCACTCGGGGGTCGATCACGGCGTAGAGAAGGTCCACGAGGAGGTTGGCGAGGACGACGCAGGCAGCGGTGATGAGCGTGACCGCCAGGATGATGGGCAGGTCGCGTTCGCTCACTCCCTTGATGGCGAGGCCGCCGAGCCCCTTGAGATTGAACGCCGTCTCGGTCAGGATCGCGCCGCCGATGAGGGCGCCGAGGTCCATGCCGAAGATCGTCAGGATCGGGGTCATGGTGGAGCGCATGGCGTGCTTGCCGAGCACGACCGGCTCCGGGAGACCCTTGGCCCGCGCGGTGCGGATGTAGTCCTCGCCGAGGACCTCCAGCATGGTGGCGCGGGTGAGCCGCGCGTACATCGCCGCGTACAGGAAGGCGAGGGTCACCCAGGGCAGCAGCAAGCCGGCGAACCAGCCGCCGGGGGACTGGCTGAGCGGTACGTACGAGGCGTCGAGCCAGCCGAGCTGGGTACGGAAGACCAGCATGGCCAGCATGGCGGTGAAGAAGATGGGGAGCGAGACGCCGCTGAGCGCGGTGATCATCGCCACGCGGTCGATGACGGTGCCGCGCTTGAGCGCGGAGAGCACACCGGTGGAGACACCCATGATCAGCCAGAGCGCAGCGGCACCGATGACCATGGAGAGGGTCACGGGGAAAGCGTCGACGAGCATCGACGACACGTCCTGCTCGGTGCGGAACGAGTAGCCGAAGCACGGTGCCGCGCAGTGGATGCTGTCGCCGCCGCCGACATAGTCACGGCCGGCGAAGATGCCCGAGACGAAGTGCCAGAACTGCACCAGGATCGGATCGCCCAGGCCCAGCTTCTGACGGATGCCCTCGATGGAGGCCGGATCCGCCTGCTTGCCGACGAACATCGCGGCAGGGTCACTGCCGGTCATCTTGGGGATGAGGAAGAAGATGCTGAGCGTCACCAGGGTGACGACGAGCAGCATCAAGACGACTGCGAAGAGCCGTCGGATTATGTATGCAAGCATGCGGTCGGCCGGTCGGCGGCCGGGGGATCCGATCGGGTCCCCCGGCCGCCGCGTACAGCCCTCACCTGCCCTTCGGACCTAGCGGCGGGTGCGCCGTTGGAGCGAGTTGGTTACGGACGGGGCCGGCTACTTCACGACGCCGAGCGACGCGTAGTCGTAGCGGCCGTTGTAGGCGTCGGCCGTGTAGACGTTGGTCAGTCGCGAAGAGCGCCAGATGATGTTCTTCTCGTGGGTGAAGGGCAGGTACACCGCGGCGTCCGAGACCTTCGTGTTGATCTGCTTGTAGAGCTCGCCGGCCTTGGTCGGGTCGGTCTCCTTCAGCGCCTGGTCGAACAGGCCGTTGATGGCCGGGTCGTTCAGCTCGGAGAAGTTGTTGTTACCGCTCTGCAGGATGAAGCGACCGTCCACGAGCGGCTGCAGGAAGCCCTGGCCGCTGGGGAAGTCGGCGCCCCAGCCCATGATGATGATGCCGTAGCCCTTCTCCTTGACCACCTTCGGCGAACCGATGATGCCCGAGGTCTGGGCGCCGTCGAACTGGTCGATCTGGGCGTCGATGCCGACGGCCTTCAGCGACTGCTGCAGAGACTCGGCGGTGGCGATCTCGATCTTCTTGTTGTTGCGGACCGCGATCGTGGTCTTGAAGCCGTTCGGCTGGCCGCACTTCTTCAGCGCTTCCTTGGCCTTGGCGATGTCCGGGGCGCCGGCGAGCTTGCCGTACGGGTCGGCCTTCGGGTCGGCGCCCTTGATCGCAGGCGGCAGCATGTTGGAGGCGATGTCGCCACCGGCCTGCGGGCCGCCACGGGCGGTCTGCAGGGACTTGGAGTCGGCCGCGTAGATGATGGCCTTGCGGCACTCGACGTTCGGGATCACCGTCTGCGGGAAGACCGCGTAACGGATGAAGCCGGTCTGCGGGTTGTCCGCGTTGCCCTTGCGCTGCTGGAGCACCTTCTGGCGGGCGGCGGCGCCGATACCGGTCGCGTTGAGGTCGAGGTCGTACTCGCCCTCGATGAGACGGTTGTCCATGTCGTCGGCGTTCGTGGTGAACGTGACGCTGATCTTGTCCGGCAGGGCCTTGCGGATGGTGTCCGACTTCTGGTCCCACTTGTCGTTGCGGACCAGCTTCATGGACTTGTTGGGGGTGTACGACTCCCACTTGTACGGGCCGGAGGAGAACGGCCTCAGGCCGTACCGGGCCTTGGTGTCCTTGTCCTGACGGACCGGGGACGCGGTCGGCATGGCCAGCATCTGCAGGAAGTCACCGTTGGCGACCGGCAGCTTGAAGACGATCGTCTTGTCGTCCGGGGTCTCGATCGCCTTCAGGCCGAGCTTGTCCGCGGAGGTGTCCTTGTACGGACCCTTGTACTCGGACTTCGGGTCGAGGACCTGCTGAAGGTAGATCGGGCCGCCGGAGATGACGTCCTGGGCCCAGACGCGCTCGATGCCGTACTTGATGTCCCTGGAGGTGATCGGCTTGCCGTCCTCCCAGGTCACCCCGTCCTTCAGTGTGAAGGTGTAGGTCAGGCCGTCGGCCGAGACCTTGCCGGTGTCGGTGGCGAGGTCCGGGACCAGCTCGGTGGAGGCGGCGCCGGGCTCGGCCTTGAAGGAGACGAGCTGACGGGTGTAGTAGCGGGCGAAGTCCCACACGAAGCCGTAGTAACCGCGCTGCGGGTCCCACGAGTCGGCTTCCTGCGAGCCGATGAACTTCAGCTCGCCGCCCTTCTTGTCGGAGGGGCTGGCGACCTTGTTCACCGCGGCGTCGAAGCCGGGCGCACCCGCCTCGCCGCCGTTGCCGCCACAGGCGGTGGTGACGACCATCGTGGCCGCGGCGAGCAGCGCACCGGCGGCGATTCTGCGCCTCTGGGAGCTGTTCAGAGTCATCGAGCAACCTCCGAAATAATGGCGGCCGTTGTCACGGTGGTCCGCCGTTGGGGGATGGCCTCCTGTCGACAGCGGCAGGGGCTGGTCTTGCGGGGAACGGCGTACGGTCAGCGGGAGCTCTTCGGGTCGAGGGCGTCACGGACGCCGTCGCCGAAGAGGTTGAACGCAAGCACGGTGATGAAGATCGCGAGGCCGGGGAAGATCATGAACAGCGGGTCTGACTCGTAGGTGGTGATCGCCGTCGAGAGCATCTGGCCCCAGGAGGCGGTGGGCGGCTTCACGCCCGCGCCCAGGAAGCTGAGGGCCGCCTCGGTCAGGATGTTGGTCGGGATCATCAGGGTCGCGTAGACCGTGATCGGGGCGATCAGGTTCGGCAGCAGCTCGCGGCGCAGGATGTAGAAGCGGCCTGCGCCCAGGCTCTGGGCGGCCTCGACATACTCACGGTTGCGCAGGCTGAGGGTCTGCCCACGGACGATGCGGCCTACGTACGGCCACCCGAAGAAGCCGATCACGACCACCAAGGCCAGGATGCGTACGCCCGAACCATCGAGGCCGAGCAGCGATTTGGGGAGGACTGAGACCAGCGCGATGGTGAACAGCAGCTGCGGGAAGGCCAGCATCACGTCCATGACCCGGCTGAGCGCCGCGTCGGCCCAGCCGCCGAAGTAGCCGGCGATGATGCCGAGGACCGTGCCGAGCGCCACCGCGAACAGGGCGGCGGCGAAGGCGACGATCAGCGAGATCTGGGCGCCGTAGACGATCCGGCTGAACACGTCACGGCCGTTGACCGGCTCGACTCCGAGCAGGAAATCGCCGCTGATGCCGCCCCACGAGCCGATCGGGGTGCCGAACAGTGGGTCGATCCGGTCTTCGTGGAACTGGTCCGGCGGGTGACCCAGGAGACCGACGATGACCGGGGCGAGGATCGCGACAAGTATCAGGACGAGGACGACGAAGCCACCCGTGAGAGCGAGCTTGTCCTTCTTCAGCCTGGTCCACGCGATCTGCCAGGGCGAACGGCCTTCGATCGCGTTGGCCGGCGCGTCGGGCACGGCATCGACGACGGCGGACCGTTCGGCAGCATTCGTCTCGTGCAGTGGTGCCGTCATCGTGGTGAGACCCCTCTCGGCCGTCGGGCGGCCGGCCCTTGCCCGCCGCGGGGTAGCGGCTCGGTGGATCCAGATGAACCAGAACAGCACTCCCTAGCGTCGGCGAACTGCCCTCAGCGGAGATCGTCTGCGGGGAGTCCACGCCTGTCGTCGCCTGGGGGGGTACATGTTCCGTACGGATCCCTGGAAAGCGCAGCCGCGCTTCTGATAGCCCTGGTGAAAGGCTTCATCCAATTCCCGAAACCTTCGCATCCCGAACTGGCTTCCGACCTGAGTAACCTCTACTTGCAGGCTCGGGAACAGGCTGCGAAGGCTTCCACCATCAGCGCGTCGATCGGGTGACATCAAGCCCGAGCCGCGATCGTGCCATCTGCCACCGGCACGATAGGAAACGGGGCTGCCGGAAGCGACTCGTGGGTCTCGCACGGGTCGGCGCAGACTGCTTCCGGATCTTCAGAGGGATGTAAAGGGCGACATCACGTTGCGGCAATGATCCACCGAGGGCCATGGCGCTAAGGTCCCAGTCACGTGAACGCACATGTTCCCCTCGCGGGACCTCCTTCGCCGCCCGTCACGGCCAGCGCATACGCCGGGGACACCTCGGGCCCGTCAAGCCAGTCAGTCTGGGATCACCGGTCCTGCCGCAGACCGGCACGCCCCTCGCAGCGGTGAGACGATCTGCCGAGATCCCCCGTGTTGCCGGCCAGTCCTCGCCGCGGCACGGCACCCCACGTATGAGTCAGCCTGGGCACAGCCTCGCCGTACCGGTCAACAGCAGTCGCCCCGCCACACGCACCATGCTGAAGACCAGGACGCTGTGGGATGCAACGGCACTTGCGTTGTCATTGGCGCCCACACAGCGACAACCTCCGCCATACTGTGAGCCCGTTAGCCGTCTGAGCTGCGACTCCAACAGAAAGCCAAGGCGGCATGCCAGCGACCTGAAGCCCTTGGATTCGAGCAGATTCGAGGCATGACTGTCGTGATTGGGTTCATCGGCGAGCCCGATGCAGTTGTCTGGGCAGACGAGAGTTCCGATGGCGAGGCTCGGCACTACCTTTACGAGCTTCGGGAGAGTGGTGCCCCTTTTGTGCATCCCCGCTCCCGCTCTGAGTGACACAACGGGCGTGTACAGGAGACCCACAAGATCGAGGTGGCGTACGGACCAGCTGCCTGGTCTGAGGTCCTCGGAGACCACTAGGGATCTTCAGCAAGTGCCTTCAGGCGTCTGCGACCGGAAGGGCGCGGTGAACAACTGGAGGCCGGGCCCTCCTCGCAGTGGCCAGGCCAGCGAAACGATACTGAACGGCCCCTGCCCAAATGCGGCCGTCACGAGAGTGCCGGAGTCTTCGACCCCGCTCGATCAGGTGGTGCCAACGTCCGCCGAACGGCACAAGATACCGGTGAGTAGAAATTGCTCAATGCGGCCGATCTGTGGCGCGGCTAGCGTGATCAGGTCACTGACCGCCAAGAAGCAAGGCGGGGACTCAGAGTGGGGGAGCACATGGTCCGATGGGTCGGGCGCAGCGCCACTGCAATTGCCGCCGCCGTACGCAAAGGCGAGGCGACACCTCAAGAAGTAGTGGACGAGCACCTGCTTCGCATCCGGACCATGGACTCGGGGATCGGTGCCTTTCGCGAGGTGCTCGCTGACCAGGCACTGCGTGATGCGGACACCCTGGGACGGCGCCCCGATCTCGCTTCGCTCCCTCTTGCAGGGGTCCCCATCGCAGTGAAAGACAATCTGCCACTAAAAGGGGTGGCTACACGCAACGGATCGGCGGCGACGAGCGACACCCCAGCACGCCGAGATCACGAAACGGTGCGCCGACTGAAAGAGGCGGGCGCCATCGTCATCGGTGTCACCACGGTGCCCGAGCTATGCGTCTTTGGTACTACGGACGGTGTCCTAGGGGTTACCCGTAACCCCTGGGACCGAGGCATGAGCGCTGGAGGTTCCTCCGGGGGCAGCGCAGCAGCGGTGGCCGCGGGTATGGTCCCGATCGCCTTGGGAAGCGATGGCATGGGATCAATCCGAATCCCCGCGGCAAGCTGTGGTGTCGTCGGACTGAAGCCAGGAGAAGGGCTTGTGCCCCGGGATCTGGGCTCGAACGGCTGGTTCGGAATGGCTGAGAACGGACCCATCGCCAGGTCGGTGGAGGACACCAGACACATGCTGGCCGTCCTGTCCGGCGACGCCTCCATTGCCACGGCCCCAGCGGACACGCAGCCTATGCGGGTGGCCGTGTCCCTCCGCCCCCCAACGCCGCACATTCGCGTCGCCCCTGAGTGGGAGGCCGCCGCAGAGGCAGCCGGACTACTGCTCGCCGCATGCGGCCACGAAGTCACCAGCGCCGAGTTGCCAACCCCTCTGTGGCTAGGGCGCGCCGCGATGACCCGCTGGATGGCCGGCACCGCCGCCGATGCCCAGGGCCTGGATCCCAACCTCCTCACATCACGGACACGTACGCACGCCGCAGTGGGGCGTGCCGTCGCCTTTGCCGGCATGGTCAAGCCCGCGCATCGCGACCGCTGGAGAGCACGGCTCGAGAAATTCTTCAATTCCTACGACGTTGTGCTCACACCCGCTCTGGCTGGGCCGCCGCCAGCAGCACGGGAATGGCACACCAAGAGTTGGCTGGCGAATATTCGCGCCAATCTAGCCTTCGCCCCGTTCAGCTTCCCCTGGAATCTGGCCGGCTGGCCCGCTCTCGTTGTACCGATGGGCATGTTCCACAGCCGGGAGACTTCCCTTCCGCTATCCGTTCAACTCGCGGCACCAACGGGCATGGAAAGAACACTTCTCCAACTCGCGTCCCAGCTTGAACGGATGAGGCCCTGAGCGTGAGCGGCACGCAGCACTCCCCGGCTACGCAGGGCGCCGAGCAGTGCTGAAGAAGGAAGAAGACATTTTAGCGTGCAGCGCACCATCGTCTTCATCGACGCACCCCGCAATGGTGGAGTCCGCCGGCGCTGCAGCGGAGCGCGCATCACAGCAGAAGATGCTTGGCAGGCCGCCGCATTCGAGCCATGGAAACGAGGCAGGAGTCCCGCCAGCTGTGCTCGGCTTCGGCCTCCATTAGGACCGCGCCAATCGCCTCCAACTCTCCAGCGAAATTACTTAGCTGACCAGGCTGTCAGCCGCGAGAGCGGCAGCGAGGTATGCGTGCTACGGCGAATGGCCCATCGCAGTCCTGGGCGAGTTCAGCGAGCCGATGGGAAACCTGCTTTGCACCGCCGAGTCGAGCGGCGTCTGCTATTGATCAGAAAGCCATGAATGGCGCTGCGCTAGAGAGATCACCCACCCAGCCCAATTACACAAGCGACCCATCGGCGACGCTAAAATTCGATCACAGGAAAATATTCCAGTGCTAAACGAAGTCGAAAGTGTCGTGCCATATTTTTAACCCGGCGGTGAAATCCGCACACACCGGGTCGGATGGGTGGATTCCTCTCACTCATCTGGTCGACGACCGCTCGCCAACCCGGCCGGGTGCACAGATTTGAGGACCCGAAGAATCTGGAGTGCAGCTTGTTCAGTAGTAATCAGTCATGGATGAACATCTTCCTAGCTGGGTGCGCCTCTCTTTTTCTATGCTTCATAGCTCTCCCGCTGCTATTTGCTCCACTCCGTTGGGCAAAGTGGTTTCAATGGAAAGTTCCAGTGGAGAACAACGAAATCACTGTTTACCTTGGGCGCTGCCTAGGTGCCGTGGCGCTCGCTATAACTTTTGCGGCCTTTTCGGCTACGCGAAACCCAGGGCAAACATCCATAGTCCTCGATCTATTCATCTTGATTTCACTCCTGATGGTGGTAATACACGCCT
The DNA here is from genome assembly GCF_040681095.1 of Streptomyces sp. NPDC051909. Lineage (NCBI taxonomy): Bacteria > Bacillati > Actinomycetota > Actinomycetes > Kitasatosporales > Streptomycetaceae > Streptomyces > Streptomyces sp. NPDC051909. Next base: position 3,584 of record NZ_JBFAYA010000056.1, on the reverse strand, counting down.
GGGGGGCCATTCGCCGGACACAGCCGTGGACGGAAACTGTCGAAATATTCCTCTATTCCGCAACGTGTGCCGGATCTGTATACTTTCGATATTTTGCCCCAGCTTGATCACTGGCGATCCGGGAAATTGGCGCAATCAGATGACGCTGAAGGCGAGTTACTGATTCCCAATCATGTTTGTCAAGCGGTCTGGTGACGTGGAGTGAGACGGTCAAGCCGGTGTGTGGGCGGGCGGGTGCTGGAGGTCTGTGGTGAAGGTGCGACGGTCGCGTATCAGCGCCCAGAGGACGTCGAGGTGGCGGCGTGCGAGGGCGGGGATCTGCTTGTGACTCTTCCTTCGTTTCGCTTGTGGTCGTGAAAGGTCTTCGAGGTGAGGCAGAACCGGGCGGCGATTTGAGCGGAGAGGTGGAAGAGGCGTAGGAGCCGGCGGTGGTAGCGGTGTGGTCGGCTGCCGAAGGCGTCCATGTCCCCGCCGGTGCGGGCGATGAATTCGGCCCCGAGTGATGGGCCCATGCCGGGCATGCTGTCCGCACCTCGTCGTCGAAGGCGTTCGCGCTGCTGGATGGGGCCTTGTCGCCGGTCGACAGGCCGCCTCCTATGGGCCTCATACGCTCTGCCAGGCGCTGGCCACGACGTCCGGCCGCCCGTGAGCACGCGTCATCGACACACTCGCCAAAGCTGACATCAAGTGCTGGGCGGACAAGGGATACCGAGGCGCCGGAGGCACGGTCCGCGTCCCGTGCTGGGGCCGCTGGGACCCTCTCCACAGGCCAGAAGTCGGCGAACCGGTCCCACGCGAAGATCCGGGCACGCGTCGAGCGGGCCTCGCCACCCTCAAGTCCTGGCGGCTCCTCGGCCAGCTCCGCCGCTCGACCACCCGCGTCACGAGCCTCGCTCAGGCAGTCATGACCCTGCGTCCGGCCAGCTCAGACCGATGATGGAAAAGGCTCCTTACCTTCTTGGCGGGTCGGTTCCGCTCATTCGTACGATCGGGAGGCCCAGGGGTGCCGGGTGTGGCTCAAAAAGCTCATGCCGATCGTGTGGCTTTCAGTGATTGGCCGCCCGGCGCCTCGCGACGACACGGCCACTCATTGGGATGCGCGAACCTCATCGCTTCGTAAGGACACGTCGGCGTGGTCGTCTGCCGGGACCAGGAAACGGATCCTCGAGGAGGCACAGTGCCGCAGTTGTGGGCGGGAGTGGACGCGGGCAAGAGCGAGCATCACTGCACGGTGATCGACGCCGAGGGCGAGCGGAGGCTGTCCCGGCGGGTGGCCAACGACGAGACGGTTCTGCTCGAGCTGATCGGCGAGGTCCTCGACCTCAGCGAGGGCGAGCCGGTCAGCTGGGCCGTCGATCTGAACGCGGGCGGCGGCGCGCTGCTGATCGCCCTGCTGGCAGCCCACGGACAGAAAGTCCTCTACATCCCGGGCCGGACCGTCCACCACGCCTCCGGCTCCTACCGGGGCGACGGCAAGACCGACGCCAAGGACGCCTACGTCATCGCCGACCAGCCCGTATGCGCCGCGACCTGCACCCCTTGCAGGAACAGGACGAGATCGCCGTCGACCTGCGGATCCTCACCGCCCGCCGCTACGACCTCACCGCCGACCGCACCCGCGCCATCAACCGGCTGCGCGCCCAGCTCCTGGAGTACTTCCCCGCTCTGGAACGCGCCTTCAACTACAGCACCTCCAAGGCCGCCCTCGTCCTGCTGACCGGCTATCAGACACCGGCGGCCCTGCGCCGGATGGGCCAGTCCCGCCTGAGCACCTGGCTGGCGAACCGCAAGGTGCGCAACGCCCCGGCGGTCGCGGGCACCGCGCTCGAAGCGGCCCAGGCCCAGCACACGGTGATTCCCGGCGAAAGGACCGCGGCGGCCATGGTCCGCACCCTGGCCGCCGCGGTGATGGCCCTGGACGAGGAGATCGCCCGCATCGACGCGCTGATCGAGGTACGGTTCCGCGAGCACGCGCACGCCGCGGCGATCACCAGCATGCCAGGCATGGGCAGCCTCCTGGGCGCCGAGTTCATCGCCTGCACCGGCGGGAATCTGGACGCAGTCGGCAGCTCCGGCCGCCTGGCCGGCATCGCCGGCCTGGCCCCCGTTCCCAAGGACTCCGGACGCATCAGCGGCAACATGCGCCGGCCGCACCGCTACCACCGCCGTCTCCTGCGTGTCTTCTATCTGTCCTCCCAGGTCGCCGCCCGGTGTTGTCCGACCTCCAAGGCCTTCTACGAACGCAAGAGGGGCGAGGGCAAGTCGCACAAGCAGGCCGTCCTCGCCCTCGCCCGGCGCCGCCTCGACGTCTTGTGGGCCCTCATACGCGACCAGCGGACCTTCACCACCGAGCCACCTCAACGCGGCCTCGCAGCGACATAACGCGGTCACCGTCCGCTACCGCCACCCTTGACAAACCTGATTGGGAATCACTGAGAGCCCTTTCCAACCTGCTGGCGTGGCCTGGCAGGTGGGCTGACAGGCGGGTGAAGCCCCTGGTAGATGGGTTTTCGACCAAGAGAACCGTCTCGACCAGAGGCTACGCGTGCTTGTTTACCCGTCGGGCGTCGACGTGTCCAGTTCCGCCCTCCGCTTCCTCGCACAGCGGTCGCGGCGGCATCGTCGTGCGATCCGGTCCCGCTGGTGGCGGCTGAGCCCGGGGCGTCATGCCCCGCTCACGCTCGCCCATCTGCGGGTGGGCCACACATAACACCCAGCTCGCGGCCGGATTCGGGGCCGGGACCACGACCGCCCAGGAGGGTGACCTGCGGGTGCCGGCTGTCACCGTCCGGGCGTGCCCTGGCCGCGCTCGTGTACCCGCGCGGGAGCGACACGCTGAGGCGGGCTCGCGGCGGGTTCCGGGATCAGCCCGGGCACCGCCCCCGCCCGCGTCTACGCCGTGATCGGCCACGATCAGGCCGGGAAGAACGGCGGCAACTCGCGCAACGGGAAGCGGTCCAAGACGGTCGTCACGGACGTCGGGCCGGTGCAGATCGCGGTCCCGCGGGACCGGGAAGGCTGTTTCGAGCCGCAGATCGCAAAGACGCGGCTGCGTCGGCTGACCGGTGTCGACGAGATGGTGCTGTCCCTGTCCGCGAAGGGTCTCACCACCCACGGGGATCGCCTCTCACCTGCCGGGGCTATGGCGCCGATGCGTCGAGGCAGACGATCTCCAACATCACCGACTCGGTGATGGAGGGCGTGACCGAGTGGCAGGCCCGGCCACTCGATTCGGTCTATCCGGTGGTCTTCATCGACTGTGTGATCGTGAAGATCCGCGACGGGCAGGTCGCCAACCGGCCCATCTATGTGGCCTTGGCGGTCACGGCCGAGTCACCGTGACATTCTCGGCCTGTGGGCCGGCGGCGAGGGCGCCAAGCACTGGCTTCGCGTGCTGACCGAGTTGAAGAACCGCGGCCTCGATGATGTCCTCATGCTCGTCTGCGACGGACTGAAAGGACTGCCCGACGCGGTCGGCGAGGCCTGGCCGAAGACCGTGAGCCTGTTCAGTGTGGGCGCTGATCGGGTGGTGGCGGGGTGGCGTGACGGACGAGGCTCTCGAGAGGTTGAGCGGGATGTCTGAC
>NZ_JBFAYA010000055.1:0-14757 GCF_040681095.1 Streptomyces sp. NPDC051909 | reverse complement strand
CGTGCTGATGGGCCCGGCAGACCGTCGAGTCGACGTTGACCTCCCACGTGATCAGCCCGTCCGCGTCCGCCCGGGCCTGCAGCCGGGTCAGCAGTCCGGGCCAGACACCGTCACGCTGCCAGCGGCGAAAGAGTCCGTAGACCGTCTGCCACGGCCCGTACTCCAACGGCAGATCCCGCCACGGAGCACCGGTCCGCACCCGCCACCGGATCCCGTCGATCAGCTTCCGCCGGCCCAACGACGGCCGCCCCAGCAGCACGACCGGCAACAACGGCTCCAGCACAGCCCACCGCCCATCAGAAAGATCCCCTCGCCCCACACCGAGATCATCGCGATGCGGGACAAGGAGCAGAGCCACTTTCAAAACACGGCCTAGGCCGCTACCTGTTCGGCATCAAAGCCGGCGGCCCCTGCCAGGGCCTACGCCCGTTCCGGGACCCGGACGCCCTTGAGGACTACGAGGGTCGACGGCCGACATGCACCCGAACGCCCTGGCCACTCGTTGCACCCTGCGGGGGCCTGGCACCCGACGTGTTGTGATGCCTTCGCGGCAGGCGTCACAACACGTCGGGTGCACTCTCCTGGGGCGGGATCCTTGCACCGGGTGATCTGGACCGCCGACCGGGACGGCGGCACGCAGCGCCGCTTCGACCCGGCGGTTGCTGGTCATGGATGCCGTGACGGCCGTCATCGCCAGGAGGAGTACGGCGGCGGTGCAGAGCGGGGTGCGGATGTCGTAGGTGGTGGCCAGCCAGCCGCCGGGGAAGGCCCCGATGGGGGGCGGCGCACATGGCCAGCATGCGGGAGGTGGAGGCGTCCCGGCCCATGAGGTGTGCCGGGACGATCGCCTGTCTCAGGGATGGTCCGAGCACCATGGCGGCCCCGCAGACGACGAGCACGAGGTCGGCCACGTACGGGTTCGGGGCGGCGGCCAGGCCCAGGATGGCAATGCCCTCGACGGCGGCTATGCAGGTCAGTGCGGTGCCGGTGGCCGAAGCCGAAGGCGCCGATGCCGAGGCGGTCGTGTGCGAAGAGGGCGAGGATGGTCTCCACAGCGAGGAGGGCGACGTTCCCGACCGCCGGGCGGAGCGCCAGCCCGAGCAGCAATCGCTGCTTCGGCAGGCGCGGGCCGGTGCCTCGTACGTCTTCCGGGACCGGGTTCGCCCGGGACCATCCCGGCGGGTGCGGGGAGTGTTTCCACTGGTCAGACGGTGGATGCGGAGGAGGTCGAGTGGGGCGCGGTGTGGGGTTCGCGGGACAGGTCACGGACGGCTTCGGTCATGCTGGTGGCGTTCGTGCTGTCGCGCGGGGTGGCCGTGTTCCCGGGGCGGTGGCCGGCGCGGATCCGGGAGCGGTCCTGATCCCGGGTTCTGGCCTGGTGTGAGGGCGGGTTGGTGATCGCGTGGGCGGTCTGACGGGTCCGCTTGCCCGAGGTCTTGTCCGTCTGGTGCCGGGTGGCGCGGGTGTCCTGGCGGGCATGGGGAAGATCCAGGCGGGAGAGGGCCGGGACCCGCGCGGCGCGGGTCTGGTCGCGGCCGTGGCCCTCGGTGCGGTCGTCGTACCTGGAGGCGGCCCTCTCCCAGGGCGGACGGCGGGCGTCCAGGGCCGGCTGGCTGAGCTTGACGGTGAGCGAGCGGTGGGCCTTCCCGCCCCGGCCGGGAGCCGGGCGCTGTCTGTGTAGTGCGTCCGCGCTCACCCAGGGTGCCTCCGGTGCCCAGCGGGCCGGGGACCCCGCGCGAAACAGGGGGCCTCACCAGTCCTGCAGGGGATACGCGGCCAGGCTTTGACCTGGTCGTCCTGGCAGATGACCGCCAGCGGGGCGGACCGCGGGCCGCGTACCGGTCCGCGTACCCTGGGCGATCCCGCCGTCCGCCACCAGCCGCGCGGGACGGTCACACTGCGTACCGGCGGCCTCGGCGGCGTGGCGGGACCGTCGGGGCACGGGCGTTCGACGGCCCGGCGGACGGAGTCCACTCGGCCCGGTCCGCGCCCCCAGCGCGCCGCGGACCGCGAAACCACGGCCGGGCCAGAGCATCTGGGGCGCCCGCCGTGGTTAGTGCCCGGCCGCCGCCGCATACGAACGCGCTCCCGCCGCGACCGCGCCGGCCGCCGCTCCCACCGGCGCGACCAGCGGATACCGGCGCCCCGACGGCCACGCGGACCGGCGTCCCCTTCCGGGCACCCGCCGGGAGGACGGAACGCGACAGCACGGACGCGGGCACAGCGGACCTCACGGATCACCGAAGCCCCATCGTCCGCGGGCGAGCCGGTAGCCCACCCACATCAACGGAGCTCCGGCATATCCGGTCACACCCCCAGCCGACCAGCGCACTCACAAGATCACGACGACTTCACAAGAGCCCTGGCCCGAGGGCCGGGCCGAAAGACGGTCGGGCCTTCAAGCTGCTGCCTGCGGCAGGGTTATCACGCCTCACACATATGACTTGCAGCCCAGGGTGTCGCGGTACTGGCCATACGATACGTAAACACATACGGTAACCGGGGTCCAGCTTCCGCCGTAATTTGCGGCGCGGCGCATGCCGAGGTCGAAGCCGTAGTTCTGTTCGATTCCGTGCGCCCATAGATTGGCTTGAACAGTGGGGGACGTGTTTCCCCTGTTGTCAGCGGCGTAGACCGTGACGGACTGACCTGGTGCGGCCTTGAAGTATGCCCATCCTTGAACCCTCACTCCAGGGCCGTCACTGTTGTTGTAGAATGAGAGGTCGCTTACGTACCCTTCAAATCCGTTGGGTGTCGTTACCTGCGCCGAGGCGGGTACCGAAGAAAGCGCGGCACTGAGAGCGGCGACCGCCACACCTGCGCGCGCAAAAAATCGACGAGAAAGCATCAGTTCTCCTCCTATGTGGGCCCGGAACAGCCTTCTCGATCGTGCTGCTCACGATTCAGTCCGGGGGAACTTGCGCACCGAGATGGTTTCAATCCAGTGCGTCATGAATGTAATTTCCCGCGTATGATCCGTCAGGTGTAACTGGTACTCATCTACCAAGGTGTCTTCATCCTGAATAGCCGCAGGTCAGCAGGGTGTGACGGCACGCGCCGCTGATGAGGCCAAGCGGGAAGGCCGCCCGCGATGCCGCGGTCAAAACCAGGCCGAGGAATCCACCACCTGATCGCGGCCCATCTCCGCGTGTGGTGAGAGGAGCTACTGCCGTTCTGCGGTCAGCCCACCCCCTTGTGGATACCGCATGCCCCGGTAGTACGGCGGATGACCAGTCGCCAGCTCCCACGACACCACGAGTTCAACCTCAGGTAAGCAGCTCGGCGGGTTGATCGATCCGAGGGCGACGATCGGCACCTTCGCCTGCGTGCGTGATTCGCGGGTTCAGACGCCGGCAGTGCGAGCCGCCGTGTAGACGTCCTGCAGGGTTTCTAGGAGGTGGTCCCCGTCGCGAGCGGTGATGCACAGGTCGAGCAGAACCTCTTGGAGTCCGTCGATTTGCGCGTGGGCGAGGAGATCCTCGATGACTTGCTCAATGTTTCCCTGGAAGGGCTGGCGGTCTTCTGCTTCGTAGGGCTTCTCGGTGAGGATGACGTTGGCGCGGACCGTGAAGTCGAGCGGACGGGTGCGGCCGTGCTGGGCTGCCAGGTCTTGCAGTTGCTGCCAGGCCCTAGCCAACTGGTCGGCGTACATGCCTGTAGGCATCCAGCCCTGCGCGCGGTCCACAAGACGGCGCATGGCTTTGCCGTTGGACGCGGCCAGGTAAACCGGCACGGGGCGAGCCGGCTTAGGGCCGACCTCAGAGGGTGCGATTCTGCTCAGGGTGCCCTCGTAGGAGACAGGGTCGGGACCGTGGACGGCCGCAAACACATCGAGCACTTCGTCCAGAACGTGACCTCGTTTCTCGAAGGGCGCGACGGATCCCGCAGCATACTCGTCGAGCGACCAGCCGGTGCCGAGGCCCGCAACCGCGCGACCGCCCGTGGCCACATCAAGTGTTGCGAACCAGCGGGCTAGCTGCAATGGCACGTGATAGGGGGCGACGAGGACGCTGGTGCCCAATCGGGCCCGCTCGGTGACGGCGGCGGCCATCGCGAGCGTCACCAGCGGGTCGGCGACGCTACGGTACCCGTCAGGCCACTCAAGACCGGGCACGTTGTACAGCCCCTGGGTCATCGGAGTCGGGAAAAGGGTGCGCTCGAACACCCACAGACTCTCGTAACCCGTCTCTTCGGCGGCTCTGGCAACCCTGACAATGTCTCTGCCCAGGTCAAACTTCTTCATCTGAGGCAGAGATACACCGAGCTTGAGCGACATGCGGCACTCCTTCGTGCAAAGAGCGGTGGGGATTTGACAGCGGGCAGAGCTGTCTGTGGCGGGCCGTCGACCAGGACGGTGACGTGCTCGATATCCTCGTCCAGAACTGCCAGGACAAGGCTGCGGCCAGGTTTTTCTTCCGCAGACTTCCTCAAGAAGACCGGTACGGTGCCGCAGGTGGTGGTCGCCACCGACAAGCTCCGCTCCTACCGAGCCACCCATCGGGAGGTGTGCCCTCGGTCGAGCACCGCTCTCTCAAGGGACTGAGCTATTTCAAATGGGGTCTCCGAGACTGACCGAAGAGCGCTTTGACCGGACCTGATACGAGAGGCCTGTCAGCCAATCGGTGGCCGCTCCAAGAGACTCACTGAACAATCGGGCGGAGAGCTCCCACCAGCCGACAGACAACACGAACGCGCCATGAAGGATCCGCAGAGCCAGCGGAGCCCCGAGATCCCTGTCCGCGTTCAGCGGCATCTCGCCCCACTTCCGACCCGGCCGACACAACCGCACCGCACCCGGCCATCGCCTCGAGGTGACCGTCCGCTTCACGATCTGGGACCAGATCACCGGCGTCGCCGGTGTTCCCGCCACGGGCCGGAACCCAGAGCCAAGCGCCAGTTCGACCAAGCCCTGACATACCGCCAGACACCCATAACCCTGACAACGTGACAGTGCCCTCCAGAGCCCTCGGCCGCTGCGTGTCTGGTGAATCACCGGACGAACTGCTGGGGCTCCGCCCCGTGCGGACCATGGGGCGTCAAGCCCTGCGCTCTTCGGGGGAGCGAACATCAGACCACCCTACGGGGGGCATCTGGAGAGGTCTCCCGCAGGATGGAGCAGGACCATCAAGATGATTCGCGGACAACTTTGGAGCTGGCTCCCGCAGAGCCAGCGAGTACCTCGTGTGCGGTCTGTCCGGTCTGTGTGTGGCGATCGGCTGGTGCTAGCCCTGCCCCGGCAGGGGCCGGGGCGGCGATCGCGAGCACCAGGGCGAGGGTGCCAGGATCTTCTTCATGGAGTCCATCCCTGTGAAAAGGTCGGCAGAGCTGTGCGGCGTCCATTCGAAGATGGATGATCAATACGAGCTTGGGGCACGGCCAAGGCCACGGAATGAGCAAAAGCTGCCCAATAGTGAAGCTTCGGCCAGGGCTCCAGCCCCTCGCGTATCTCCCGTCATGTTCTTCGCGGTCCTGCAAGAAGCCCGCTGGCCTCCGGGCCCGGCATGACTATGTCCCCCTGTCGAACGGATGGCCTGGGGGGAGTGGTGTCACCGGGCCCGAGGGGTGCCGTCGGAGACGCTGATAAGAGGTCTGGCCACCGCCTGGCCGGGCGCAATGCCCGGTCGTTCGCAGGCGGCAGGTCTGCATAACGTGGATGCGCGAGAACGGCCCCGACGCCCAGGCCAGCACGGCATCGAGCAAGTGGGGGCACCGTGATCGACACCAGCAGCGTGGGCGTCTTCCTCGGCCTGGACGTCGGCAAGAGCACGCACCACGGCCACGGGCTGACCCCGGCCGGAAAGAAGGTCTTCGACAAGCCCCTGCCCAACGGCGAGCCGAAACTGCGGGCCTCTTCGAGAAACTGGCCGCGAAGTTCGGCACCGTCCTCGTCGTCGTGGACCAGCCCGCCTCCATCGGCGCCTTGCCGCTGACCGTCGCCCGCGACGCGGGCTGCCAGGTCGCCTACCTGCCCGGACTGGCCATGCGGCGGATCGCCGACCTCTACCCGGGCGAGGCGAAGACCGACGCCAAGGATGCCGCGGTGATCGCGGACGCCGCCCGCACAATGCCGCACATCCTGCGCTCGCTGGAGCAGACCGACGAGATCACCGCCGAGCTCACCGTGCTCGTGGGCTTCGACTAGGACCTCGCCGCCGAGGCCACCCGGACCTCCAACCGGATACGGGGCCTGCTCACCCAGTTCCACCCCAGCTTGGAACGCGTCGTCGGTCCCCGCCTCGATCACCAGGCCGTCACCTGGCCGCTTGAACGCTACGGATCCCCGGCCGCCCTGCGGAAAGCCGGCCGCCGCAGACTCGTCGAGCTGATCCGCCCCAAGGCCCCACGCATGGCCACCCGGCTCATCGACGACGTCTTCGACGCGCTCAACGAACAGACCGTTGTCGTTCCGGGCACCGGCACCCTCGACATCGGGATCCCGTCCCTCGCCCGCTCGCTCGCGGCCGTCCACGAACAACGCCGGGCCCTGGAAGCCCAGATCAACGAGCTGCTGGAGGCCCACCCCCCTTTCCCAGGTCCTGACGTCGCTGCCCGGCGTCGGCGTCAGGACCGCCGCAGTTCTCCTGGTCACCGTCGGCGACGCCACCCGCTTCCCCACCGCCGCCCACCTCGCCTCCTACGCCGGCCTTGCTCCGGCCACAAAGCAGTCGGGCACCTCGATCCATGGCGAACACGCACCCAGAGGCGGCAACCGGCAGCTCAAACGCGCGATGTTCCTGTCCGCGTTCGCCGCCCTGCACGACCCCGCCTCCCGCGGCTACTACGACCGCTGCCGGGCCCGGGACAAGACCCACACACAGGCCCTCCTTCGCCTGGACCGGCAGCGCATCAGCGTCCTGTTCGCCATGCTCCGCGACAAAACCTTCTACGAATCACGCCTCCCCGAGGCGTTCGCCGCATGACCAGCTCGGGCTTGACGAAAGACGTAGAGGCCCCCTTCGACGCGGCGCCTTCCGCTGGTTCAGGCATCTCACGACCGGACGGCCAACGCCGCTCAATCGGCGAGCCTTGTCAACCTGGTCTCCGAGGCTGGCCAAAGAGATCACCGGGCTGGACGGGCGCCGGGTGCGGCAGCCAGCTGTGAGCCCGTCAGCGGCGAATTCGGTTCGCGGGTGGCTGGCGGTGTCCCAGCCCACCACGCGCCGGGATACGACATCGCCGGGCGCTTCGCCGAGACCGACCACGACGCGGACGAACTGTTCGCCAGAACATGGCTGTTCGTCGAACATTTGGCACTGGCCCCAGATGGCTTTTGACCAGGAACGATCCCGCCTTGCTCACTACGCTGCGGGGGCCGGCCGCCAGCATGCTGGTCCTGCTGTGGGTCACCGGCTACCCCCTCGGCCCCGTCTCTGAAGACGCATGGCCCGACGAAGAGCTGGCCGTCCTGCTGCTGAGAGCCCTCGAACACCACACCGACGCCCTCGCTCTGACCGAATCCCTCGACCACCACAGCCCGAGCCGTGACAAACCGCCTCCGAGAGGTCGTTTTCGCCTTGACTGCCTGCGTATCGGCTGATTCCCAGGTCGCGGGATTGTGGTGACGGTGAGGTTGTTGGTGTGGTTGGGGCCTTTGGGTCGTGTGGGGTCATGGGTGGGGCGGGATGAGAGTTGTTCCTGTCTCATCCCAGGACGCCCGGCTTTTCTGCGTGACCACTGCTATGCGCCTGGGCGCACTCCGCCGGAGGCCTGGTGAAGCGACGTCCGTATCCGGGTGATCTGTCCGTTGTTCGTTGGGAGTTGATCGAGCCGGTCCTTGCGGCGTGGCGGTTCGAGCGCCGCGGCAGAGCTCTGGATTTCGGCCGGCCGCCCCAGTGCGACCTGCGTGACATCATGGACGCGATCTTGTATGTGGACCGGACCGGGGTCCAGTGGCGCTACCTCCCTCACGACTTCCCGCACTGGAACACCGTATACGGCTACTTCGCCAAATGGGCCGACGAGGGCGTGTTCGCCCAGCTCAACAGCCTGCTCAGGCAGCTTCTGCGCGAGAAGGAAGGCCGGGACGCCGAGCCGTCGGCCTGTGTGATCGACGCCCAGAGCGTCAAGACCTCCACCAGCGTCCCCGCTGCCGGCCAAGGCATCGACGCGGGGAAGAAGATCGTGGGCAGGAAGCGGAGCATCGTGACCGACACGCTCGGCCTTCTCCTGGCCGTGCTGGTGACCGCGGCCAGCGTGCAGGACTCCATCGCCGGCACTGTGCTCGACCAGGTCGCCGCCGATCACCCGGGCATCCGCAAGATGTGGGTCGACGGCGGTTACCGCCTGCACCTCGTCGAGCATGCCCGCCTCCCTCGGCATCGGCATGGAGATCACGGCCTGCACCCCCGGGACCAGGGGATTCACCCCGATACCCAAACGGTGGGCGGTCGAGCGGACCTACGGCTGGCTCATGCTCCACCGCCGCCTCGCCCGCGACTACGAAACCCGGCCCACCCGCTCCGAAGCCGTGATCCACATCGCGATGACCGGTCTCATGGCCCGCCGCCTCACCAGCGAGACACCATCTCCTGGCGAGACCCGAAGAAGGCCGCCAAACAACCCATCTCGGGATGAAACATCGAACGAAAACGACCTCTGACTAAGAAACCCCGAAGCGATTGAGGAACCGGGCGGAACGCAGGCGGAGCCACCCTGACCTTGCTGGCCTCCTAGCACACAGCCGATAGCTTTCGAAGCTGGTCCAGTTCAGCTGCCGGGTAGGCACGCTTCCTGCCTGACGCCGCGCCGTGTGCCGTCGTTGAAAACAGCGGACGTGTTAAGTACACCTCTGCCGCGTGGTGACGCAGCCCCGTAGGCGGCCAAGACACTAATCGTGATTTCCGGCCGTTTGTTGTTGGTCCCGAGGCACCCGTCGCAGCCGTCGGCCGGACCTCCGTACCCAGGGCATCAGCCTTCCAGGAGTAGCAGCATAAAGGTCTGGGCCGCTATCCCGCAGCGCCTTGCACAGCGCGGGCACCGCCGTCCCGTGGCGCCGGCCCGGGCGGAGGAAGGGCGGGCGAACACTCCCACGGCCTGGTGCCATGAGGTAGGTTGCACGCCGCGACCTGGGTCTCGGACGCTTCCCGTGCCTCACCAGGGCTGCGGTGGGCGTGGTAACGCGGCAGCGGAACGAGTTGGGCGCCCTCCCCGGCGGGGGCGAAGCACGCCAGATGGACGCGCCAGCGGGGGTGTGAGGTACGGCAGGGCAAGGAACAGCAGCCCCCGGCCAGGAACCCGGTCCGGGTGTAGGACTCGTCGATCAGGGCGCGTCGAAGACGCGTTTCCGGCCCGGGCGGCCAGCCGGGTGTGTGAGAGATCATCCAGCCGGAACGGCTGCCGCACGCGCACAAGACCCTCGCATTGGTAACGGGCGGCGATGCCGCCTCGATCTTGCATTGCCCACGTCCCGCGTCAACGCCCGCTCACGCTGTCAAGTGCCCGCCTGGACACCAGGGGCTGGTTTGGGCTGGTAGGCGGCGGCGATGGTCGGCACACTGAAGGGCAGGATCACGCCGCAGAACCCTGCATGGAGGTGGTGGCGATGCCGAACACTGGCGTGTCCGTCGAGCTGACCCCCGACGGCTACACAGTCACCTGCCCCGGCAGCCGCGTCACTGGACACGGCCCCACCGAAACGGCCGCGTGGAACGACTTCTGGACCGCCTACCACGCCCAGTGGGAACCCCCCGCCCCCATCACAGGACCGGAAGGCCTGAAAGGCCCGCAGCGCCGACGCAAGATCCGCACTCTGCGCGTCCGCGACCTCTTCGGCTGATAGTAAGGATTGGGCATGGCACCGCCCGGAGGTCTGACCTCCGGCTGACTGACGCGTCGTTGTCCTTGTAGTGAATCGTCCGCCTGCCGGGCGGTGTCGTTTGGCGTGCGGCCGGTCGGGCGTCTGTAACTTCATCGGAGCCTGGCCAGAGGCCCCATCACTGTCCTGTCCGTCTGCCCGACCGGCTCGCGCCCTCCCATCGGCACGCGCTGGAAGGGCAGCACACAACGGCTTGGCAGCACAGGACACAGCGGTGGCCGACGGATCGACACCCACGCCGATCTCCACCAGGCCGCGGTCATCGACGGCATCGGCCGGCACCTAGCCACCGAGCGGTTCGAGGCCACCCCAGGGGGCTACCGCAGGCTGCTGGACTGGCCGCGCTCGCACGGCGAGGTCCTGGTCGCCGGAATCAAGGGGACTGGCGCTTACGGTGCCGGGATCGCCCGGTTCCTCACCTTGAACGAGGTCACCGCGGTGGAGGTGGACCGGCCCGACCGCAAGCCCAGGCGGGACAACGGCAAGCCCGACGCCATCGCCTACGCGGTGGCGACCGCGGTCCTGCCGGGGCGAGCCACGGGCGCGCCCACAACTCGCAACGGGATCGTGGAGACGATCCGGGCCCCGCGAGTGGTCCGCAAGAGCGCCGTCAAGGCCCGCACCCAGACCATCGACCAGATCCGCACCCTCATCGTCACCGCCCCCTCCAACGTCCGGGACAAACTGCGCGGCCTGTCCGCGAAGGAGCCTGGTCGACACCCTCGGCCGCTCCCGGCCCACGGGCGAACTCGCCGGCCCCGCCCGTGCGGTCAAGACCGCGCTGCGCGGGCTGACCCGCCGCTGCCAGGCACTCGATGAGGAGATCAAAGGCAGCCGACCGGGAGATTGGACCGCCACCCAGGCCGCCCCCAGGCTCATCGCCCTGCCCGGCGTCGGCCCCGAGACCGCAGGCCAGCTGCTGACCAGCGCGGGCGACAACCCCGGCCGACTCCGCTCCGAATCTGCCTTCGCCCACCTCCGCGGAGCGGCCCCAGTACCCGCCTCGTCCGGCCGCACCAACCGCCACCGCCTCAACTGCGGCGGCGACCCGCCACGTACAACGCCCCGCACACCCATCGCCCTGGTCCGCGTGAAGTACGACCAACGAACCCAGGACTACCTCACCCGACACAACGCCCAAGGCATGACCAAAAAGGACACCGTCCGCTGCCCCCAAACGGTTCGTCGCCCGCGAGGTCTACCGCCATCTACCCCACATGATCCGAACTCTCGAACCGCCCCCGCAGACCGCTTGACGAACCATAGGAGCTTCACGGGCCCGCCGGGGCACCACCCCCCGCGCGCGCGGGACAGCCAGCCACCTCGCAGGGAGGACCGGATGGGCGGTCATATCCTCGCGATCCGTGACGGCCGCCAGGCCGTCGCGTCCGTGACCGGCGAACTCGACATCGCCACCGCGCCCCGCATCCGCCAGGCACTCCTCGACACCATTCACCGGCACGAGCAGGTCACCGTGGACCTGGACTAGCTCGACTTCTGCGATGCGCCGGCGTCAGCGCCCTGATCACCGCGCAGAAGAGCACCCGCGCACACGGCACCGCCTTGGCTATCCCCAACCTATCGCCTCTGCTGGCACGACCGCTGCGCTGCGTTTCTCACACCCTGCCCGTGGAACCGACCGATCCACATGGCGTGACCACTCGCGAGTTCCCTGTCGGCAGCAAGTAATCCGTAGCGTGAGTGTCGTGCGGGTGCTGCAACCGTCCTCCGCCGCTTGGAGGAATATTCCGGAATCCCCTCTTGGCCGGTTGACGGTTTGCTCTGCACGTCGGCAGCGACGGGCTTCGGTGATGTCGTTCGCCTGCAGTCCCCGGTTTACCCCCCAGCAGATCAGCCAGCCCCAGACACAGCAGCCCTATGGCCAGCAGATGTCCCCGCAGGCGCCCTGGGCCGTCCAGCCCCCCCGGCCGGCAGCTGCCGCTATCGGTGACGGAGCCGGCCGCTGCGCTGTTCGGCGACCGGTGTCCTCGGTGGTGGAGCGGCTGCGGATGGAACCGCAGAATCCTATCGTCCACGCCGCGCTCACGTAGATCACCGGCCAGGGCCCGGGCAGGGGCAGTACGGCGAGTTCTCCGGCATGCAGCCGCAGTACGGCCAGATGCCCGGCCTGGGTATGTGAGCGGCTGTCCCCTATGACAAGCACGAACCGGCCGGGGAGAACGGCAGCAACTCCCGCAACGGCACGCGCGCGAAGAACGTGCTGACGGATGTCGGGCCGGTGGAGATATCGGTTCCGCGGGATCGGGACGGATCGTTCGAGCCGAGGATCGTCAAGACGCGTCAGAAGCACCTGACCGGGGTGGACGAGATGGGCATCCCGCTGTCTGCGGGTGGGGTTCGACGGCCAACAGATGGAAGGTTCTTTTCCTGTTGCCCGCGCCCTACGGAGCGTAGGCCCTCGGCCGCCCTGCGCTGGTCTACTCGGCCGCGGCCAGGTGGCCTGGGCGGAGCCGCAGGAGCCGCGCGCAGAGAACAGCCAGGCCGGTGATCGGCTGGCTCTGCCCGGGACGCGGCTCGGCGGGGCAGCCCGGGTATCTCGTGTGCCCGGCCTTGACCACGCGGGCGCTGGACCGTGGTCGCCGTGTCGGCAGCAAGCCGTCCAGAACCGCCCGGCCGATGGCGCCCACCAGCAGATCGCTCCCACTGCCGGCTGCAGTCGCGCGTGCGAGAACGACGTGTTCGCGTGCCCTTTCCAGGGCGATGGTGAAGCTGGCGCGGTCGGGGTCCAGGCCCGGCCGCAACTCCACGGCGTCGACCATCGCCATGCGAAGCAGCCGGTAGACCGTCAGCTGAACCGACATCTGCTATTCCAGGCCAGTGCGGTCCCGCGAGCGGAGCACGAGGCCGTCCTCATAGTAGGCCGATTCGACCTCCCACCGCTCGTAAGGAGCCGCACGAGGACGGCGGAGGATCACGTCGGTGGTCCAGCAGGGTCGTGGCGATGCGGTAGTGCTCACAGACCGTCTGTCGGCCAGCGACCATCATGGTGACCGTCGCGTCGATGACGCGCGTCCTCACGCCGGCCAGCCGGGTCAGATACGAGCCGTCCGGCAGGACGGCGAGGACGGCGGAGCGACGGCGTGCGGTGACGCGAACGACGAACTGGGCCCCGGTGGCGGCAGTGTCTGCCAGGAAGTCGTCAGAGTCGAAACCCCGGTCGGCAAGAAGGAGCGTTCCCGAGTCCAGCAGAGGCAGCAGCAGGAGCGCGCACCCGGTCTCGTACTCGCTCGTCGGGCCGAAGACGGCGCCGATGAGGCGCTACCGGTCTCGCACAGCGTTATCAGTCGCAGTAGCGGATACCCGACCCATCCCACCCGTGCGCCTGGACCTTGCCGAGCCAGGCGCGGTTGCGTTCCTGATCGGGCACTTTGATGGCACTGCAGCCGTCGAAGGCGACGGTTCGCCAGCGCCGGTAGCGCACGTCGGCTGTGGTGGGCCGCGCGAGCGGCCCGGACACGACGTCGAACAGGGCCTTCAGCGGAGCAGCCCCCAGCAGTCGGCGCAGGTACCGAAGAGCTTTCCCGCTCGGTCCGCCGCATCTATTCAGCCAGTTGATGCCGACGGTCAGCTTGTTCCAGTCGCGTAGGTAGCCGAGGGAGGGGAACAGCGACAAGGCCAGGACGAAGTACACACCGACCCGCGACGGCAGGAGGCATCGCCGCCGTTCCACGTCGTGGTGTTCTTCCATGACTGCCTCCACCAGTTGGACTGGAAGGTATCGGGAGAGGCCGCCCGTGAGCGGGGATCAGTAGGGAGTCACCGTCCGCTTCGTGGCATGGCAGCGTGATGACGGCAGACTTGTCGGTCAACAGGACCTCTCATGCAAACAGATCTTGGTAGATCCCTTGCATAGCGGAGGTCCCGTTGCCGATCTCGGCCTTCGAAGAACCGCTTGGCGGAGGCCGCCGGACGCGTAACTCCGCGGCCTTGCGTCGAAGACATCCTGATGCTCGTCGGCGACGGGCTGAAGGGCCTGCCCGACGCGGACGAAGTCGTCTGGCCGAAGATGATCGCGCGGACCTGCCTAGTCCACCCGCCGCGGAACTCCTTCCGCGATGCCGCCCGCCAGGACTGGGACAAGATCGCCAAGCTCCTCAAGCCCGTCCTCACGGCAGCCGGCCGAGGAGGCCGCACTCGAGCGGTTCGCCGAGTTCGCCGACGCCAGGGGCAGGAAGCATCCGGCGATCGTGAGGCTCTGGGACAACGTCTGGGAAGAGTTCACCCCGTTCCGGCGGTTTGACACCGAGATCCGCCGCATCGTCCGCACCACGAAACGCGATCGAGTCCGTGAACGCCAGGATCAGGCGGGCGGACAAGGCTCGCGGCCACTGCACGAGCGAGACCACCGCCCTGAACTGCGTCTACATGGTGATCACGTCCCGGGACCCCGCCGGCAAGGAGTAGGCCCGCTGGACCACGCGCCGGAAGACCACACTGAACGCCTTCGACATCTCCCTTCGAAAGCCGTCTCTCAGCAGCCCGCCAGTAACCCCAACCACCCGCCGACACACCGTTCGATTGACAGGCCGAACTCCTCACGATTCCTGTTCACCAGCCTGAAGCACGCGTATGTGGGCGCTGTAGGTACGAACTGTGGTGTGAGTGAACAGGTCGAGCAAGCGCAGTCCGGCCAATCCGAACACACGGACGGTGCTTTCGTGGATCTGTGCCACCTGTAGAGAGGCTCCACCGACATCGAAAAGTCTGTCGTCCAAACTGAGAGCATCCGTTCTCAGCACATCGCGCCAGATTTGAGCGACCTGTTCCTCCACGGCGTCACCAAACCGTATACGGGGCGACGACCCACCCGCGGACGAAGCGCTCAGGCGCGGAACGGGCAGGGCGCTCAGGTCGATTTTTCCGTTGGTGTTGAGGGGGAGGTTGGGGAGGTGGTCGTAGGTGGTGGGGATGAGGTGGCTGGG
>NZ_JBFAYA010000054.1:0-14797 GCF_040681095.1 Streptomyces sp. NPDC051909 | reverse complement strand
GTCAGGAACTTCTTGAACTCCGCTGCCCGGTGGCGGCGGTGGAGAGAGCCGATAACCTTGCCGGTGGCGACTTCGAGGGCGGCGAAGAGAGTGGTGGTGCCGGCCCGGACGTAGTCGTGGCTGCGGCGTTCGGGGACTCCGGGCACCATCGGCAGGACCGGCTGGGACCGGTCCAGGGCCTGGATCTGCGACTTCTCGTCCACGCAGAGCACCAGGGCCTTCTCAGGCGGGTCGAGGTAGAGGCCGACGACGTCGCGGACCTTGTCGATGAACAGTGGATCGGTGGACAGTTTGAACGTCTGCGACCGGTGCGGAGCCAGGGCGAACGCCCGCCGGATCCGCGAGATGGTCGACTGCGACATTCCTGTGGCCGCGGCCATCGACCTGGTCGGCCAATGGGTCGCGTTCTTCGGGGTCTCTTCAAGCGTCTTGACGATGACCCGCTCGACGTCAGCGTCGGTGATCTTCCGCGGGACACCCGGCCGCGGGTCATCGCACAAACCGTCCAGGCCGCGCTCGATAAAGCGGCGCCGCCACGTGCGGACCGTGTCCGGAGCGATCCGCAGCCGGCGGGACACCTCCATGATCGAGTGGCCCTCGGCGCACTCCAGCACGATCCGCGACCGCTGAGCCAGAGCCTGGGCCGTCGTCCGGCGCCGTAACCAGCCCTCCAACACCGCCCGCTGGGCATAGACCGCGAATCAGCCTGCAACTCAGAAGAGACCACTACGCCGGGCGGTGGTCTCTTCTGGGATCCGTCATCAGCCATCACTGTCTCGGTCCTTCGACTCCCACGGTTACAGGTGGCCCGTCGAGAGAGCCGTCACGTCGGTCAATACCTGGCGATGCGATGAAGGCGCCAGGACTGGAAATCGCTCTGACAGATGACAGTCAATGCAGCGTCCAGCGGCTCATCTGACGTGTTGCGCGGCCAGCCACTATTCCCGTATGGGTAATTTGCCCAAGAGGTCCAAGCTATCGCACCGTCCGTACGGAGGTAGGACTGGTAATTGGGGAAAATTGAAGGGTAGTAGGCAGAAAGATACTGACGTTCGACGAGGGCCAGGTTGCTGGTGTCAGTGAGGCTCGGATTTTCTTCACATTCACCGGCTTGCATTCGAGCACGTGACGTCGAGAAAGAAGTTGATGCTTGGGTGTATTTCGTCAGCCACCCTGTGCAGGTTCTGGATTTCGAATTTCGCCTGCTGCTTGGTGGCCGACCCCGAGAAGGGCTCCCACGTGGAGAGGAATCAGGTTCTCCTTGCTTTACTGCGGTTACCCGAGCTTCCTTGACGTAGGAGGCTGCCTTGGTGCAGGGAATTATCGGGAGAGTTGTCCGGTCGGGATCCAGATTGAATACCGCACTGACCTTTACAGTAACCTCTGCCGGTGCCTCGGCGGAGGCGACTGCGGGAGTCAGGAAGAGGAGTACTGCAGCAATAGCGGCAGTCATTTGGGCGCGTCTTGAAGATTCACGGAAAATCGTCACCTTTGCAGATTAGATCCAGTGCGGATCCTCCGAACCAGACGCTACCATCCTGCAGTGCGACAATATGGATCTCGTGTAGTGAGATGGCGAGCTTGACTCAGATCACCTGCAGTCACCCCTAGGCCGTGTCCGTAAAGTCGATGGCTCGTTACTCCGTTCGTGGTGCGTCGACATGAACTGACGGATGAGTCGTGGGCGTTGATCGCACCTTTGCTGGCGCCAGGCCGTATGGGTCGGCCTGTGCGGGACCGGCGCCAGGTGGTCAACAGGATCCTGTGGAAGCTGTCCACCGGGGCTGCATGGCGTGACCTGCCCGAGCGATACGGGCCGTGGAAGACGGTCTACGAACGCTTCCGGCGCTGGTCCGCCGACGGCACCTGGGACCGGCTTCTGGCCCACGTCCAGCAGCATTCCGACGCCGTCGGCGACGTCGACTGGTCGATCGTCTGCGTGGACTCGACCACGGTCCGCGCGCATCAGCATGCGGCCGGGGCCCGAAAAGGGGGCCCTGGGAAGGCGAGGCACTCGGCCGGTCACGCGGCGGGCTGACCAGCAAGATCCACCTGGCCTGTGACGGCCAGGGCCGCCCACTGGCCTTCACCCTGACCGGCGGGAACGTCAACGACTGCACCCAGTTCGAAGCGGTCATGGCCAGGATCAAGGTCGCCCGGCCGGGGCCGGGACGCCCCCGGACCCGGCCCCGGCGCGTGGTCGCGGACAAGGGCTACTCGGCCCGCAAGATCCGCGCCTACCTGCGGCAACGCGGGATCGCCTGCACGATCCCGGAGCGGATCGACCAGGTCAACGGGCGCATCCGCCGCGGTGAGACACGCTGCCGCTTCGACCAGACCTTCTACCGGCGCCGCAACGTTGTCGAACGCTGCTTCAGCCGGCTCAAGCAGAACAGAGCCTTGGCCACTCGCTACGACAAACGAGCCGCCCACTACCAAGCCATGGTCACCCTAGCCTGCCTCCGGCTCTGGCTTCCCTGACTTTCCGGACAGGACCTAGGGATCTCAGCGGGGCGGCAGAATGAGTGCTTTATGCTCGAAGTTCCTCTCACCCGGATTCTCGTCGGGAGGAGTGAGCTGGCGCATCTCGCCCGTGACTGTTGAACCTTGATGCCCGGGTGTCGGCCCGATCCCTTGCCGCTAGTCCAGTGGCCCGGTTCGGAGATACTGTCGCAGTAGCGGCAGATGCGGTCGTTAGCCGGCGGAGCGAGATACAGGCCGATGATGTCACGGACCTTGTCGATGAGGAACGGGGCGGGGGAGATCTTGAACGTCTCGGTCCGCCACGGCTGCGGGACGAAAGTGCGCCAGATCCGCAGCATGCTCGCGGGCGAGATGCCCACGGCCTTGGCCAGTTCCCGCTTGGACCAGTGGGTGCCCGCGGGAGTATCGCCTCTGGGGTGCGGACCACCGCTTCTTCCACCTGGGCGTCGGTGATGGTCCGCAGGCCCGCCGTGGCTCGTCCGCGAATCCGCCGAGACGGTCGCTCAGGAACCGTGTGCGACAGCGGCGCACGGAGAACCCGTTCCGACTTTCCTGCCGGTGCTTTCCTTCTCCACGCAGTGCCGCCCGTTGTATGCGCGCAGAGGCAGGTGGCCACACGAACGCTTCTTGGACCCCCACGAATTTGAAATGCCCTCTCCAGTCGAGGGGTCTCGACGCCGCGCGAGGAGGACCCTTATCTTGCGTGAGATTCTCATCCTCTGTCTCGCAGGCCGTCCGCGCACTCCGCCAGATGTGGTCGCCAAGCGGTGGGTGCCACGGACGAAAACGACGATCCGGCCGAACCAGCATGTGCGCGAGCGGTGAGAATCACTTCAGGCGCTAGCGACTCCAAGCGCCCTGGCAAGATCACGACGCGTGGTGACGCCGAGTTTGGTATAGGCGTGCTGGATGTGATTGTCCACAGTTCGTACGGACAAGTGCAGGCTTTGCGCTATTTCCTTGCTGGCTGTGCCATGAGCGGCCAGCAGCGCGATCTCTCGCTCCCTGCCGGTGAGGGGGGAAGCCGCTTCGGCGATGGCCAGCAGGGGAGTACGGGCATTTTCGCAGCGCGCGGCGCAGGTCTGGGAAGTGCGGTCGGCAGCGGTCGCCTGCCGGGGATGTCCTGCGCCGCGCCACGCGGCGGCTGCCGCGGCGGCCGCTTCTGCGGCGAGCAGATCGGCCCCGACGGCCTCAAGCTCAACCGCCGCGGACAGAAGCTGTTCGGGGTTGTCCGTGGCCAGAGCGGCTGCGTAATGTGCCCGCGCGGGTGCCAAGCCCCCGTCGGAGAGTGCCGCGAGTTCACGGAGGCGGCCGGCTACATCCCGGGCTGCTCCCATTCGAGCGGCATCCGTCAGCAAGAGCGCCTCAGTGCTTGCCTGATCGGCGTCGTGAGCGAAGCGTGAGGCTTCTATGAGTAGCTCCCTTGCCTCCCGCAGGCGACCGCGCCCCGCCTGCAGCCAGGCTTGCCCCAAGAGTTCTTGGCCCCGGTGGTACGCGGTAGAGGGGTACGTGGCTGCTTCGTCCATCGCCGCCTCTGCGGCGCTCGTGTCACCGAGCAGGGCAGCGCACGCGGCCAGGCCTGATAGAGCCAGTCCAACAGGCCGGGGGTCCAGGTGCTGGTGTTTACGGTGATGGGCGACACACTCGGCGTACCAGTGATGTGCTGAGGCGGGGTGGCCGGACAGCCATTCAACGAACCCCAGATGGTGGGAGAGCCAGATCCACGTGATGGGACTGTCGATTTCCGTCAGCATGTCTTTCGCGCGTAGACCGACATCCCTGGCATCCCGCAATTTCCCGGCGTCCGTGAGGACTACCACTTGTGTGATCAAGTGACCGACAGGGTGGAGGAGAAGGGCACTCTCATCAAGGGGAAGGTGGATCGCATATGCCTCTTCGGCCGCCGACACGGCCTCCGCCGTGCGCCCTGTATTCGCCAGTGCGATTGGCCGAAACATGGCGCCCAGGAGCCAGACGCTAGTCTCTGGAGTCTTAACCGGGGGGCGGGCTTTCATTTCCTCAAGTATTTCAAGGGCCTTGCGCGGTTCGTAACGAACCCGCATGTAGCCCTCATTGATGCGCAATATTCGCCGCTCTTCGGCGCCTGCAAGCTGCCTTGTAGCGGCCTCATTGAGGATCAACGCTTCCTCGACGCGTCCCTGCCAGTAAAGGTTCATGATCCGGGTGAAAAAGACCTCTAGTCGTTCTTGGTCATTCTTTGCCAGGGCGGCGGCTCTGAGGAGTACGGCGTCGGCCTCCTCTGGTTTGCCGAGCTCGAAGAGCGATTCACCCAGCAGCAACAGGGTGCGTGTGGTGTGGTCCTCATCGGGCAAGATCTCGAGGAGGCTTACAACGCGCTCATAGTCATGCACGTGACGTGCCAGATTAGCGGCCTGGACAAGCAGCGAGGAGTCCGCTTCAGCCCCGGCCCTCATGAGCCAAGTAGCGATATGCAGTACATCTTCCCGGCGCCGGGCCCCATACCTCTTTGCACGCCTGGCCTGCTCGAGCAAGAGTGCGCGGCTGCGCTGCACGGGGATCATGGTGCGCAATACTTCGCCATACAACGGGTGTGCCAGTCGAAAAGTCACGCGACGCCGTTCGACGGTGACATGGACCAGCCCGGACTCCTCCAAATCCAGCAGAACACCCTCGGCAACTACTGACTGAAGGTCAGCAGCCGATGTTGGCTCACACAATGCCAACAGCTCCAGCGCCGGCCGGGCGGCTGGCCCTGCCGCGGCCAGGCGTGCCGCGATCAGCTCGGCCATCTTGGGAGTACCCGCGGGGCGGCTGCCGGTAAGATTCCACAGATTCTTTTCACTGGCCAGGGCTCCTGAGGCCAAGGCGCCGGTGACCAGCTCCTTCAAGTACAGCACGTTCCCGCCGGAAGCGGTATGCAGTTCATGCACCGTGCGACGTCCGACAGCCCCCCCCAGTGCGGCCTGGAGCAGCTCGTTCGTCTGTTCCTGATTAAGGGTTGGCAGATCGAAGCGCCGCACCGCGTCGCCGTCGATGAGGAGGCGCACCGGGTCGCTGAGCGGTTCGCCCGAACGCATGGTGCCTATCATTCGGATCACGCCGGAATCAACAAGCTGGCGCAGCAACACGGCTGAAACAGAGTCCAGCAATTGGATATCATCAATCCACAGCATCCTCTGACGCCGGTCTGCGCTTTGCAATCCTCTGGCGACCCCCGTGAATACTTTCACGGGGTCAGATGTGTCTACGCCACTCGGCAGCAGGTGCGCGATCGCACCGAGGGGTATCGCCGCCGCCGCCGCACTGGCCGCAGCTCGACCACCATGGTAGCCAGCCGCCACAGCCTGGGCGAGGCACTCCTCGGCCAGCCGTGTCTTGCCCACACCCGCCGGGCCGGCGATCACCACTACACGGCAGCCTCTCGATGCCCATGCGGCGGCTATGTCCCTCATCTCCGCATCCCGGCCGACCAAGGGCCACATTGTCCCGAGATTTACCATGCTCACGACAACCTCCTGGCGGGCTGCTAAAACTCTTCAAGGATACCGCTGTATCGTGAGGCAGATACTGAAGCCGGGGGTGCAGGCGTTGCTGATGGCCTCCTGTCTTGCGCTTTCCCATCTTCGCTGGCCACGCGGGCTTGCGTTTTCGACCCATTCGGCGGACCGGCGGGATGTCATATTGTAATGACGGATGTATCACCCTTGCGAAGATCGTCCGCTCGGACCTGATGATCCTTGACGCCATCGGCCTGCTGTGCGTCCCCGAGGGCGCCGCCGAGGCTTCTACTGCCTGGTCGACGCCGCCTGCGAACGGTGCCGGTTGCCCTCTCCGGCAACTTCCATCCCTCCGGTTTCGATGGGACCGTGCCCCGAGACCCTCGCCACCGCGACCGTCGGCCGACTCTGCCGTCATGCCCACGTCACCGCCACTCAGGGTGACTCCTTCAGGTTCACACGGCTCTGATCCACGTCTTGTGGTCCGATCCCGGAGCGTGACGGTGCTCAGTCCGCGAGGAGGATCTGCCGACGGAAGAGGTCGAATCCGGCCCGGCCGTACCCGTCTCTTCTGATCCGCTTCACCCTGTTGACGTTGCCCTCGACCTTGCCGGACCTCCATTCCGGGGTGAATGCTCGGTTGTCGCGGAGAAGCGCCCGGAGAACGCTGGCTCGTCGGCGGGCCAGGGTGATCACGGCTTGGACGTGCCGGCGGCCTTCGCCCCGTTTCTTGAGGTATGAAGTCGCGGTTCGGTCCCTCGCTCATCTGCTGGTCCGCGCTGACAGTTAGAAGACTTTCCGCGGGCGGCGGCTGTAGCGCTTGGGCCGGTGCGGATTGCCGGTCCGGCGACCCGGGCCACGCGGGACGGGCACGAGACCGGCCGCCGGGGCCGGATGGCTCGCGTAGGTGTGGGCGGACGGATCCCCGGCGGCGACGATGAACTCGGCGCCGAATATCGGACCCATCCCCGGCGGAGACTCGATGATCGCGGCCTGGGGGCGGGTGCGGTAGGTGGCGTGGATCTGTCGGTCGACCTTGTCGAGCCGAGTGCTGGTCGAGGGCCGCCGGGTAGTACTCACGCAGGTGGGAACGGAGCCGGTTGTGGGCGCGGGTGCGGTCGGCGAGGCGCTACAGCCGGCCATCGTGTCCGGGGGCGATGCCCAGGAGGACCGCGCCGCCGCGGTGGCGCGGATGCCAACGGCAGCCCGTTCTCGTGGCACTGACATGTCCGCAGATGCCAGGGGAGAGGCCCCCAGGCGTGCTGCGGGAGGTGCGTGAGGTGCACCAGGGCGGTCCCATCGCGGACCGTCCTTGCGGTGCTCGTGGCGCCGAGGGGCACTGGGGTAGACGAGGAGCGGTCCTGGAGGAGGGGGCGGTCGGCGGCCGGGGTGGCGGCATCGTCGGCTTCCTTGGCCTGGGCGATGGTGCGGGCCAGAAGCAGTGGGCCGGGGCGCAGCCAGAGGGCGAGGACGAGTGCGGCCAGGGCGTAGGCGGCGCAGGAGAGGATGAAGGGTCCGGCGAGGTGGGGATGC
Organism: Streptomyces sp. NPDC051909; assembly: GCF_040681095.1. Lineage (NCBI taxonomy): Bacteria > Bacillati > Actinomycetota > Actinomycetes > Kitasatosporales > Streptomycetaceae > Streptomyces > Streptomyces sp. NPDC051909. The sequence continues at coordinate 7,301 of NZ_JBFAYA010000054.1, read as the reverse complement.
CGAGTCGACGCCGCCGAGGGTGGTGGCGACCAGGACGTTGGAGACGGCGCGGGCGCTCGGTGGCCGGGGGCGGCGAGGTCGGCTCCTGCGTAGCGGGCCTGGAGGTTGGTGGCGGTGCCCGCCCCGTAGATGAACAGGGCGATGAACAGCAGGAGGGGCTTGTGGAGGACGGCGGCGGTGATGACGCCGGCGGAGCCGATCGCGCCGGTGAGGTAGCTGGTGGCGAGGCCGGGGCGGCGGCCTCTGGCCTGGGATGTGCGGCCCACGGTGATGGCGGCGAGTGCGGATCCGGCGGTGAACAGGGCGCTGGGCAGTCCGGCGAGGCTGGTCGTGCCGAGCATGTCCTGGGCAAGGAGCGCGCCGACGGTGACGCCGGCGGCGAGACCGGCGCTACTGAGGATCTGGGAGGCGACTAGGAGTGCTTGGTCAGGTCGGGGCTGGTGCGGGGATGTCGCGGTGGCAGGTGGGGCAGGCGCCGGGCCAGGTAGCGAGGAGGGTCTGGAGCTCGCGGACGACGCGGTAGAGACTCAGGCCGACGCCGTGTCTTTTGGGGCTGTGGCCAGTCGTTGCAGGGTGCAGAAGGCGTGCGCGACCGAGACGAGCGTGACGTGGTGGTGCCATCCTTTCCAGGTACGGCCTTCGAAGTGGGCCAGGCCCAGGGTCTGCTTCATCTCGCGGTAGTCGTGCTCGATGCGCCAGCGGAGCTTGGCCAGGCGGACCAGTGTGGTCAGCGGAGTGTCGGCAGGCAGGTCGGAGAGCCAGAACTGAACGGGTTCTGCCTGGTCGGCGGGCCACTCGGCCAGGAGCCAGCACTCGGGCAGTTCCGGGCCGTCGGCCGCTTGGCGGACCTCGCGGCCGGCAGGCCGGATCCGTAGGGCCGCGAACCGTGAGTACATCCGTTTGAAGCCGCTGCGGCCCGTGCCGGGCCGGGATCCTTCACGCCATTGCACCGGCTTTGCCGCCTTCCGGCCCGCCGCGATGACCAGCTGTTTCACCGACCGGGGCTTGTCGGGGTATTTCGCCGCCGGCCGGCGTCCGATGCCGGAGTACGGCTCGGTCACCGGCACGGCTTCGGCTGGCTGGGCCGAGAGGGTGGTGGAGATTCCCACGACGTAGTTGAGGCCCCGGTCCCGCAGGCCGTGCCGGAAGGCGGCCGCGTCTCCGTAACCGGCGTCCGCGATGGCCACCGGCACCTCGATGCCCCAGGAGCGGGTCTCGTCGAGCATGTCGAGTGCGAGCTGCCATTTCTCCACGTGCCCGATGTCGTCGGGAATGCCGCAGGCGGTGCGGCGGGCGACCTTGTCCGGGTCCGCCTTCACCGCCCCGGGCACCCACGTCTCGGGCAGAAACAGCCTCCAGTCCACCGCCGCCGAGGCATGATCCGAAGCCAGGTGCAGCGAGACGCCCACCTGGCAGTTGGTGACCTTGCCCGCAGTGCCGGTGTACTGCCGCGACACACACGCCGAGGCATTGCCGTCCTTGAGGAAGCCGGTGTCATCGAAGACCAGCACGGTGGGCTGGATCGCCTTCTCCATCTTCCAGGCCAGCCGGGCCCGGATGTGGGACGGATCCCACGGGCTGGTCGTCACAAAGTGGGCCAGGGCCTGCCGGTTTCCGTCCTCCCCGAGCCGGGCGGCCATCGGTTCGACCGACTTGCGCTGCCCGTCAGTGAGCAGGCCTCGCAGGTAGACCTGCCCCCACCGACGCTGGTCGTTCCTCGCGAACGGCTCGAAAACCTCCGCCGCGAAGTCCTCCAACTCGCCACGTACTGCCGCAATCTCGTCGGGAGTCATGCTCTCTCAACGCCACACCGAACCAGAAGGACACGCTCAACCACAACCGACCTGACCAAGCACTACTAGTCAACGACGGTGAACTGTGGGAACTCAGCGACGAATGGCCTGTGGGCACGCCCAAGCTGCGCGAGTTGATCGGAACCCGACTGGCTGCGGCCGGCCCGGCCAGCCGCCCCGTACTGGAACTGTTGGCCCTGTGTGAGAGAATCCCGCTCGCCGTCGCGCAGGAAACTGCCTCCCCCGAGGTGCTGGCCGCCCTCGAAGCAACTGAACTGGTCCAGCTCACCACCGACCGGCGACGTGTCACCGCGCACTTCGCCCACCCTCTGTACGGGGACGTGTTGCGCGCGGACATCCCCTACCTGCGACGCCGGACCCTGCTGTTGGCTCAGGCGGAGCGGATCCAGCATCTCGGCATGCGCCGCCGCGACGATACCCTGCGCATCGCTACCTGGCACTTGGCCGCCACAGGCACCGCGGACCTACCTTGCTGGTCCGAGCGGCCGCCCTCGCCCGGCACGCTCACGACTATTCCAAGGTCGTCACCCTCCTGAAAGCGCTCCCTGCCGAACACCACACCACCCAGACGCGTCTACTGATGGGCGAAGCTCTCTTCGAGCTCGGCGAGCCAGAGAATGCCGAAACGGTTCTCGCCGAGACCGACGCGTCGGCTGGCAATGAGCAAGACAAACTCGCCATCACCATGGTCCGGACCCTGAACCTGCTGTTCAGCCCCGCCGGCCTGGACGACGCCCTGGCAGTTAACCAGGCCGCGCGGACCCAGGTGACCACTCCCGCTGGTAGACGCGGGCTGCAGACGAACGAGGGCTACCTGCGCGTCCTGTCGGGCCAGCCCGCAGCCGGACTGGCCCTGCTGGAGGACATGGAAGTCGACGCCGACCAGGCCGCCGACGTCAACGCCTGGCTGCAGGGTGCACTGGCGAAGACCTCGGCGCTCGTGGCGGTGGGACGTACGAGCGAGGCGATGGCGTGGGCGGACCACGCCCACGCCGCTCATGTGCGCGTCAACGACCAAGCCCTGCGCCCCCACCCTGCCGCGCAGTTCAACGGAAAGGTCCTGGCACTCACCGAGGCGGGGCTGTTGTCCGAAGCGCGCGCGCTGGGCCGGCGGGCCTTCGACGAATTGGTAGCCGCCCGTGCCCCGCTGCCCCGCGTCTGGACGAGCTTCTTCCTGGCGCGTGTGGAATGGATAGCAGGCCACCCTGTCACCGCACGCAAGTGGTATGCTGAGGCGGCGGCACTTGCACGAGTGCACCGACACGTCAAAGCACGCCGCGTGGCACTGTCCGGCCTGGCGGCGTGCGCCGCACTCTTGGGTGACCTGCCGGCAGCCGCCGTCGCCCAGGCAGAACGTGCGCCCCACCCCGCCCTCGGTCTGTTCACCGGGGAGGAACGGCTCGGCGAAGCGTGGCTGCACGCGGCACACGGTGAGACCTCCCGCGCTCGCGAGGTACTCACCGAAGCCGCCGATGCCGCTGCCGCCTGCGGCTTTCTGCCCTCCGAAGCCATGCTGCTGACGGACGTAGCCCGCCTCGGCGGTGCTGCCGCCGTCGCCCCTCGCCTTGACTCAATCGCCGCCCCCTGCGACGGAGCTTTGAATGCTGCCCGCGCGCATTTCGTCTCAGCGCTGGCCGCAGGAGATCCCGACCGGCTCCTCGATGCAGCCGAGGAGCTGAGCCTGATCGGAGCCGACCTGCTCGCGGCGGAGGCGGCCACAACGGCTTCGTCGATCTGGAGACGCAAGAACGAGCCCCGGCGCGCCACCGCTGCCGCGCGTCAGGCCGAGGCATCTGGTGGCCGCTGTGAGGGTGCCAGCACCCCTTTGATGGCACCGGCCGAGGTCACCGCCGTGCTCTCGGCCCGCGAACGCGAGATTGCCCTGCTGGCCGCCGCCGGGACCGCGAGCAAGGACATAGCAGTCATCCTGCACCTGTCGGTCCGGACCGTCGGCAACCACATCCAGCACGCCTACACCAAACTTGGCATCAGCACTCGCCGCGAGCTTCGCGACGCCCTCGCGGCCGAAGCCTTACGCCCCGGCGGGGGGACTGTAAATCGTTCGGTGTAACTCTCGATCAAGGGGGATGCACCGATGACCAGCGGGGTACGTGACCGAGGCCGGCGAGGCGACTGAGCCGCAGTTGTCGAAGGCGGTGGGCGACCGGCTGATCGACGAGTTGGTGTCTCGGGGCCCAGGCCGAGGGCCGTCGGCTGACGGGCGAGGGCGGGCTGCTGCAGCGGCTGACGGAGCAGCTGCTGGAGTCCGCCCTGGAGGGCGAAAACAGCGGTCACCTCGGCTATGACTGCACATTCCCACCGTCCAGACGTGGGGGAGAACCACAGCGGTGTGCCGTCGGGACGGGCGATGACATGCACGTTCATGCCGTGCTTTCGGTTCTTCTGCGAGTAGTACGGTTCGTCGGCGGCAATGCGGTCGGTGGGGATCAGGATGCCGTCGACAATGACGAAGTCGCCCTCGCCCAGCCCGGTCAGGGCCTCGTGCAGGCCCGCGCCCACGCCGCGAGGACGTCCAAGGTCTCGTCGACGTAGCACCAGGCCGTCGCGGTCAGACGCCGAACCCGTCCGCGAGCTGGGCGAACGTCTTCGCGAACGCGGTTGCTTCGGTCGGCCCGTAGGCGTTGATCACACGTCAGCAGACACAGTACGACCCCAAGTCCTTCGCTCGACTGCGATCGGTACAGGTGGGTGGTGAGGGGCGCCTGCCCAGATCGACCCCGCCCTCCAGGGCGTCGACCTCATCTGGCAGGCGACCAACGCCTGTACCTCCTGCACCTCGACCCAGACACGGTGGACGGACATCAACGGCGCCGCTGCCACCGGCCACTGGGGATTCACCGAGGCAGGGCCTCTCAACGCCCGCTACGGCACCGTCCAGACCCTCTGGTCCGGCACGGGCCGGGAGACCATCGAACTCGGATGGGCCATCCGCGCGACCGTGGACGCCAGCTTAACGTCCTCGGCGACGGCGGACTCCGGCACCTCCGGGACCGGACAGATACGCGAGTTCGCACCGCGCTGCGACGCGATCGTCAAGGGTTCGGCGCTTGGCTGTGTGCTGCCGTACTTCACGCCGACCTATACGGTGGACACGAACCTCGGCTGGTTGAGGATCTGGTCGGCCGCAGGGTGTACTCACCGGCCTGGAGGCTCGCGGCGGCCGGTAAGTACACCGGTGCCGATGTAGCCGGCATCGCCGATGGTGCCAGGGTCGGTGATCGGGCCCGGGAGGCTTGATTCGCGCCAGGAACCCGGCCCTGGGGGTGGAGATCGCGAGCGGGTTTCCGTCCAGGGTGGCGGCCACCCGCGGATTGAAGCCGGTCTGTGGTGCTTGGCGCTGAACGGCTCGGTTCCCTGGCCGGCCCAGTCCCGGGTGGTGACGAGCCACCAGCTTGGTCAGTCGCTCCCCGTCCAACCGGCTTGTAGCCTGCCAGCTCAACGGCCCCGCCCTGTACTGCCCGCCTTGTGTGAGAACTCGTGAGGTTACCGAGCGGTTCCTTGTTCTGGATCAAGGCGGGCACCACCACTTCGCCGCCTCAGTTCCTGCTGTCGCCCGGTCGGCAGGCGACCCCATCACGCTGAAGGGGCAGCCTCGCTAGGTCCGATGATTGATGCATTCGAGGAGAGGAGGCTACCCACTCTCGGTATAGACCAGTGGCATTGGACGATACGCCAGCCCGCAGAGCTCTTCTCCATCGCCAAAGTCAGGCGCACCTCATCGTGTTCGATCCTTTTCCCGGCGACCATCCCACGGTAGTCGAGTACAAGTGAGACGCATGCCGCGAACCCATTAGCATAGAGGTTTACGTTGCAACTCTTCACGCTGATCTCGGTGTAATTCATCTCGGCCAGCTGCTGTGCGAGGGATTCCGCGAGCTCATTCCATCCGAGGAAGCGGAGGTCCTCATGTGTGCCGAAGAATGTGACGGAGTCATCGTGGGTGAAGAGATTTTGCAGTGTCGCGAAGTCGCTTCGACAATAGGATTCCAGGAGGGCGAGGGCTGTGGACTCGACCTGGTGCTTGCTCATGAATATTCCTCAGCGAGAAGTGGTTGGTGCTGGCGATTAGGCAGCACCTGTTCGCGCCCGCCGCCCAAACCCGGGAGTTTGGGCGGCGGCCTACCTGATGATTGGACAATTGTCTGGGTCGGCACGTGAAGCACGCAGCCACCGTGCCCTGGGCCGACTTTGACCGGTCCGAGGCCGGATTTAGCGCGGGCCTGGGAGGTCCTCTTGGGCCTGGAGGGTCTTCAGCCCGCGGGTCAGCGTTTTCCCTCCGAGTTCGTCTCGCTCGAGGGAGCTGACGACCTGAGTCCGGTGGCCCCGCCCCGGGGGCGTCTGCCGGGTGGCCTGCACGAGTAGCGGGTGGGGCACCGATGTCGAGGAAGGATTGGCAGCCGTCTCGGGCCGCTTGCTCCAGCGCTTGCTGGAACAGGACGGGCTGGCGCGACTCACTCCACCGGCAAGTGGGGCATCACAGCGCCCGGTCAGCAGAGCCTGACATGCGGAGTCCACAGTGACCAAGGAACAGGAACACGCGCTCTGTACGGTCATTCTGGGCTCGCCCAGATCCAGCCGGAACGATACGCGGGTCGCGGGAAGTTCTTGTCGTTGCCGATGTGCGCCGGGTACTGCATGGGGAAGGAGTCGTTCTCTTCTTGTGGTGAGGAGAGGATGTTACGCAGCGGATAACTGCTGGAGTGGGTGCTGGCGAAGGCTCCGAAGCGTCCGTCGCAGTCGGCGGGGACGGTTCCTGCCTTTTCGAGCGCCGAGTACGCGCCTTCCAGGAACGTCTGCCGTTGCGGATCGATCAGCTGTGCCTCGCTAGGCGGGATGCCGAAGAATGCGGCATCGAATCCGTCAACGCCAGGGATAGCCGCACTGAACGGCACGAAACTTGGGTCGGCTGTCACTGCTGCCGGGACCTCGGCTGCTGTCAGTTCGCGACGCCTGAAGCGGCGGACGGCGCTCACCCCGTCCAGGAGCATCGTCCAGAGTCCGGTCATGTCCCGGTCGCCGGGGTATTGACCGGCCATGCCGGAGATCGCGATGGCGTCGTGCCCGTAGGTCATCGGGCGGTCTGTCCCATCGGCGTCCGCTCTGTGGCGGCCATCAGTGCGAGGACACGTTCGGTGTACGTGCGCAGTGTCGGGCGGGCAAACAGATCTGTCATGCGGAGATTGTCGAGGTGGTAGGTAGCTGTGACCGCGCTATGAATGCGGGCTATGTGTAGCGAAGCGCCGCCAATGTCGAAGAGGCGATCGTCGGGTCCGATCGCGGAGGCCAGTGTGACTTCTTCCCAGATGCGGCGCACGGTGTCGTAGACACCTTCGGGTTCGCCGCTGGGCCCGTGGTCGGTGATGGCGGCACCCGGTGTGGGGAGTGCGGTGGTGTCGGTCTTGCCGTTGGGGGTGAGGGGGATGACGGTCAGGTGGGTGTAGGTGGTGGGGGTGGAGTGAGTGGGCA
>NZ_JBFAYA010000053.1:0-15958 GCF_040681095.1 Streptomyces sp. NPDC051909 | reverse complement strand
CCTGCGCGACATCATGGACGCGATCTTGTATGTCGACCGGACCGGGGTCCAGTGGCGCTATCTCCCGCATGGCTTCCCGCCCTGGAACACGGTCTACGGCTACTTCGCCAAATGGGCCGACGAGGGCGTGTTCGTCCAGCTCAACGGCCTGCTCAGGCACCTGCTGCGCGAGAAGGAAGGCCGGGACGCCGAGCCGTCGGCCTGGGTGATCGACGCCCAGAGCGTCAAGACCTCCACCAGCGTCCCCGCCGCCGGGCAGGGCATCGACGCCGGGAAGAGGTCCCGGTCTCCTATCTCTGACCCAGGGTGCAAAGTAGCCGCCGCTCCCTTCTGCCCTCCCGTTGCTTCGTGTCCGGCCGGTTCGTTAGGCCGAACGAGTAGTCGACGGAGGGGTGGGAATGTTCATGCGCCGGGAGTGGTCGCCCGAGGATGTGGTGGCGTGCTGGACGCCGGTGGGCGGCGACTGGGCCCTGGTCGCAAACACGTCCGGGCCCCACCAGGCTTGGATTCGTGCTGATGCTCAAGTTCTTCGAGCTGGAGGACCGGTTCCCGCAGTTAGTGGAGGAGCTCCCGCCGGCTGCGGTCGACTACGTGGCCGACGTGGTCAAGGTGTCGGCTGAGGACTTGGCGAAGTACGACCTGTCTTCCCGCTCCGCAAAGGGCCACCGTACGCAGATCCGCGAGGCCTTCGGGTTCCGCCCGGCAACCCGCGCCGACGAGGAGCGCCTGACCGCCTGGCTCGCCGATGAGGTCTGCCGGTGGAGCTGGTGGAGGACCGGCTGCGCGAGACCCTGCTCGTGCAGTGCCGCAGCGACCGCATCGAGCCCCCAGGCCGCATCGAGCCGATCGTGGCCGCAGCACGGGCACGATCCGACCGCGTCTTCTGCGCGCAGACCGTCGCACGCCTGGGCAAGGCATGCGCCCACCGCCTGCTGGACCTGGTGGCGAAGGACAATGAGGACGGCACCGCACTGCTGGCCTCGCTGAAGCGGGCACCGGGCGCGGTAGGCCTGGACTCGCTCCTGACGGAGATCACCAAGCTGACCGCCGTACGCCAGCTTGGCATGCCGGAAGGGCTGTTCGCGGACTGCTCGGAGAAGCTGGTGGCCGCCTGGCGTGCACGGGCGATCAAGATGTACCCCTCGGACTTCCGGGACGCGGGCGAGGAAGTGCGGACCACGCTGCTGGCCGCGCTGTGCGCGTCCCGTCAGGCGGAGATCACCGACGCCCTGGTGGAACTGCTCGTCGCCCTGGTCCACAAGATCAACGCCCGCGCCGAGCGACGGGTAGAACGACAGCTGACGGCGGAGCTGACGAAGGTGAGGGGCAAGGAGAGCATCCTCTCTTCCGCCTCGCCGACGCGGCGGTCGGGCAACCGGAGGGGACCATCCGCACGGTGCTCTACCCGGTGGTGGGTGAGAAGACGCTGCGCGACCTGGTCGCGGAGGCCAAAGCGAGCGAGAAGGTCTTCAAGGCCAAGGTCCGCACCACGCTCCGCTCCTCGTACAGCTCGTACTACCGGCAGATGCTGCCGCCGCTGCTGAACACGCTGGGCTTCAAGTGCAACAACACCGCCTACCGGCCGGTGATGGACGCGCTCGCGCTGCTGGCCAAGTACGCCGACGTCGACGGCAAGAACCGCTTCTACGACGCCGGTGACGCTGTGCCCATGGACGGCATCGTCCGCAAGGACTGGCGCGAGGCGGTTGTCGACGACAAGGGCAAGATCGAGCGCATCCCGTACGAGCTGTGCGTGCTGGTGGCGTTGATGGACGCGATCCGCCGCCGGGAGATCTACGTCGAGGGCGGGAAGCGGTGGGGCGACCCGGAGGACGGCCTGCCCGGCGATTTCGAGGCTGCCCGCACTGTGCACCACGCCGCGATCCGCCAGCCCGAGGACCCCAAGGAGTTCGTCGCCAGCCTGAAGCGCCGGATGACCGCCGGCCTGGACCGGCTGTCGGCGGCGCTCGCGGACGGCTCGGCGGGAGGGGTGAAGGTCACCACCCGCAAGGGCGAGCCGTGGATTACCGTGCCGAAGCTGGGGCCGCTGGACGAGCCCACCGGACTCCAGGCCCTCAAGGACGAGGCGATCCGCCGCTGGGGCGTGCTTGACCTCCTGGACGTGCTGAAGAACGCTACCTCGCGCACCTGGAGGCGGACCAGCTGGAGTATGCCGGAGGCGTGCTCATCACGATGTACAACGACACCCGCCAGGTCCTCAACGACACCGGACGGCCCTGCAACCCGGCGACCGTGGTGCGGGAGGTCGACGCGGTGGCCCGCTTCGGGCCGGCCGGGCACAAGTTCGCCGTCACCGCCGCCGCCCGGCGCTTGGCCTGCGGCGAGGCCAAGACGCAGGAGGTCATGGACACCATGGAAATCCGCGAGGCGTGTACGCCTCACACGGCCAGAGAGAACGGCCCGGATGCACGCCCTGGTTGTCGGGGTGGGGTTGCCGGGGTGGCGCCACTGCGGCTGAGAGGCCGCAGTGGTTGGAGGTGACCGGCGGAGATACCGAAGGGACGTTCGGTCACTCTTGAGGAAGGCAGAGGAGGCTTACTCTGACTGTTTCGGGGTAAAGGTTCCGGTTCAAGATTTTGAATTCGGCACCCTCCCCGCTGTCGTAGAACCAGGAGACGTAGTATTCGTCCCATTTGCGACCCGTCGGTCCTTTAACCCACACGTAATTCCCCACTTTTGGGAAATCGGCCGGGCAATTGACGACCTGAGTCGTGTAAACCCCTTGCTTTTGAGTAAGTTTAGTGGCAGCGGTAAGTGTTACGTTCTCCTCTGCGGCGAAGCCCCGGCCACAGGTGAAGGTGACGGAGTAGGATCCGTACTCACTGCTGCTGTTGTAGGCCACTATGTAGAAGCCGCCCATGCCCGTGCCGTATTCACTGTCCGTGTAGCCGGCGAACTCTGTGCGGATCGCCGGGTTTTGGCTGCCGTGGTGGCCTAGGTACTTGACGACGTCTCCGGGGCGGTCGCATTCGAAATGGTTCCCGTAACCGTTCTGATTCGGTGACACCCGTGCATATTGGGTGAATGTTCGGTCGCCGTTGGGGGCGGTGTCTGCGGCGTGGGCGGGGAACGTGCTGGCGGACGTGATGGCGATTCCCGCTACTCCGAGCGCCGCGGTTACCAGCTTCCCTCTGGTCAATGATTTCATCGCAGACTCCTTTCGATGATCGCGTGAGCGATTTCTTCACGCCGCTGTTTATGGGTCGGCTATGCCGCCAGTCGAACGCCGGCTCTCTTTGTGTGAGTATCCGAGACTCAAGTGATCGATTAAGCAAACGTCACCCGGACTGCTCGAAGATGTCGTGGCTGTTCATACATAGGGAAGCAGTGGTCGATTCTTTGCGCATGAGTACTTCGGGCTCATGCGGGGAGTTGCGCAGGGATTACTTAGGTAGGCGAAACTCGGGGGTTCCGGTGAAGTGGTGGGCGGCTTGGGTTTCGAGTGCGCCGGTCGTCACGGGTACTGGTCGCGGATGTGCGGCTGGTCCATGGCCGGTTCGTTGGTTCGCGTTTACGTGGTGGAGGGGCGCCGCCGAGTGGGTCCGGTTCCCGGGGAGGTGGCGCTGCTCAAGATCGGGATACGCCGTGGCGCTCGCCCCTCCGCTGGCGATCATCCGGGCCGCGCCCTGTTTCATAGGTGGTCGCTCGTGAAACAGGCGATCGCCCGGCTGTGCACCTGCGGAGATCATGTTTCATGAGTTGTTGCAAACGCCTGGACCCCTGAAACTCCCTCATGAAACGCTCCGGTGTTGTGAGCGACGACTTCATGCGCGTTGAATCGCACGCCTGCTCGATGTCCACCTGCGCCGCCCCAGCGGGTTCACCGTGCCGTACCTCCAAGGGGAAGGTGGCGATCCAGTACCACACCGCCCGCTTCCGCCTCGTGCCCCAACTCGCCAAAGCGCTCAGCGTGCCGACCCCGGCCGTACGAAAACCGGGGTCGGTGTGGATCGAGCTGTCCCGGCCGGTGAGCGCCGGCGCCGAACCGGTCGGGCAGGTCCGCCTCGGCTATGCCCGCGCCTCGACCGCCCGGCAGTCCCTCGACGCCCAGCTCGACTCTCTCGCTGAGGCCGGGGTGACGCGCGTCTTCTCGGAGAAGATCTCCACCCGCGCCACCCGGCGCCCCGAGGTGGAGGCCGCCGTGAAGCTCGCCGGGGAGATCCGCTCCTCCGGCGTCGCCGTGACCCTGGTCGTTCACGAACACAAGCGGCTCGGCCGCGGCATGGAACTCGCCATGCTCGCCGAAGAGCTGAGGGCGAGCGACGTCGGCCTTGAGTTCCTCACCGGGGAGCTGAAGGGCTCGCACGACCCTTCCGGGATCGTGTTCACTGTTCTCGCGGCCATGTCCGGGATGGAGCGCGAGTACATCCGCGACCGCACCCTCGAAGGCCACGAGTCCGCCCGCAAGCGCGGCAAGACCATCGGAGGCGCAGGCGTCACCGACCAGGACATGCTCGCCATGGCCCTCCACCTGCGCGAGCAGGAGATGAGCCTGCGCGACATCGCCAAGCGACTCGTCATCACTACCGGCGCGAAGAAGGGCCAGCATCCCTCGCCCGCCACCGTCATGCGGATGCTGCGCGAACACGACGAACAGGCCGCTACGGCGGCGAGCACCTGATCACCCCGCTACTTTGCACCGTGGGTCAGAGATAGGAGACCGGGGGCCGAAGAAGACCGTGGGCAGGAAGCGGAGTATCGTGACCGACACGCTCGGCCTCCTCCTCGCGGTGCTGGTCACTGCGGCGAGCGTGCAGGACTCCCTCGCCGGCACCCGGCTCCTGGACCAGGTCGCCGTCGAGCACCCCGGCATCCGCAAGGTCTGGGTGGACGGCGGTTACCGCCAGCACCTCGTCGAGCACGCCGCCGCCCTCGGCATCGGCATGGAGATCACCGCCCGCACCCCCGGGACCAGGGGATTCACCCCGATCCCGAAACGGTGGGCGGTCGAGCGGACCTACGGCTGGCTCATGCTCCAACACCATCTCCTGGCGCGGCCCGAAGAAGGCCGCCAAACAACCCATCTCGGGATGGAACATCGGACGAAAACGACCTCTAAGCGCACGATCTGACACCGATGTCCCTCAGGCCCCGGCCTCACGCCCCGTTCCACTGCTTCCGGATGGAGCGTCTCGCGTTCCATGTCGCGTTGAACGACTCCGCCGTGGCGTGAGCCGCGCAATTCGAAATAGCCCTGCTCAGGTACGCGCTCGTCGTCAATCCGCCAAGCCACCGAGCAGGGCCATCTCGCCGATCACGGGAAACCGAGCCACGAGCCCGCGAACCAACCTCCCAGCGTGAATAAAATATCGGAATGAGGCGGCCTTGAAGAAGGACTCATAGCACCGATGGGCCGCACGTCACCTTGTACCCGGGGCGCCCACTCGACCCACCTATTGGGGGAGCGGTGAAAACGCCGCTTATCCCATATAGGCCATCCACCTCATTATTCACCATGTCCTTAGTGGTGTTTATGTACGTATGGCCTCTATTGATAGGGAACTGCGGCTGGGGGCACGTGACCGAGACGTAGGCAACTCCTACGCCGGATGAGGTGTACGGCTCTGTCCGGGAGATTGTCACTTCATTCAGTCCATTGAATGGTGTGGCGGAGCAGGTTAGGCTGCCTTTCAGGTCCAGCTTTTTAGTGTTGGGGTAGCCCGGGTTTTGCACGATAATGTCAATCTCACCCCGAGATCCATATTCCGTACCGGGCTGCTTGATGTTGAACCTCTGGAAAGGCAAATCCTTGCCTTTGCCATCATTGCTGGTTAGTCCGCCACTGGTTATTTCGACATCAACGGCTGTAACGTAAGGAAACGATGCGGGGCACGTCATATAGACCCGTGCGGGAGCTCCTGGGTTGGTGCCTATCGCGGCTGATGTCATTACGCATGAGAGATCACCAACCGGCGTACACGAGCCTGGCACAGCTGCTGCCCCACCTGCCCCCCAGAGGGATCCAAGGGAAGCGAAGGAGAGCGCAACGGCCCCAAAAACTGATTTACGCCTGACCGATACCAAGTTCACAGCAGGCCAACTTTCATTCGCGAGCGCTTCCCTTGAAGGGGATATGAGCGCGGTCGACTATTACGACGAATATAGGGCCTCGCGAGTGTGCCGGATTGAGTAGTTTGAACTCATAGCCTCGATGTGTCGCGGGTTCCAGCCTTGACGATCTTGAATGGTTGCAGGTGAGGATATGGAAGGGCTTGGATGGCTCGGCTGACGAGGTTGGTCGAGAAGCGGGTCGGGTGTAGGGGGTTCCGTCGCCGCTTGAGCTGGGCGGATGTGCGTTCGCCGGGGCCCGGTGCGTGTAGCAGGCGAGATGCGGCATAGATACCCGCGCCGGCGGGTCGCGAACGCGACGAGCAGGCCGTCACCGCCTGGAAGAGGCGACCTGATTATCCGACTTCACGCACAGTTACGGAACGGTCGCGTTCCTCCTGGCGATGTACCTTTCTTGAGCAGCGAAAGCTCAAGCGTAGGCGTCCCATTCCTGATCGGGTGTCCCTCCGGGGCCGAACGCCCTAAAAGGCCAAGTAATTCAAGTTCCGGAGATAGTTTTCATGATCTACATCCAAAACGGTGACGGCGTGGGCGCCAACCACTGCGGGGTTGTTCTTACCGACGATGACCTGTGGCCGAACCACAACGAGGTTGTTCTCACCGATCTTGACGACCCGGCAGCCAACTGAACCAGGCGGAGGCCCTCCTGCACGATTGAGGGCTTCAATCGCGGCCAGCAGGCGGAACTGACTGGTTCGGTGATGCTTGTTAAGTACCGCCTAAAGGCGGGGCTCGCCACATGTGGCGAGCCCCGCTTGTTAATGAAAGGAGTGAAGTCCTGGAACATGAGCCCAGCATGGACGCGAAGGCCGCGTTGTTCCTGCATTGGTCGAGCCGGGAGTCGCTGCGACTGGCGAGCGGGATCTCACTACCGTAGGGCGGCTCTTCGAGGCGGCTGAGCGTGTTGCAAGGTTGTGTCTGGGCAAGTCAGGGGTTTGCAGCGGTCCTGATCCCGCTGCGAGAGCGAGATTGTGCATGTGGGCGACGGCTTGGACGGCGTTAACCTCGAAGTTTCGTGACGGTCCGCCGACGGAGTCGGTGGACCGTTCGTTCCGTGGGCTGAGGCTGGGCAGGTTGAGGGCCCGAGTGCCGCCTCGGTGTGGCGCCGGGTTCCACTGCTCCGGGTTTTAGGGTGCTGTCGTAGGGACGGGAAAACCGTCGGTCAGCCGGGGTTCGGCAGGAGCGCGAGCCGTTCGAGGGCGTCGGTGATGTGGCTGGTCCAGGGCCAGTGCCGGGCCAGGCGAAGGATCCGCCGACGGCCGGTGGTCACAAGAGCTGTCCGGCCGTGGTGAACAGGCGGAGCCGCAGACGGCGAGGCTCCCAGAGACGGGCCGTGCCGGTCAGGGCGAGCATCGGCATCCAGGCCAGCAGTTCCAGCGCGATCTGGACGATCTCCGGCCAGATCCGGTTCTGAGCTGTGCGGTGCAGGGGCAGGTTCCGCAGGCCGGTCGAGTGGGCGGCCCGGATGCGGTCCTCGGCCCTCGCCCGCAGCCGGTGACGGAGCTCAAGCTCGGCGATCGGCAGGCCCGAGGTGCTGGTGGCGAAGCACGTGAGTCGCATGCCGTCCGCGTCCGTGAGCCTCAACTGTGCCCCGGGGTGCGGTCGTTCCTTCCGGACGATCAGCCGCATTCCCTTCGGCCAGCCGTTCAGGAGATCGCCGGTGAGTTCGGCGACCTCGGCCCCGTCACGGATCTCGCCGTCCGCCTCGACCGCCGCCGACCAGGCCGAGGCGGGGACTTTGAGGACGTGCTGGTGGATCGCTTCGATGATCACCATGCCGACCGAGTAGGACAGCCACCGTCCCCGCTGAGCGAGCCAAGCAACGAAGTCGTGGGTGCTGCCCGCGGAGTCGGGCCGTATCAGGGTCTGACGTCCGCGCCGGTACTTTGCCGGCAGTTGAGCCAGAGCTCCAGAGCCATGCGGGTGGCGGTGATGTGGCCGGCCGCAGTGTTCGATCCCGCGTTCCCTGGCCTGAGCAGGGCCGCCACCGGCTCACCGGTGCCGCACGGCCCGTGGTCGACGAACCCCATCGAAGGGTGATGGCAGTAGGTCCGCTTTCAAGTGGGTGCGGCGTCCTCCTTGTCGGAGTGCGCGATCACTAGCACCCCGTCGAGGTCGACGGTCACCGTCCCGCCCCATCGGGCGCGCTGCCGTCGCCAACTGCCAGGCCCGCTCGCGTGCTTCGGCCCGCGCGGCACGGACCGCCCGCAGAGCCTTCTTCCCGGAGGCGGCAAGAGTGTCGACGAGGCGGGAGACCGTCGGGTCGGAGGCGACCGGCCCGAACACAGCCGGTTCGGCCCGCAACATGCCGACGTCCGCGAGGCAGTCCCCGCCCAGCGCGACCGCCAACGCGATGTCCAGCAGGATCTTGCCCGGATCGTGCACCACCCGGGCCTTCCGCCACGGCGTCAGCGCCGCGGATATCGCGGTGTCCAGGCCGGTCTTGCGGACGGTCTCGACCAGCAGCACGCTCCCGGCCTGCGAGACCAGCTCCCGGCCGCCGCCCTCGATGCGGACACGCGGGCAGGGACCCCCGATACGCTTCTTCACCTGGAGAGTGCTTAACGGGACCGGTAGATGACCGTGGCTTCTCCGCCCACAGTCTCCTGGCGCTTCTCCCAGACATCCTCGCCGCTCGTGATCTTCATGCTCGTGTCAAGTTTGTCGTGGACGTCGGCCGTGACGTAGCTGCGGTATGTGCCGGCCTCCCGGATGGCGCTGAGTTTGGCCGCGACGTCGGGAGCGCGGCCGATGCAGACCAGGTCGCTGCTGTCCCGGACGCCTGCTCGGGCGATGAACGCCGAGCCGGAGGCGATCCCGACGCACATGCCCGGCTGGTGCCGCTGGTCGCCCGCCGGGGCACGGAGCACGGTTCCGGGCTGGGCACTCAACGCTGGGTTGTCGAGCGCGCGTTCGCCCATCTGCGCTGGTTCCGCCGCCTGCCGATCCGCTAGGAGATCCGTGATGACATCCACGAAGCCTTCCTCGCCCTCGGATGCGCATTGATCTGCTGGCGACGTCTGAACGCGCCCCGCCGCATCGAGGCCGAGGCTGCTGTTGCAGGATCGGGGAGTCGGGACCCAGCTCCGGGAGGCACCCCATCACCATCATCACGCACGAGGACCCGATCGGACGGGGTCCGGCCAACTACATGATCCACGCCGACCTGTCGGACGGGCTGGACGACTGTCGCGAGCAACTGTGGACGCGCCAGCTCACCGAGGACACGTTTGAGGTGGCCTGTCTGCCCTTCTTCACCTACGGAATCTGCTACCGCGACGTGGTGACTATCGACAGCAACCACCTGGTGAAGAGGGCCGTGCGCAAGTACGGCCACCGGACCCTTCGCGTCGCACCCGTCGTGGAACACGCAGACCGAGACCAAGCGCACGAGCTCCTGTACGGCAAGGCTGTCGACACCGGCCTGCCACATGAGTGGCTCCAGGGCACCTACCTCGCCGTTGACCTCCCGCCTGGCTCGGATGTGGCGCCCTTCGTCGAGGTATTGGAACCCCTTGCCCAGGCCGGCGCCCTCCACTGGGAGATCGACTACTGATCCGAAAGATCATTCCGTTAGGAGTTCTAAGAGGGCGTCTCGCGTAGGGGTATTGCCCTTTATCTGCTAGTAGGTTCCTCGCTAGGTGGGTGGTCGCGTCTGTTATGCGGATGGCGAGGTTGTCGATCGAGGCGATGTGGATCATGGCTTCGGAGCTGGTGGTGAGGGTCTCGTAGTCGCGGGCGAGGCGCCGGTGCGTCATGATCTATCCGATGCTCCGCTCTACCAGCGCCTGGCCCAGCGTGCCGGCCATGGCTCGCCCGCGAGTGGATCTTGTGGTCGAAGTGCCCGACGAGCCGGTCAAGGAAACGGCACATGACCTTCGCGTAGAAGGTCTCGGTGAAGACCATGAAGTGCATCCGGCCGAGGGTGCTGATCGCGGACACCGCGTTCACGGAGAACCGGTTGCCGGTGCGGCGGACCACCGGCATCGCGCCTTTGGCGCCCCCGGTGCGGCCGGTGACCTGGTCCGAGCGGACCCCGACCTGGTCGGCGAAGAGGACTTCACCCCTCTCCGCCTTCGCCTGGGCCTGTCGGCCGGGTCTCCTTGTGCCAGACGCGGACCGCTTCCGCGTCCTGCTCGACGGCCCGCTTGTCCGGACGCCGGAACGTCAGTCCCCAGCGTTTGAGGTACTTGCCCACCCCGGGCTCGGTGAAGCGGACCCGGTACGGCGTGAAGATCAGCTCGCCTATCGGCCCCCGCGTCCACAGGTGACCGGAAAGTCCCGGGTCGCAGGGGATGCGATCGAGGACGGCCTGTCGGACGGCGGCCTGCTCCGGCCTCGGACAGAACCTGATGTTCGCCCACCCGGCGCCCACGCGGACGGGACAACAGCGCGTCCCGGCCACCGGCCTGCCACCTTGCCCACCAGTTGTCCGCGGCCCTGACCGACACCTTGAAACAGGGCCGCGACCTCGGCCCGGTCCCGCCCCCTCCACCAGCGCGGACACGCCAGCAACCGCACAGCCTCCTGCGCGCCAGGCGATCAGGTCCGCGCATCCCCACCAGACCACCCACACACTGTCAACGAGCCTGAACCAAAACGTTTCGGATCAATAGGACCGCGGACGGCAGTAAATTGTTCCGCTGATTTCGGCAGGGGAGAGCTCCTCGGGCTGAATGCTCCGTTGCACATCGACCCGGATTCCGTAATCGTATATCGCGTGGAGCGTCTCAACCGTCGTATCAAAATAGATCGGGAATGCGCTCCTGCGCTCTTCCTCCGGACGGTCCTCCCATTCAACTCCCGACATCATGCCCGATATTTCGGAAGAAACGAGCTCCTGGCCATCGGGGCACACTCTCTCGAATTGAATGCTCTCTTCGAATTCGGTGATCGGTACCGGACCGAAATTTGACCTTTCGCCAGGGTTCTGGTTACTGCACGTGAGGCTGGCATACAGGTCCAGATTCTTCCTGTTAGGGTATCCGGGATTCTGTACCGCGAGCCAGAGCGACCCTCGGTTCCATGGGCCAGTTCCGACCGTGAGCTCATCCCTCGCGAGGGGAAGGGATGGGACTGTCCCGCCGGTGGCTTTCATCGAATAAGAGTAGTCGTGAGCATAAGGGTACCCTGTCGGGCATACGAGTATCACTTGCGCCAGACGGCCCGGAAAGGTTCCTAAGGCTGCACCATTCATTTGGCACGTATTGGTACCCGTTGGCCGGCAGTATACTGACGCAGCCGCCGAACCTGAAAATCCCAGGAGGGATCCGAGGGAAGCGAGAAGAGCCAATACGGCGCCGGTTATTGACGCTTTGCGTCGGGTGGACCTCAATTTCATGGAAGCTCCGTTTCTGTGTAATGGAATCAAGGAGGCGGATGCCCCAGGACTCTAAATTCTGCTATTTTTCGATGAAATCTGACGCAGCGGGTAAGTTTCCCGGGCGCAATTTCGGATTCCCTGAGCAGGTGGGAAATAGGGTGTTGCAATCGATCTCTCCCGGGAGGGGGCTGACTGGCTTCATGTCGGTGGTGGTAGCAGACCGGCCTGCGTGGGTTACCATCTTTTTGTCGGTCCGGTCGGTGCTGTCGCCCGCTCCGCCCCCGGTGGCCATCCGGATTTGCCGGCTGCTTACGTTGAGAGAGATTCAGTCTGGGTAGCACCATGCCCAGAGTTTGGCATTCCGGGGTGATAGTGACGTATTCTTGGCCGTCGCGGAGCCTTCGATCTCACCTATTTGGTATTGACTCCAAGTGATGTCTGCAAACTCTTCTCCCCAGAGAGTGCCCAGATGGGGAGTGTCCACGGGGCAGGTTACCGAAAGTGTATTTTCCTGTCCGGGGTGGACTGTCTGCTCATCCCAGAGCGCTTTTTCTACGTCATATTTATCCGGCTTCTCGCTCGAACAGGCTATCGAGATTTTGAATTGTAGGCGACCGTTGGCCTGCGGGTTGCTGATACGCACTCTTGCTTCCTCGATATACCGGCTCCTGCCTGGCTGTTGCCTTACGGTGACGGCTCCAGTAGCGCCCTTGTTGCTGTAGAAGACCTGAACTCTCTTGACATAAGGAGTGGTGTATTTCTGGCATGCTGCCGGGGCGTCGAGCGACCTCTGGGGGTCGATTGAATATGAGACGGTGACGTAGCTGTATTCAATCGGCTCCGCAGAGGCGGCGCCGGCTGATGGGGCGAACAGGCTCAATGACGAGATGCCTGTGGCCGCTGCGGCGAAAATGGTGTATTTACTCACTGGGATCATCCCTCTTTCGGGTCGCTCGTGAAGCGCCAGTTCTCGGATCCCCCTCCGAACGGCCGTGCCGCCAGAGATCGGTTTACTTGATTCTCTTCAGTTTTCTCTGCTTGGGGTGGACGGATCGCGATGATGTGATCAGCGTGTCCTGAAATTAGCCGCTCGGGGAGGAAGCGAGATGAGACATGGCTACTCATTCCGGCAATTTCCTCGCCCCGCCCTCCGCACTGCTCAACCTCCCCGCCTCGTCGGCGGTTGCCCGCATCCCTTGGGATGACGACGGCCTCCCGCCGCCGGGCGTGGTGGCAGGGCTGGCGCGCGGAGTCCGGTCCCGGATGGTGGGGACCGGGAACGTCGGCTTCAAACGGCTGGAGGGGCTGTGGGTTACGTCGGTTGGGCTGCTCAGGCGCGCGGGCTCGCCTCACGCGGCCGCCCGCTTTCCCTCGGTGCCCGCGTCCTCGACCGCGCCCGACCTGAGCCGACTGGCCGCGCCCTGCGCCCGTGCTTGGAGCCTACGCTGGCGTGGTGTCCAAGCGCGTCACGAGGAGATCACTCACACCAGGCGGTCAGTTTGGCGTTCCGGGGTGACAGTGACGAGTTCCTGGCCAGTGCGGAACCGCTTGTTTCCCCCTGCGCGACTTGACTCCACGTGATGTCCGCGTACGTCCATGGGTCAAGGCTGAACAGGTGCGGGGTGTCTGCGGGGCAGGACGCCAGCAAAGCATCTTCCTGCCCGGGGCGAATGGTTTTTTCGTCTGAAATGGACTTTCGAACCCTGTAGTTCGACTGCTGTACGTTTGAGCATTCGACCCACAGCCAGAATGATTGACGCCCCGTCATCTGGGGGTTGCTGATCTGAACCCTCATCCCTTCGATATATCGACTCCTCCCCCATAGCATCCCTACCTCGGGGGACCCGCTTACCCCCTTCGTGCTCTGAGTGACCTGGACATTCTTGACGTAGGGAAAGTCGTAGTTGGGGCATGACACCAGGGCGTTGATTGTCCGCTGGGGGTCAACAGAGTAGTTGAGAGAGCTGGTTCGGGTATGCTCTACGGGGTCGGCGGCGCTGCTTGCTGGGGCGAACAGGCCCAGTGAGGCGATTCCCGCAGCGACCGCACCGTAGATGCGGGATCCATTCAATTGAATCACTTCCTTCGGTTCGGATGACACGTGGAAGCATAAGTCTGAAAATGGATCTTCTCGGTTCTAGTCAGAGCCGATTCAGACGGTTGATTCATAGTCCGCCGTGGGCGTGGTGGGTTCGTGAGCATCCCATGCTCAGCTGCTTGATGGAGTATTGATTACCTGTAAGGGTGATCTGGAAACAGAACCGAGCGGCGATGGCGGCACCTGGATCGCACTACCTGAGACGGTTGGTGATGCCGATTCCCGAGGTGCTACACCCACCGCATTCCGGTGGCGGACAGCTGCTCCACCGGCTCCGGAGGCAGCGTGGCGGCTCTGCTGCGAGGCGGGCGGCCAGGAGCGGGGCGAGGAGCTGTTCACGGTCAAGGAGTCGATGTTTCCGCCTGGCCGAGGACATCGGACTGTCGTACTCGACGGTGAAGGAGGCCAGGTGGACGGCCTCGCGCTGGCCGAAGGAACACCGGCAGAAGACTGTGTCCTTCACCGTGCACAGGATCCTGGCGGGCATCGGCGACGAGCGCGAACGGTTCACCGCGATCCTGACCCCGCCGAAGGGCAAGCAGCGGTGGACCGCAGACGAGGCCCGGCGGCGTGTCGGTCGGCAGGTCGAGCACCCGATCACCCCGCAGGAGAAGGTCAGCGCGATCCACACCCTCGCGAGGGACGAGGCGGTCGCCGCCACCGTCACCAGCGACCTGCTTCGGCGTCCGACAGTGGTCGCCCAGGTCAGGCAGGAGGACAAGGTCCGGGCCGTGGAGGAACTCACCCGCGACCACCAGGTCGCCGCGACGGTCACCACCGGTTTGCTGCGGCGCACCGATGTCGCCTTCCGGGCGATGTCGGACGACGCCGCCCGCCACCAGGTCAACCACGCCCAGGTCGAACGCGGCCGACAGGCCCGCGAGCAGCGACTTCATTGAGGCCGGCCCCGCCCCGTCTTCCTGGGAGGGCCCGTTGGCTCGGCGCCGCTGCTACCCCTCTGACACCTTCGACGACGAGTGGGCCCTGATCGAACCGCTGCTGCCGCCCCCGGCCTGCGAGAACCGTAGGGGTGGACGCCCGGAAAAACACCCTCGCCGCGAGATCGTCGACGCGATCAGGTACGTCGTCGACACCGGCTGCAAATGGCGGGCCCTGCCCAGAGACTTCCCACCCTGGCGCACGTGCTACGGCTTTATGGCCCGCTGGGCCGCGGCCGGCATCGTCGGACAGATCCGCAAACGCATCCGCTGCGAGATGGGTCGGGCCCCCGGCGCTGTCGCGACCGTCATCGACTCCCAGTCGGTGAAGGCCGCCGAGACCGTCGGCAAGGACTCGCGCGGCTACGACGGAGCGAAGAAAATCAACGGCCGCAAACGGCACCTGGTCGTGGACACCAAGGGCCTGCCGCTGTTCGTCATGGTCACGCGGCGAAAGAGGTGCTGTTCCGGCTCCGCCTCATGCACCCCGAGATCACCATCGTATGGGCCGACTCCGGCTATGCCGGACAGCTCGTGACCCGGGCGAAGAAACACCTGAACCTGACGCTCAAAACCGTCAGCCGGCCCAAGAATACACCTGGGTTCGTCATCCTGCCCCGCCGCTGCCCCGCCGCTGGGCCGTCGAGCGGTCCCTCGCCTGGATCATGCACGCCCGCCGACACGCCCGCGGTCACGAACGGCTCGTCCAGCACTCCGAGTCGCTGATCACCTGGGCCGCAATCACCCCCATGACCAGGAGAATCACCCGTCGGCAGTCCCGAAGAAGCGGTCAGCCAGCATCCCGCGAGAGCCGTGGAGACTGACAGTCGCCCGGACCACCGCCACCGGAGTCCTCGACATCTCACCACCTATCGTGCACGAACTCGGCAGCGTGAACAGTGCGATTCAATCCCCCGGTTGATCCGCGTCCTCGTTCTCTGGTGCGGCCAAAGCGAGTGGGGCACCGGGACCGATGATTTCGCAAACCGTCCCATCGGGGTTGCGAAAGTGCTGCCAGGAGACACCGGAATCGTGTTGCGGGTCTCCAATAAACTGGATGCCGGTCTCGAGCATCCTTCGCCGGACTTCATCGAAGTCGTCCACCTCGAACCCAACGACGGGCCCCGTGGTGAAGAACGAGTGGAAATCATCTTCTGTGCTGTAGATCTCGACTGTTGTCCCGTCCGCCATGCGGAAGCCGACGACGGTGTCTTCCTCACGAGTGACTTGAGCACCCATCACGTCACGCAGCAAGCGGACCATATCACTGAATTTTTCTGTTCTAATGCCAACAAAACCGACTCTCTCCATCAGCTTCGCCTCTCCCGTTGCAGAGCTCACACCCAGGGCTCGCTCATCGCTGTCCGGACAGCGGCGACCAGGACCCCAGAATCTATCAATATCCGTGATCAAATCATGCGGTCCTACCTTGTTCGTGGGTTGGACGGGCCGTCGTAAGGTCCAGAGGCCCAGAGACACCGGGTATGGCTTTCATGCGGTTGCCCTCGA
>NZ_JBFAYA010000052.1:0-16628 GCF_040681095.1 Streptomyces sp. NPDC051909 | reverse complement strand
ACCGCGGCCGCGAACGGCGTGATCTTCGCCTCCGCCAGCGCACGGACCGTCTCCCGGAGCATCTCGTGCTCCTCCGACGGACGATACAGATCGAAGTCCTTGGCCATGGTCTGGGGCTCCCCTAGCAACGCTTGTGGCAATGATGGCACTGAGTACCCTCAGCAAAACACACTCAGTGCCACGATGCTAGTGGCTTCGGTGCGACATGGCCGACAGGCGCCAGAAGACACGGCGGCCCCGGCCGGGGGAGTACCCCGGCCGGGGCCGCCGTGTCGTGGTCGTCAGTCCTTCGGCAGGGTCGTCACCACCACCGCTCCGGCCAGCAGCACCACGTTCTTCACCACGAACTCGCCGATCAGGGTCAGCAGCAGCGGGTTCGCGTGGTCGAAGGCCAGTCCCGGGGTGAGCAGCAGGACCAGGAAGGTGCCCAGGAGGTGGCCGGCCAGGACCGGGAGCAGCAGCTGCTGGGCGCGGGCGCTGAGCAGCCAGAGGCCGAGGACGATCTCGGCCCAGCCGAGGGCGGGCACGAACCAGGTGCCGGTGTCGAAGGGGATGACGGCGACGACGAGCTCGGCGGCCGGGCTCTGCCCGATCACCTTCAGGACGCCGAACCAGACGAAGACGCCGCCCAGGCCCACCCGGAGCAGCACGAGGCCGTAGCGGTGCAGGCGCGGCGTGAGGCGGGCGACGAGCGCGGTGACGGGGGCGGCGGAGGACGGGGTCGAGGGCGAGGTCTGCGGTCTGATCTGCGAGGAAACGGACATGCGCGGCCACTCCAGACGGATCGGTGCGGGATCGTGAGGTCTTGCCGGACGGGATTGCGTGGGTGCGGTCACCGGTCCGGCGGCCGGCGGCCCGCGGCGCTCGCCCACGAGACGGGGCGGCCGGGGTGGCCGGGATGACCGGGCGGACCCGAGTCCTCGGGTCGGCGGTGCGCGTGCAGGTGTCCTGCGGTGCCAGGGCCGTCGGGCCCCGCCCGCTGGGCGGGCGACGGGGTGGGCCACGGGCGGCGTGCGCGGCGGGGGTCTGTGCGCCGGCGGAGCCGGCCCCCGAGGGCGTGCCGCCGCCCCGGGAACCGGGCCCAGGTGCCGTATCTCCGCGGCACCGCGTACCCGGCCGCACGGACCGGCGGTGCCTGGCGTCCCCTCACGCTAGCCACTCGCGGCGGCCCCCGGCCCGGCCCATCGCTTCCTTGCATGCCTCCGATGGAAGAAGCCGATAGGCCGTTGCCCCGCGCGATCAATTCTCGCCAGCCTGAGGACTGTTCGAGCTTGTGTTTGATCCGCGATCCGAACGATCCGACCGTTTTCCGGCGACCAGATCGACCCGATGGACCTGTCCGACCCGATCCGACCGATCCGGGAACCGTCCGATCCGCGATCCGCACCGTCCGCTTCCGGCCCGCACCGCACGCGAAGGAAAAGACAAGGGATGTCTCAGCGACCCGTCTCCACCGACCCCGCCACCCCCGCGCCGTTCACCCGGCGCCGGGTGCTCACCGCCTCCGCCGCCGCGGCCGGCGCCTTCGCACTCGCCTCCGGCGGGACCGCCTGGGCGGCCGCTGCCCCGACGACGCGGTTCGAGGCGGAGACCCGCACCGGCCGCCGGGCGCCCGGCGCGGTCGCCGAGCCCACCGTCGTGGTCCGCTGGAACCAGGCCACCATGGACGCGATCCTCGGCCGCTACCAGGCGGCCGGCAACCGCTTCGGCCCCGCCACCGTCAACGCCCGCATCCTCGCCGTCGTGCACAACTGCATCTACGACGCCTGGGCCTGCTACGACCGGGTCGCCTCCGGCACCCGCTTCGGCGGCTCGCTGCGCCGGCCCCGCTCCGAGCGCACCCTCGACAACAAGAACGAGGCCGTCAGCTACGCCGCGCACCTCGCGCTCCTGGAGTTCTTCCCGGAGTACAAGGTCGCCATCGACTCCATGCTGAGCAGCCTCGGCTACGACCCGGAGCTCACCAGCCCGCGCCGCTACAGCCCCGCCTGGATAGGCCTCCGCACCGCGCGGGCCGTCCTCGACTACCGCCACGGCGACGGCGCCAACCAGCTCGGCACCCCGCCGTACGCGGACACCACCGGCTACCAGCCGAAGAACCCGCCGCAGACCGCCGGCGCCTTCGACCCCTCGATCGTCGTCGCGCCCGAGCACTGGTCCCCGCTGATCGTCGGCGGCAAGCTGCAGAAGTACCTCACGCCGCAGTTCGCCGTGATGAAGCCCTTCGCGCTCAGCCGCCCCGACCAGTTCACGGTGGCCGCGCCGCCCGCGTACCCCTCGGTCCGGATGACCGCCGCGATCGAGGAACTCCTCGACATCAGCGCGAATCTGACGGACGAGCAGAAGTGCATCGCCGAGTTCTGGCTGAACGACGACGTCACCCCGCCCGGCGCCCAGCAGATGTGGGGCCGCTTCGTGTCCGCCCGTGACGGCCACGACGTCGACCAGGACGCCAAGCTGTTCTTCGGCCTCAACATGGCCGAGTGCGACGCCGCCATCGGCTCCTGGGCCGTCAAGCTCGACTACGACTTCGCCCGCCCCTCCACGCTCATCCCCTACGACCGGCGGGGCCGCCAGGTGACCGTCTGGGGCGGCCCCGGCCAGGGCACCGTCACCATGGACGGCGTGAACTGGCAGGCGTACGTCGCCGTGCCGCCGTTCCCGGCCACCGTCTCCGGCCACAGCACCTTCTCCGGCGCCGCCGCCGAGTTCCTGCGCCGCTTCACCGGCACCGACTCCTTCGGCGACTCCTTCCGCTTCAAGGCCGGCACCTCCACCGTCGAGCCCGGGCTCACCCCGCACACCGACGTCGTCCTGACCTGGCCCACCTTCAGCGAGGCCGCCCACCAGGCCGGCATCTCCCGTGTGTACGGCGGCATGCACTGGAGCTTCGACAACGAGCCCGGCATCGAGATGGGCCACAAGATCGGCGCGGTCGTGCACCGGCAGGCCATGCACTACTTCAACGGCTGTTGAGGAGCGAGCACGTGAGCAACCAGACCCAGACCCCGGCGCCGGGCGCGCAGCCCCCGGCTCCGCCGCCCGCCGCGCCCGCCGCGGCGAAGGGCGGCAGCGGCGCCCCGCCGTTCCCCGGCACCAAGCCCGCCGTCCTCGGCACCCTCGCCACCGTCGTCTCCCTGGTCGTCCTCGTGGCGCTCGGCGAGGCCACCCACCATCTGCTGATGATCGCCCCGCTCGCGGCCACCGCGATGATCGTCTGCTCCACCCCGGCGCTGCCGCCCGCGCAGCCGCGCAACGTGGTCCTCGGCCAGCTCGGATCCGGCGTCCTCGGCCTCGCCGCCGTCGCGCTCTTCGGGCACTCGCTGTGGGTCGCGGCCATCGCCGCCGGCCTCAGCGTCGGCCTGATGCTGGTGCTGCGCGCCGTGCACGCCCCGGCCGCCGCGACCGCCGTCCTCGCCGTGCTCCAGGACCCGAAGCCGGTCGGCTTCCTCGTCCTGCTCGGCATCGGCAGCGTGCTGCTCGTGCTGATCGGCCTGATCGCCTCCAAGGCCGGTGTGATCGCCAAGTACCCGACCTACTGGTGGTGAACCCGATGAACCGCGACAGCCTGCTCGTCAGCACGGAACGTCTCCAGGAGCACCTGAAGGACCCCGCCGGCTCCGCCGGACTCGTCCTCGTCGAGATCACCGACGGCGGCAACGACGGCGGCGGCCGCCCCGGCCGCGTCCCCGGCGCGATCCGCATCGACTGGACCGGCGACCTCCAGGACCCGGTACGGCGCGACCTCATCGGCCCGGAGGCCTTCGCGGCCCTCCTCGGCCGGCACGGCATCTCCGAGGACGACACCGTCGTCTTCTACAGCGGCAACAACAACTGGTGGGCCGCGGCGGGCTATTGGCAGTTCCGCCTGTACGGGCACCGGGAGCTGCGGCTCCTCGACGGCGGGCGCGCCCGCTGGGAGGCCATCGGCGGTGCGCTCACCACCGAGGCGCCACAGCGCCCCGAGACCACGTACCCCGTGCCGGCCGGCACCGACGAGACGATCCGCGCCCGGCGCGAGGACATGCTCGACCACATCGGCCGCCGCACCCTGCTCGACGTGCGCTCCCTGGAGGAGTACCTCGGGCACACCAACACGCCCCCCGGGGTGCCCGACGACATCGGCGTGCGCTGCGGCCACGCCCTGTCCGCCGAGCACATCCCCTGGCACACCGCCATCCACGCCGACGGCACCTTCCGCGGCGACGAGGAGCTCAAGGCGGCCTACGGCGCCCTGAACGCCGAGGACACGACCGTCCTCTACTGCCGGGTCGGCTGGCGCTCCGCGCACAGCTGGTTCGTGCTGCACGAGCTGCTCGGCATGAGCGACGTGCGCAACTACGACGGCGCGTGGCGGGAGTTCGGCTCCCTCATCGGCGCGCCGATCGTCAAGGGCCCGCAACAGTGGGGCCCCGACCCCATCCCGTCCGTCGTCCCGCAGCGAGCCGCCGCCGATACGGAGGTCACCACCCGTGCCTGACGTCACCATCTACCACGACGTGCTGCGCAACGGCTTCGAGCAGACCGACCTGCCCTGGGTGCCGTGGACCGAACCAGGCCGCGAGGGCGTGGAGTTCGTCGTCCTGTGGGGCCCCGGGCACGCCGGCGAGGAGGACTCCGCCTCGCTGCTGCTCCGCTTCCCGCCCGGCGCCCACGGCGACTTCCACGAACACCTGGGGCACGAGCTGATGCTGGTGCTCGACGGCACGCTCGACCACAGCGACGGGCGCCGCTTCCACCGCGGCGACCTCGTGATCGAGGAGCCGGGCACCCGGCACCAGATGTCCAGCGCCACCGGCTGCACGGTCCTCGCGGTCCGCGCCCGCCCCGCCTCCCCGCGCACGCCCCGCGCGGGCGAGATCACCACCGGCGTCGGCGCCGGCGCCTGACCCAGCCCAGCCCGCCGTCGCGCGGACCGGTCCCCGTCCGGTCCGCGACCGGCCCCCTCCCAGGGGCTCGCGCCCCCACCGCCCACGAGGGCGGTACCGCTCGGCACCGCCGCCGTACGGGCTTCCCCGTGGCCCGTACGAAGCACCCGCACGCCCCGCGCGCCGCGTCCCCGTCGCGGCAGCCCCGCCCCCTGCCGGCGTACGCGCCGGTGGCCGTGGCCCTCGGGGCCGTACGCGCCGATTCCCCGCCGGCGCCGCCCCGTGACACCGCATCGCACCGCACCGCCCCGTGGCCCGGTCCGCCCCCGTCGCCGTACGCCACGCCCGGGCTCGCCCCGTACGCCCGCACGCCCCCCTTCCGCATCCGCATCCGCACCGTCACTGGAGACACGCCATGCAAAGTCTGCACAGTCCCGAGCCGTCCCGTCGGGTGCTTCTCACCACCGGATCCTCGGACGCGCACACCTGGAACCTGGTGCACCTTCAGCTGTTCCTGGAGGAGCACGGGCACTCGGTGCTCAACCTGGGGCCGTGCGTGCCCGAGCGGCTGCTCGTGGACACCGCGCGGATGACCAGCCCCGACCTCGTCGTGCTCTCCTCGGTGAACGGCCACGGGCACCAGGACGGCCTGCGCGCCGCCCGGGCGCTGCGCGAGGACGCCGACACCCGGGAGATCCCGATGGTGATCGGCGGACTGCTCGGCATCTCGCCCGAGGGCGCCGAGGAGCGCACCGCCGAGCTGCTCGCCGCGGGCTACGACGCGGTGTACCCGGACGGCACCGCGCCCACCGCACTGCTCGCCCGGCTCGGCCGGCTGGAGGAACGGGGCGGAACGAGAGGCGCGTGTACCGGGCGGGCCGCGGCGTGACGCTTCCCGACCGGTCCCCGCAGCACCCGCATCCGCCTTCACCGCAAGCCCAGTCCGCCGCCGCGCCGAACCCCGGCCCGGCCGCGTTCGCCGCCGGTGACCTGGGCGCCTTCGTCCAGGAGGCCGCCGCGGCAGGCGAGCTCGTCGTCCAGCCCCGCATGGGCATGGTCTCCCCGGAGGAGATGGCCGCCGGCGTCGCCGCCGTCGCCGCGCTCCCGGAGCGGACCGTCGCCACCCTCACCATCGACAGCTACACCCGCGTCGGCGACCACGCCGCCGCCACCGCCGCCCTGCGCACCGGACGGCCCCTGAACGGCTTCCCGATCGTCAGTCACGGGCCCAGGACCGCCGCCCGGACCGCCGCGGCCGCCGGCCGCCGCACCCCGGTGCAGGTCCGGCACGGCTCCGCCGATCCGATGGCCATCTTCCGCACCATGGCCGCCGCCGGGCTCTCCGCCAGCGAGGGCGGCCCCGTCTCGTACTGCCTGCCCTACGGCCGCACTCCGCTCGCCGAGTCCGTCGCCGCCTGGCGGGACTCCGTGCAGTTCCTCGCCGAGGAGAGCCGCGCCCACGGCCGGCGCGCCCATCTGGAGTCCTTCGGCGGCTGCCTGCTCGGGCAGCTGTGCCCCCCGTCCATGCTGGTCGCCGTGTCCGTCCTGGAGTGCCTGTTCTTCGCGCAGAACGGCGCCACCAGCGTGTCCCTGTCGTACGCGCAGCAGACCCACCCGGTGCAGGACGCCGGGGCGCTCGCCGCGCTGCGGCAGCTCGCCGACGAGCTGCTTCCGCCGACCGTGGACCGGCACGTCGTGCTCTACACGTACATGGGCGTCTACCCGCGCACCGTGCCCGGCGCCCGGCTGCTGCTGCGCCGCAGCGCCGAACTCGCCGTGCTCGGCGGGGCGCAGCGGCTCATCGTGAAGACCGAGACGGAGGCGCACCGCATCCCGTCGGTCGCGGAGAACCTGACCGCCCTGTCGGTGGCCGCCGACGCGGCCCGTACGGCCCGGGCACGGGCCGGGCGCGCGGCCGCACCGGGCACCGGGGGCGACGCCGAGGAGATCCTCGCCGAGGCCCGCGCCCTGGTCGGCGCGGTCCGGGCGCTCTCCGACGACCTGGGCCTCGCGCTCCTGAAGGCCTTCGACCGCGGGCTGCTCGACGTGCCGTTCTGCCTCCACCCGGACAACCGGGGCGAGGCCCGCTCGGCGGTCGCGCCGGACGGGCGGCTCCAGTGGACCGACCTGGGGGCGCTGCCGCTGCTCACCACCAGCCGGAGGACCACACCGATGACCTCGCGTC
The DNA here is from genome assembly GCF_040681095.1 of Streptomyces sp. NPDC051909. Taxonomy (NCBI): domain Bacteria; kingdom Bacillati; phylum Actinomycetota; class Actinomycetes; order Kitasatosporales; family Streptomycetaceae; genus Streptomyces; species Streptomyces sp. NPDC051909. The sequence continues at coordinate 9,575 of NZ_JBFAYA010000052.1, read as the reverse complement.
AGCTCGCCGGGATGCTCGGCCGGGTCTCCCGGGAGCACGACCTGGCCGCGGAGACCGCTCCGCCGCCGGAGCCGGCTCCCCTGGACACCCCGCGCTGTCTGGCCGACCCGGTCGCCGAACCGCTGCGGATCGCCTTCGTGGGCATGGGCCCGCGCGGTCTGTCCGTCCTGGAGCGGCTCGCGGCCCGCTGCGCGGAGCAGCCGCCCGCGCGCCGTATCGAGGTGTTCGCGATCGATCCGCACGAGGCGGGGGCCGGGCGGATCTGGCGGACGGACCAGTCACCCTGGTTCCTGATGAACACCGCGGCGCAGGAGGTCACCATGTTCTCCGGCCCGGCGGACGACGGCCCGCACCGGCCGGGCGCCGGCCCCTCGCTCGGCGAGTGGTGGACCGAGCACGACCCGGCGCGGGCCGAGCCGCAGGGCTACGCGCCGCGCGCGGTCTACGGCCGCTACCTGCGCTATGTGATGCGGCGGATCGAGGAGACCCTGCCGCCCTGCCTCACCGTGCACCAGGTGCCCGCCCGGGTGATCTGCGCGGACCGGGGCGCGCCGGGGGAGCCGTACCGGCTGCGGCTCGACCGCGGCGACGTGCTCACCGTCGACCGGATGCTGCTCGCCACCGGCCACCCGGTGAACGAGCTCGACGGGCAGCAGCGCGAGTGGCGTCGGTTCGCCCGCGAGCACGGCACCCCGGCCCGGCCGCTGCGGTACATCGCGGGCGGCTCGGCCAACGAGATGCCGCTCGCCGACATCCCGGCCGGCGCGAGCGTCGGCGTCATCGGCATGGGCCTCACCTTCTACGACGTGCTCGCCGAACTCACCCTCGGGCGCGGCGGCGTGTTCACCGACGGCGGTGACGGGCTGCTCTACCTGCCGAGCGGGAAGGAGCCGCGGATCCTCACCGGCTCGCGGGCCGGCGTGCCGCTGCTCACCCGGGGTGCCAACCAGAAGGGGCCCCGACACCGGTACCGGCCCGTGCTGTTCACGCCGGCGCGGATGGCGCGGCTGCGCGCCGAGCACGCGCCGCTGGACTTCGAGCAGCTGGTGCTGCCCTGGCTGCTCGCCGAGGTGAACCTGGTGCTGCTCGCCACCCGGATCCGGCAGGTCCACGGCCCGGACGCGGCACGGGAGTTCACCGAACGGGCCGAGGAGGCCCTGGCGCTCGTCCCGGACCAGGACGTGCTGCGCGGGCTGGCCGCCGGATACCGGATCGACCCGCAGCCGCTGACCGGACTCGGCGCGCTCGCCCGGCCGTTCCACGGCTGCCGCTTCGGCTCGCCGGCCGAGTTCCACAAGGTGCTCACCGAGTGGCTGCGCGCCGACCTGGGCGACGCGCGGCTCGGGAACGCGGACGGGCCGATGAAGGCGGCGGCCGACGTGCTGCGGGACGTCCGGCAGACCATCCGCGAGGTGGTCGACTTCGGCGGGCTCACCCCCGCCTCGCACGCCTGGTTCCTCGCCGAGTTCGGGCCGGTGGCGGCGATGGTGTCGACCGGACCGCCGCAGCTGCGCTCGGAGCAGTTCCTGGCGCTGCTCGCCGCCGGGGTGCTCGAACCCGTCGGCCCGGGCGTGCGGTTCGGCACGGACCCGGTCGGCGGCCGGTTCACCGTGGAGTCGGCGCAGGTGGAGAACTCCTGGGCGCAGCTCGACGTCCTCGTCGACGCGCGTCTTCCCACCACCGACATCACCGCGGACCGTGATCCGCTGATCCGCGGACTGCTTTCCGACGGACTGGTCCGGCCCTATGTGAACGGGGGCGAAACCGGCGGCGGGGCGGGGGAGTTCAGGACGGGCGGGGTGGACTGCACCGACGCGCCGTTCCACCCGGTCGGCGCGGACGGCTCGCCGGAGCTGGCCGTCCACGTGCTCGGCATCCCCAGTGAGCACACCCGCTGGTTCACCCAGGTCGGCAGCGGCCGGCCGGGCGGCTGGGGCTCCTTCACGCGCGACGCGGACGCCATCGCGGGCGCGCTGGCGCGGGCGGCCGGAGTGGCCGGAGCGGCCGGAGTGGCCGGAGTGGCCGGGGTGGCCGGATGACCGCGCCCGCCCAGCGGCGGCCCGGCTGCCGCGCGGAGTACCGCACCACCGCGGCGCACGAGGAGTACCGGGCCGCCCGGGACCTGCTGCTACGGCTGCGCGGCGACCGGGCGGCGGCCACCGCCGCGTTCCGGTGGCCGCGGGCCGAACACTTCAACTGGGCCCTGGAATGGTTCGACGTGGTCGCCGAGGGCAATCAGCGCACCGCCCTGGAGATCCTCGGCGCACCGGACGCGCACGGCACCGTGCCGGTCGTCGACCGGGTCACCTTCGCCGAACTCTCCGCCCGTTCCGACGAGTTGGCGGTCGCGCTGGCGGAGGCCGGGGTGGCGCGCGGCGATCGGGTGCTCATCCTGCTCGGCACCCGGGCCGAGCTGTGGGAGACCCTGCTCGGCTGCGTCAAGCTGGGCGCGGTCGTCGTCCCCGGCTACCAGGACCTCACCCGGGACGAGGCCGCCGACCGGATCGGCCGCGGCGGCATCCGGCACGTGGTGTGCGCGCCCGAACTCGTGCATCTGGTGGGGGAGTCGGCGGTGCCGGTGCCGGGCGTGCGGATGGCGCCCGGCGCCGGGGGAGTGCCGGGCTGGCTGCCGTACCCCGACACCCGGGACGCCGGGCGCCGCCGCGCCTTCCTGCCGCCCGGGCCGACCCGGGCCGCCGACCCGTCCTTCTGTTACTTCACCTCCGGCACCACCTCGCTGCCGAAGCTGGTCGAGCACTCGCACGCCGGCTACGCGGTGGGGCACCTGTCCAGCCTGTACTGGAGCGGGCTGCGCCCGGGCGACCGGCACCTCAACCTGTCCGCCCCGGGCTGGGCGAAGCACTCCTGGTCCAGCTTCTTCGTGCCGTGGACGGCGGGCGCCACGGTCGTCGCCCCGCCCGACGGCGGGCTGCCGGCCGAACTGCTCCCCGGGGTGCTCGCCGCCCAGCGGATCAGCAGCCTGTGCGCGCCGCCGAGCGCGTGGCGGGCGATGCTGCCGTACGTGACGGGGGGCCGGGGCGCGCCCCGGCTGCGGGAGGCGACCGCGGCGGGCGAGCCGCTGACCGCCGAGGTCACGGACCGGATCGAGGCGGCCTGGGGCGTACGCGTACGGGACGGCTACGGGCAGACGGAGGCGACGGCCCTCATCGGCCGGGCTCCCGACACCCCGGCGCCGCTGTCCTCGCTCGGGCATCCGCTGCCCGGTTACCGGATCGTGCTTCGCGACCCGGAGACGGGCGCGCTCGGCGAGTCCGGCGAGGTGTGCGTGGATCTGACGGAGCGTCCGCCGGGCCTGATGCGCGGCTATGCGGACCGCCCCGACCGCACTGCGGAGGCCTTCGCGGACGGCCTGTACCGCACGGGCGACCGGGGCGAGCGGCTCGCCGACGGGTCGATCCGGCTGCTCGGCCGGAACGACGAGGTCTTCAAGTCGTACGGGCACCGGGTCTCCCCGATGGAGATCGAGGCGGTCCTGCGCACCCACCCCTCGGTCGCCGACGCGGCGGTGATCCCCGGCCCCGACGAGCGCGGCGGCCTCGCCCCGTACGCCGTGGTCGAGCCCCGCGGCACCGTCGAACCCGAGGTCCTGCGCGGCGAGTTGCTCGCCCTCGCCCGGCGCCGCCTGGCCCCGGTCTTCGTCCCGAAGTCCGTCGCCCTGACCCCGTCCCTCCCGCGCACCCGTTCGGGCAAGCTCCGCCGCACGGCCCTCGGCCCGGACGGCAGCCGGGCCTGAGCCGCCGCGACGACGCCCGGGGCGCCCTCGTGAGGGGGGCGCCCCGGGCGTTCACGCGTGTGCGGACGGCCGCGCGTGTGCGGGCGGGCGTCGTCGTCAGCGGGCCTCGGCCGGCTCCGGCTCCCGGTCCGCCGTGTTCAGCAGGACCGTCGCGACCGCGCGGGCGCGCAGCGCGGCCTCGGTCGTGCCCTCGCGGAGTGCGGTGACGATGGCGCCGTCGCCGAGGAGGGCGAGCTGGCGGGCGAGGGTCTCGTGGTCGTGGTAGCCGCCGTCCGTGAGGAGGGCGTCGAGGCGGGCGATGACCTTCTCCTTGTGCTCGGCGGCCACATGGTGCGCAGGGCTCTCCGGATCGGCGGTCTCCACCATGGTGTTGATGAAGGCGCAGCCGCGGAAGTCCGCCGCGGCGAAGCGCTCCGCGAGTCCGTCGAAGAGGGCGAGCGGCAGTTCCTCGGGCCCGCGGTCGCTCGCCTCGATGCGCCCGTCGAGCCAGGCCCGCCACATGCCGTCACGGCGCCGCAGCACTTCGACGACCACGTCGTCCTTGCTGGGGAAGTGCCGGTAGAAGGAGGCGCGGCCCACACCGGACTCGGACAGGATCCGCTCGATGCCGACAGCCCGGATGCCCTCTTCGTAGAAAAGACGCTCCGCGGCACTGAGGAGCCGTTCTTTCGCGTTCGTGGCCATACCAAACGGTACCACTCGGTTCCGTACGGCGGAACGGAGTCCCTGCCTCCCGTTGCGCCAGACGGAACCGATCGGTACCGTCATGATGGTACCGATCAGTTCCGTTCGGTTTCCCGCCCTGGTTCCGTCTTGGTTCCGTCCTGGTCCGGCTCAAGGAGAGATCCATGCCCCGCCTGCCCCAGCTGACCGTCGAGTCCGCCAACGAGGAGCAGCGCGAGCTGCTCGAGAGCACCCTCAAGCAGCTCGGCAAGCTGCCCAACCTCTACGCCGCCCTCGCCAACGGCCCGGCCGCGCTGCGCGGTTACCTCGCCATGCGCGACGCCCTGGTCGGCGGCAGCTTCAGCGCCCGGCAGCGCGAGCAGCTGGCGCTCTACATCGCCCAGCGCAACGACTGCACCTACTGCGTCTCCGCGCACACCCTGCGCGGCGGCAAGGTCGGCCTCAGCGAGCCGGAGCTGCTCGCCACCCGCAAGGGCCAGGACGCCGGCGACCCGCACATGGACCAGGTGCTGCGCATCACCGGCGCGATCATGGAGAGCGGCGGCCGCGTCACCGACGCCGCCCTCGCCGACGCCCGCGCCGCCGGCGTCTCCGACGCCGAACTGGCCGAAATCGTCGGCCATGTGGCGCTCAACGTGCTGTCCAACTTCTTCAATCACGTTGCGCAACCGGAACTGGACTTTCCGTTGGTTCCGGCGCAGCTCGCCGAGTAGAGTCCTGCGCTGCCGACAGGGGTGCCGGGAGCGATGGAGCGTCCGGCACCCCTGTGGTGTGAACAGACCGACTGGGGCGATCGAACGGGCGGCGTGACCGAGCCGCCCCCGTGTCAGGTGCCGCCGGGGGGCGGCAAGGGGGTTGAACACGTGGACATCGACGCAAGAACCCTGAGAACCTTCCGCGAGGTGACCCTGACCGGGTCGTTCACCCAGGCGGCCCGCCGCCTCGGGTACTCGCAGTCCAGCGTCACGGCGCAGATGCGCGCCCTGGAGCGGCAGGTGGGCGAGCCCGTCTTCGAACGGCTCCCCAGCGGCGTACGGCTCACCCGCACCGGGACCGTGCTCTGCGACTACGCCCGGCAGATCCTCACGCTCGTCGGTGAGATGGAGGTTGCGCTGCGCCGCCCCGCCGCCAACCCGCCGCGGATGACCGTCGGCGTGGTGCCCGCGCTCGCCTACGGACAGCAGCTCGCCCGCCTCACCCACATCGGCCGCCGGCTGCTCTCCGGAGTCCAGCTCGCCCTGCGGGTCATGGGCACCGGCGAGGTCCACGACGCCTTCCGGGCCGGCACCATCGACGGCGCCCTCGTCCTCACCGTCGTCGACGCCGACGACCCCGCCGCACTGCCCGGCACCCTCACCGACCCGCTGCGCACCCCCGACCGGGCCGACGACCTGACAGAAGTGCGCCTCCAGGAAGTCGAGTTCGTGCCGGTCACCGGAGTCACCCGGATGCGCGGCGCGGCCGCCGCCGGACGCCAGGTCGTCATCGCCGACCCCGACTGCCCCTCGCAGCGCTGGCTGCCCGAATTCCTCCGGCTCCGCTCCGAGGGACCGCCCGAGATCCACGAACTCGGCTCCATGGCCGGGGTCCGCGCCGCCGCCCAGTCCGGGCTCGGCTGCGCCATGCTCCCCATGGCCCTGGCCTGCTCCCCACGCGAGGCCGGCGGACTGCGCCCGCTGCCGGGCGTGCCCCGGATGCGCTGGAACGCCTGTCTGCTCTCCACGCGCGGCGACGACCGCCCGGCCCTCGACTGGGAGAACCTCGCCGAGACCCTCCGCCAGGCCACCGCCCTGACCGGCGCGGTCCCTGCCGACGACCCGGAGGACGCCGCCGTGTCGGCCCTCGGCCCCAACCCGGGCCTCGCCGGCTGACGTTCGCATACGGCGCGGGCCCGCCCCCACGGCCCGCGCCCCCCTGAACCGGTGCCACGGCCCACCCGTCTCTCCCCGGACCCACACCCCCGACCGGGCTCCAGAGAACGCGGGTGCGCCGTGGCACCACCCTGTCCGGACGCTCCTTCGTCCGGACAGGAGGCCGCGAAACGCCGAACGGCGGCGGGGCGAGTGCCCCGCCGCCGTTCGGCGTATGGCGCGGTCCGGAATCCCGGCGGATCAGGCCGCCGGCGCCGGGAAGGTCGGGTACTCGACGCCCGAGACGTGCTGGACGACCCGGATGACCTGGCAGGAGTAGCCGAACTCGTTGTCGTACCACAGGTACAGGATCGCGTTGTCGCCGTCGACCTTGGTCGCACCGGCGTCGACGATGGACGCGTGGCGCGAGCCGACGAAGTCCATCGAGACGGCGTCGGGGGCCGTGGTGAAGTCGATCTGGCGCTTCAGCGGCGAGTGCAGCGAGACGTCGCGGAGGTACTCGAGCACCTCGTCGCGGGTGGTCTCGCGGCCCAGGCGCAGGCTGAGGATGGCGATCGAGACGTCCGGGACGGGGACGCGGATCGAGCTGCCGGTGATCGGGGCCTTGAGGTCCGGCAGCGCCTTGGCGACGGCGGAGGCGGCACCGGTCTCCGTGATGACCATGTTCAGCGGCGCGGAACGGCCACGGCGGTCGGCCTTGTGGTAGTTGTCCAGCAGGTTCTGGTCGTTCGTGAACGAGTGGACGGTCTCCACGTGACCGCGCAGCACACCGTACTCGTCGTCCATGGCCTTGAGCGGCGGGACGATCGCGTTGGTGGTGCAGGAGGCGCAGGACAGGACGCGCTCGTCCGGCTTGATCGTGTCGTGGTTGACACCGTGCACGATGTTCGGGACGTCGCCCTTGCCCGGGGCGGTCAGGACGACCTTGTCGATGCCCGGACGCAGGTGCTTCGACAGACCCTCGCGGTCGCGCCACTTGCCGGTGTTGTCGATCAGGATCGCGTTGTCGATGCCGTACGCCGTGTAGTCGACCTCGGACGGGTCGTTGGCGTAGATCACCTTGATCGTGTTGCCGTTGGCGACGATCGCGCCGTTGGCCTCGTCGACCGTGATGGTGCCCTGGAACTGACCGTGGATGGAGTCGCGGCGCAGCAGCGAGGCGCGCTTCACGATGTCCTCGGCGGCCCGGTCGCCTCCGCCGCGCACGACGATGGCGCGCAGCCGGAGCCCGTTGCCGGAGCCGGCCTTCTCGATGAGCAGGCGGGCGACGAGCCGGCCGATGCGGCCGAAGCCGTACAGGACGACGTCACGGCCCTCGCCGCGCTCGATCTTGTTGGCCCCGGTGGCGCCGGCGACGGCCCGGGCGGTGAACTCCGCCACCGAGAGGCCCTTGTCGTCCGCCTTGTACTCGGCGGCGAGCATGCCGATGTCGATCTGGGAGGGACCCAGGTCGAGGGTGGTGAGCGCCTGCAGGAACGGCATGGTCTCGGTGACCGACAGCTCCTCGCCGTCGATCTGGCGGGCGAATCGGTGGGTCTTGAGAATGCTCACCACCGACTTGTTCACCAGGGAGCGGCTGTGAAGGAGGACGGTGACGTCCTGCTCCCGGTGCAGCTTCCCGATGATCGGAATCATGGACTCCGCGATCTCCTCGCGGTTCTTCCAGTTTGTGAACGAGTCCTCGTTGACAGTCACAGAAAGCATCTCTCGATCGAGCTAGGCAGTGCTCAAATGCTAACCCGTGGTCTCCGATGTGCGGCAGGGGGGTCCTGTGTGGTCCTGGACACGGGCCCCACCCCGCCGCCCGCACCCGAGGTCGTACGAGGAGGACATCGCGAGGTGGTAGGCGCCGGCGGTACGGGCGCCCCCGCGCCGTCCGCGCCGGGGCCGAGCCCCCGGAGCCATGCCCGCCGCCGGCCCCTGGGGGACCACCCTGACGCGCCCCTGACGCGCCCTGACGGAGGCTTGACGCCGACCAGGGGCGGGGGGCGACGGAGGGGGCGCACGGGCCGCCACCGGGCCGGAACTCCGCCCCGTTCCGTCCGGATTCCGCAATCCCTTCGAAACCGCCCCGCCCGGCCTGGCAGTCTTGCGTCGTGACGTACGTCGTGACCGTGGAAATCTGCATACCGGACGACGCCTCCGACCTCGACGCCCTCGGCAGGTTCGGCGCCGCCGTCCTGCTGGAGCGCGGCTTCGGCTCGGTGGCCGGAGCCGAGGGGCCGGACGGCGTGGAGGTGGACGTCCTCGATGTGGCCGTGGACCCCCACGCCCGGGGCGCCGAACTGTCCGTGACCGCCCTCGCGCCCTCCCTGGAAGCCGCGGAGGACGCCGTCGGCGCCGTGGTCCAGGAGGTCCTGGACCACACCGACCTCCTCACCGGCTGGCTCGTCGTCAGCAGCGAGGTGCGGCTGCACACCGACCGCGCCCGGGAGAGCCTCGCCGCCGCCGACGGCCCGGACGCCCCGCCCAGCGACCCGGCCGCCCGCCGGGCCCGCCACGCGGCCGGCCGACGCGAGGGCCGCCACGGAGACGGGGACGGCGACGACGAGGACGGTGTCTGGTCCGAGGTCGTCGAGGACGCCCCGGACCCGGAGACCGAGATCCGCGCGATGGCCGCCCGGCTCCGCTCCTTCGAACCGGCCGTCTTCGGCACGAGCCCCGACACCGCCGAACTCGCCGCCGGCGTCCTGGTGCACGCCGCCGAGGTGTTCATCGACGAGCTGTACGACGACGTGCAGGCCCTCGCCGACGAGGACACCGACGTCGCCGGCTGCCAGGGCCACCTCTGGCACCTCGACCGCCTCCCGGCCCGCCACGCCGCCCGCTACGACGAACCCTTCGCCCGCCGCTTCCTCGTCACCGCCGTCGCCCTCACCACCCGCTTCACCGACGGCGGCTTCCGCCGCCTGGGCTGCCTCGCCGAGGAACTCGTCCTCCGCTTCCTCCTCGAACAGGCCCGGGCCGCCCTGGAGCTGTACGGCCTCGTCGACGACGACGTGCTCGCCGCCCTGGACCGCTTCCGCGCCCACCTCCACGAGGGCGCCGACCCGGAACCCCCGCTCCTCGGCTTCGGCACCTGGTTCACCCCGTTCGGCGAGGACCACTACGTCCACCCCTACGCCGCCGACTCCTTCGGCGACGAGGAACCCGCGGAGCGGACGGAGGGCGCCTAGGTGTATTGACCCGCAGCGTTGTTGACGCGGGTGATGGGCGGGTGTCCGTCGAGTGCGGTGTGGCAGCGGTGGTGGTTGTAGGTGTGCAGG
>NZ_JBFAYA010000051.1:0-16700 GCF_040681095.1 Streptomyces sp. NPDC051909 | reverse complement strand
CGGATCAGATCCCCCAATACCTCGCTGACCGGCGGACCCGCGGGCGCAATCACCAACCTCGCACCCGACAGCAAAGCCCCCCAGATCTCCATATTCGATACATCGAACGAAGGCGAAACGCAATGCAAGATCTGGGCGTCTGAGCCGAGGTCGGCGTAGTCCGCACCGGTGATCAGATCGACGATGCTCCGATGCTCGACCTGCACCCCCTTCGGCTGCCCCGTCGAACCGGACGTATACATCACATAGGCCAGGTCACTCCCACCCACCTGCACGGCCGGAGCGGTCTCCGGCTGCTCAGCAATTTCGCCGGCAGCTGCGTCAAGCAGTGGTTTATCCAGCACCACAACTGCACCGCAGTCCTCGGCCAAATAGGCTAGCCTCGACGCCGGGTAGGCAGGATCCATCGGCACAAAAGCCGCCCCCGCCTTCAACACGGCCAGGAACGCCACCACTGTCGACACCCCTCGAGGAAGCCGAACGCCCACACGGTCCCCACGTTCCACCCCACGCCCAAGCAGGTAGTGCGCCAGCCGGTTCGCCCGCATCACCAACTCGCTGTAGGTCAACGAAATGTGACTATCCATCACCGCAATCGCTGACGGCCGTGACCCAGCCCAATCGTCGACCAGTTGATGGATCCCTAGGCACTCCGGATAGTCGCATATGGGGTCAGCCATCAAGTCGAAATTCGGGTAGGTGGCGCTGGAAGACGGGGAAACATCCACGATGCCTCACATTAAAGATCGTTGCAGCAATGCGCTGCATAACAAGGAAACAGGAAACCGATTCAGTCCCCGGCAGGGACGCCTTCCGCTCTCGCGACGGGCAGCCATATCCACTTCGGCACCCTTCCTTCGAGCTGCCGCTGCCGACGCCTAGGCAGTGCTGTCCAGATGGCTGGGCAGCGCAAGCGATGGCCTGAACGGAGGTACCGGGCGACGTGGAGTTGATTCGCAAGACCGTGAAGACGGGCCTGCGCCACTCTCAGTGGCAATCCGTCACCTATGTGGCGCACGCTCGCACCTCGGCCACAGCGCGGCCCGCGCAGTGTCTCCCCGTGCCGCCGTATGCATGGATGTGCCGCATGGTGTGGACGCGGGGGGATCGAAAGGATGCTCGCCAAAACGACGCTCCGGCAGCTCTTAACCGCCTGATGCATGGTCACTTTCCCGCCTTCTGGCGTGGCATCACAGGACACGGCTCTCGACACGGTGTTGGGTGATGTCTGCAAACCTGCAGTTCACTCTCCGGCAGTGATCGCTCACTCCCTGGCATATGACAGAGTGGCGTCGCCGGGATCCTCCAGCATGAGGAACTACTACCTATTAATCAGAAACGGCTCACGTCTGGGCTGTCCTGGAGGGCGTGGGGGAAGTGCGGGTGAGGGACGCTTGGCACGCGCGCTGCGCGGGTCTGGTCGCGGTCGTGGCGCTGGGTGCGGTCGTCGTACTTCACGGCGGCCCTGTCCCAGGCAGGCGGCGGCGACTCGCTTACGCGGTGGGCTGGTTGAGCTTGACGGTGAGCGGGTAGGTGGGGCGGTTCTTGTCCCGGACCAGGAACAGTGCGGTGTTTGCCTGTCTGTGTGTGGTGGGTTCGCGCTCACCCGGGGTGCATTCGATGTCCAGCGCGCCGGGCGCGTCGCGTGGGCGGGGAATCTCGTCGGTCCTGCTGGGGATCCGCAGTCGGGCGATGACCCTGTGCCGATGACGGCCAGCGGGGCTGGCCGCGGTCCGTGTCCGGGTGCGTGAGCCCCGTGTGGCCCTTTCGTCCGGCCGGCTCGCCGGGGCGGAAGCGCTCGACGACCCGGCGGACGGTGTTCACCGACACGGCCGGCCGCACGCTCAGCGCGCCCCGGGTCGCGAAACCGAGCCGCGCCCGGGTGTCCCGCGGCGCCCGTCGCGGCCAGTGCCCGACCACCGAGTACGAGCGCGCTCCGACACCACCGCGCGGGTAGCCGCTCTGACCAGCGCGACCAGCGGATACCGGCGTCCTGCGCGATCACGCAGATCGATGTCCCCACCGCTTCATCACCGCCGGGAGGGCGATTGCGACAGGATGAGCGCGGGCACGGCAGGCCACGAATCACCGAAGTCTCGTTGTTCGCGGGCGAGTTGCCAGCCCTACATCAACAGAGCTTCGGCACGTCCAGTCACACCCCAGATGACCAGCAGGTTCACAAGACCACGGCGACTTCGCAAGAGCCCTGGCCAGGTCAGGCTGCTAAGAGAATTGAGCCTCCATCAGGCCTCCAGCACTTCATGATTGAGTGTTGATTACTTATTAATGCTGACCTGTTGGCGTGTGCTAGCGTCCGCATTGATCTGCATGGTGGGTGAACCGCCCGCCCAGGAAGCGTGGATCAGTCTCACTCCTCAGGTCGGTATTCATGGTGCACAGTTCTCGACTTACTTCATCGACAGCCCCCGCTTCCGCCGAATGCACAGGATGGTGGACCGCCGCGACTGCCGGCAATGTGCGCGACTTGGCAGAGCGTCACACTGAGCTACCCCCCGATGCGGTAGAGCTCTGGCGGCGCGGTGGTGCGAGAGGATTCGGGTGGGGATGTGTCTGCCGCGCGTGATGGATGCGGTTGTCCACATTCCGGCCGTTTTGAAGGCCTGGGTGTACTTACGTGCCGTTGGATCCGGCGTATCCGAAGGCTGTGCAGGTGCAGCACTCCGGCATCTTCAACTCGGTCACCGACGTAGCCCAGCAGGGCTGGATCGTCTGCCTGGCAGATGCGCCTGATCAGTTTTCCCTTTCCTTTGATGGCCACGGCGGAGATCGGGAGTGCGCTGCAAACGGGGCGCGGCTTGTGTGCGCCGACGACAGTGACAACGACACGGCAGTTGGCAGTTCATCGCCGAACACAGCATCACGCATACTCAACTACCCTCCGCCGTCTTCGAGCGGCATATTGAACTGGATCCCGCTTTCTCAAGGAGCTGTCGGGACTCACAACGAGCGGGGAGGCCCTCAATGCCGCCCTCGCGGTGGATTTTGTGGGAGCCAATGCGGGACTGCGTCTGATCAACGGCGACTGTCCCAACGAGGCCACGGTGTATGGCACGTTCTACGTGATGACACCGCCTGCGGAGGTCGCCGACCCGGTCCGGATCGGGCGATGTTGCCAGGTACCCAGGCGTGTGTCTTCGACAAGGCAGACGTCCCTGTGGGAGTTACTGGTGAACGGTTCGTCCCCGACCCGGATCGTCCCGGCGAGAACTTGGAGGAACTGCACTCGTCCAGCTCGGAGCAACACACCACGTGGTTGCCCCCGCCCCGCGTCTACCAGGCCCTCGACCGGTTCCCCACCACAGCCAACGGCAAGATCGACACGAAAGCTTTGCGCAGTCCTTCCATTGCTGCCACACCTGAACAAATCAGACGCCGTCAGACCGTGGAAGGTCGGATCGCTGCTATATGGAAGCGGGCCCTAGCAGCCGAGACCGCCGGTCGGGGTGGGCGCATCTTCGGCATCGGCAGGGCGTTGCTGCACATCGCACAGATCCACACCATGGTCATGACTCGGTTCCAATCGAACGCTTACGCATGACCGACCTGTTCGCCCACCCCACGATCCGCTCCTATAGCACCCGCATCGCCTACATACTCGCCTGGTTCCAGGTCAAATAGGGAACCGTAGCAACCCGGAAGAAACATGAAACCGGAGCCGTTTCAGCCTGTGCTTCCTGAAGGGAGCGGCTCACGCTCCTGACCAGCGCAGGCGTTCCCTGGTCTGCAGACAGGCCGAAATGGTTCCCGTCCACTGCTTATGTCGACCTCACCTCTACCCACACTGGAGCTCCCCGTGACTAGCCAAGTCATCCGAGAAACGATCGAACGATACCTACAGTCTTACCAGCGCGCAGATACACAGCAGATGTACGGACGCTTGAGCCGGCGCGACGGCGTTGTTTCGTTCGGTGCGCACGCAGACCTGCAGACCACCGACTGGGAGGCCTTCGCGGCCCCGGTGGCCTGCCAGGCCGCCGCCGGGCGGGAACCAGAGATACGCATTCTCGACTTCTGGTCGCAAGTGCTGGCAAATGGCGGCGCGGCGTGCGCTGCCGCACTCGTCGATTTCCGTGGGACCGTCTCCTGCCGACAGCTCAGCGGACCAGGACTGCGGGTTACCTTCGCGCTTGAGCAGGAGGAGAAGGGGTGGCGCATCGTCCAGGTGCACTGGTCTACCCATCAGGAAGACACTCTGTTCGCCCCGAACGACGCCAGTGACGGTGAGGACGCCTTTGCCGCTTACCAAGAATTGGCGAGGCACGTCACCCAGAAGCTAAACCTTCGCAACTTCGACTTCGCGGCCGACCTGGCCCCCTCCCTGCATGAGGAGTTCTTGGAGCTCGTCGAGGAAGGCGCCTGTCTGGACGTTGCAGCAGTCCGGGAAACCTTCCCACCCATCGCCGAGGTGGTGTCATCCGGTGGGACGTTTTCATGGACCGTCGAATTGGAGAAATGCCGCCCTCTGGCACCAGGCAAGGTCTTCCTCATGACCATGTCGACAGTGGTCCTGACGTCGTCCGACGGCCACAAAGACATCCGGCTCTACCGACTGAGCAACCTACTCGAAAAGAACGGCGAGGGGCGGTGGATCTTCCTGCACCAGCACCGCACCCTGCTCTGAGGCCCATACGAACGGCGGCTATACGGCGTGGTTGGACGGCCGGCCGCATCCGGGCCGGTAGCGTCACGTGGCCTTCAGCAATCAACGCCACCAGCAACCATCGCGGCTTTGACACGGCTGCCCAGCGCATCGCGCATGCTCCTGTTCGATGTCCCACGCCAGTCGAGCACGCTGCCTGGCTCGCCCTCACCTGCGAGGGGGCATCGGCAGGCGGCACCCGACGTTGGGCCATCCTCACACACAAGGTGGTTCACGCCCGTTCAAGAAGAGAGCGAGAACTCCCGCCCAGTGCCGCAGCGCCGCAGCCCGATTCTCAGAGAGAAGCTCCAAGATCCAAAGGGCGGTCCGCGTCTGCTCCCGTGCAGTCCTGAGCGCCCGCTGCAGGTTCCTGGCACATCGCAGGTGACCGACGACCTGTCGGCGGACTACGACTCGCCAGGCACTGGCTGGCCTGCCCCCTTTCGCCAGACATTTCAGACCGCTCGGCCCGCCAGCACATAACATGCAACGGGCCTTGTAAGACTCAGGAGCCGCCCCCATGACCAGCCCCCACTCGACCCAGGGCTCGATAGCCATCGTAGGCATGGCCGGCCGATTTCCCGGCGCGAACAGCATCGACGGACTCTGGTCGATGCTGTTGCAGGGAACCGAAGCGGTACGTCGATTCACGCCCGAGGAACTGGCCGCCGCCGGCGTCCCCGCTCGGGAGAGCTCGGACCCTGACTACCGGCCGTTTGCAGCCAATGTGGCCGGGATCGAGCAATTCGACGCAGCGTTCTTCGGCATTCCTCCCGCAGAGGCCCGACTGATGGACCCCCAACACCGTTTCTTTCTAGAATGCGTGTGGGAAGCGCTAGAGGATGCCAGCACTCCGCCGGCATCTTGCCAGGGCAGGATCGGAGTCTTCGGCACCAGCTCACTCAGTTCCTACCTGCTGCATCACATCCTGCCCTCGGCTGAACACCGCGGCCAGGCATTCAGCTACCCGGTGATGCTGGGCAACGACAAAGACTTCCTGGCCACCCGAGTGTCGTATCGACTCGGACTGACCGGTCCGAGTCTGACCGTGCAGGCGGGATGCTCTAGTTCCCTCGTTGCAGTCGACCTGGCCAAAACCGCGCTGCTGTCCGATCAGTGCGAGGTCGCCGTCGCCGGAGGAGTCAGTCTCTTCACCCCTCAGACCACCGGATACCTCTACCAGCAGGGTGGGACCTTCTCGGCGGACGGGCACTGCCGCCCCTTCGATGCCCAGGCCTCAGGCATGATCCGCGGCAGCGGCTGCGCGGTGGTCGTTCTCAAACGACTGGAGCAGGCACTGTCCGACCGTGATCACATCTACGCAGTCATAGCTGGTACGGCCGTCAACAACGACGGCTCGCTCAAGGCCGGCTACACGGCACCGAGCGTGCCCGGCCAGGTAGAGGTGGTTAAGGCCGCCCTGGCATCCTCCGGCCTCCCTGCCTCGGCCATCGGCTACATCGAGGCACACGGCACAGGCACCTATCTGGGCGACCCCATCGAGGTCGCTGCCCTGAACGAGGCGTACTCACAGTCCGCTGGCCCCGCAGCGAGCTGCGCACTGGGCAGCATCAAGGCGAACATCGGTCACCTGGACGCCGCAGCCGGCGTCACCGGCCTTGTCAAAGCCGCGCTCGTGCTGCATCACCAGACCATCCCTCCACAAATCAACTTCACGCAGCCCAACCCTGAACTCCGCCTGGAGGAGACACCGTTCACCATCCACACGCGCACCCATCAGCCGTCGGCCCCACTTCACGCAGCCGCGGTGACATCCTTGGGTATCGGCGGCACTAATGTCCACTGTGTCCTGACCTCGCCTCCGCCCACCGAGCCGAGGACTGGGCAGCCGGCAGGCAGCCCCTATTCGCTGCTACTCTCCGCCCCCGAGGGCAAGCGCCTGGCTGACACAGCCGCGGACCTGGCCGACCACCTGCAGCAGCATCCCCAGACCCGACTGGACGACCTCGCCTATACTCTGGCCAACGGACGCCAGCCGCTGGCACACCGCGCTGTGGTCACCGCCACCACACTGCCGCAGGCCGTAGCAAGACTGGAAGAACTGCGGGCCTGCCTGACCAAGGAGTCTGTGCCACAAACCTCGCACCATCAGGCGCAGCAGGGGGACATGACGGCCGCCAGGAAGATCCGTATCCCGGGCGTACACCTTCACCGCGAACGCCACTGGATCGAGGCGGTCGCCGCCGTCCAATCGGGGGATCTGCCGAGTCCGCACCCGCTCAGGCGGACACTGGACCTCGCTACAACCATCGCCGAGACATTCTGTGAGCACCTCGGCATCGACATGGCGGGACCGGACGACGATTATCAGTCGCTCGGAGGCGATTCGCTCATGGCCGTGGCACTCGTCGACAAACTGCGCAGGCGGCTCGATGTCCCTCTCAGCCTCCAACTCTTCTACCGACTGAGAACGCCACGACGGCTGGCCGCCTGGGCCACTTCACAATCCGCACCTGCACAGATC
Source organism: Streptomyces sp. NPDC051909 (assembly GCF_040681095.1). Classification (NCBI taxonomy): domain Bacteria; kingdom Bacillati; phylum Actinomycetota; class Actinomycetes; order Kitasatosporales; family Streptomycetaceae; genus Streptomyces; species Streptomyces sp. NPDC051909. Next base: position 9,555 of record NZ_JBFAYA010000051.1, on the reverse strand, counting down.
GACCGAGCGGACAGCCTCCAACTCGTCAGGGACGGAACCCCCGGCCGCGAAGTGTTCCTCATCCACCCCTCAGGAGGCACCACGCAGTTCGCGCACGCTCTGGCCGTGCACAGTGTGACTCCCGACCCCTTGTACGCCATCGCCTACCCCAGTGACCATCCCACGCCACCAACCTCGATCGAGGGGATGGCCGAGCACTATATCGCCTTGATCCGCACCGTCGCCCCCTGCGGCCCCTACCGCATCGGCGGATATTCCCTGGGCGGGACAGTCGCTCTGGCGATGGCTCGCATCCTTCAACACGAGGGCGAAGAGGTGGAAAACGTCGTCCTCTTCGACACCCTCCCCCCGCACGCCCATCGAAGGAATTTCAGCGATCAGGAGTTCCTCGCTTCCTTCCCCGCCCTGCTCGCCAGCACCCTTGGGCTTGTCCAGCCGCGCCTCGCGGACGGTCCACCCCGAACGGTCGAGGAGGCCATCGAAGCCGTCCGCCAGCCCAACTGGACCTCTGACACCATGCAACAGCTCCGCACCCTCTACCACGCGTGGCACACCAGCGCGCAGGCCCTCAGTAGTCATGACCCACACCCCTACGGAGGCAAGGTTCATCTGCTGGCTGCCACCCAGCCACTCCCCCTCAGCCACAGCGTCCTTCTGACCGACGCCGTGACCACTGATGACTGGCAGCCCTATCTAACGGGTGACCTGCGGCTGTCAAGGGTACCCGGCGACCACTTCACTATGTTCGATCAAGAGCACATCCCCATGCTGGCAGCCGCCTTTGACCGCGCGCTCCAAGAGGAGCAGAGCGGTGGCGCTGTCGAACAGGGGACGCGGCACCACCGCATTCCGTCACCTATGTCCACGTCGCCAGTACGAAGTGCCGGCCTCACGGACGAAAGCCGAAGGACGGCCTGGGTGTTCGCGGGGCAAGGCACGCAGCACCGTGGCATGGGGCGCGACCTGCTGACCAGCTACCCGGAAATGATCCGCGAAGCCGACGCCATCCTCGGCTACTCCGTGGCCGACCTGTGCGCCGGCAATCCGCAACGGCCACTCAGTAGCACCCTGTACGCGCAACCCGCCATCTACGTTGTCAACGCCCTCGCAGCACGTCGGCGCCACGAAGAAGCCGGTGCGCCGGACCTCGTCCTGGGCCACAGCCTAGGCGAGTACAACGCCCTTGAAGTCGCCGGATCGCTGAGCTTTGGCGACGGCCTGCGCCTCGTCGTCGCACGCGCCGACGCGATGTCCCGCATCGAGGGCGGAGGAATGCTCGCCGTCAACGGAATCCCTCAGGAGGCGATGCAAAGCCTCCTGGCCACAGCCGAATTCCGACACCTCGATCTCGCATCGATCAACACTGAGGCCAGCCTCACTCTTGCCGGACCCCACAGCGAACTCCAGCGCCTAACCCCCGTCCTCCTCGAGCATGGCGCCCGAGCCGTTCGCGGACTCGAAGTCAGCGGTGCCTTCCACTCGCGCTACATGAGGCCTGCCGTCGATGCCCTCCGCCACGCCCTACACACCGTCACATTCAAGGAGCCGACCATGCCTGTCCTGTCCAGCGTCACAGGCGAGCCGCTTAACCAGGCAGAAATTCCGACCGTACTCGCCAAACAGCTTGAAAGCACTGTCTGCTGGCGCCAATGCGTGGAAAGGGCCATCACCGACTTCGACCCGGACTTCCTCGAGATCGGCACACGAAAGATCCTGACCTCCATGAACGCCCACATCCAGGCGGGCTTCCAGTCACGCTGTTGACCCACCCTGCTTTGCCGGAGAGCCTGGCGGATTCCAGGGGCGGTTGCAGCACGTGGTCAACTGGCTGTGGCCGGGTGCTTGAGCGAGACGCTCGACTGGGGTTTCCCGGTCGAGCGTCTCGCGTGGGCGCCTGTCGGGTCCGGCGGCCATGGCGGCCGAGTACTCACTGTCGTGGACGGACGGGTCGGTGCTCTTTGGAGAGTACTGCGATGGAGGGCTGGTCGTGTATTCATTGGAGCCTCGTTGTCAGGGGTGTCGGGGTCGCGGAAGTGGACCGGGATGCTGTGGCGATGCTGAAGGTGCGGTGGGCGGCCATTTCCGAGCCCTGGTCCCAGGTGAGGGAGCGCCGCAGGTGCGGCTGAACCGTTCCGGGTTCGATAGAGATCTCAGATGTTGGTTGTGACCTGGGCTTTCATGGTTTCGCGGTAGTGGTTGTTTTCGTACTCGACGGGTGGGGCGTGGCCTATCTCACCGTGAAGTCGTCGGTGGTTGTACCAGTCGACGTACTCGGCGGTGGTGAGCTCGACGTCGGACAGCGTCTTCCACGGCCGTCGGGGCTTAATCAGCACGGTCTTGAACAGGCCGATCGTGCTCTCCATCAGGGCATTGTCGTAAGCGTCTCCGACCGATCCGACCGAGGCAGCGATGCCGGCCGTGTCCAGGTGCTCGGCGAGCTGGGAACTCGTACTTTGCGACCCGGCATCGGAGTGATCGATCAACTCGCCCGGCATTATGGGGTGTTGGTCGCGGTCTCGTTGCCAGATCGCCATCTCCAGGGCGTCGAGCACGAAGACCGTCTCCTTCAAGGTGGCCGCGGACCAGCCGACGATCCGGCGGGAGATGGTGTCCACGACTAACGCCACGTAGACGGCGTCGGCCCAGGTCTTCACGTGGGTGAAGTCCGCGACCCAGCGCCGGTTCCGGCGCCGGCGACGAAGTCGCGGTCCAGGAGGTCGGGAGCCCGCCCGGCCTGCCGCTGGGAAGCGTTGTGATCACCGGTTTGCCGCGGACCGCTCCGGTGATGCCGAGTTCGCGCATCAGGCGTTTGACGGTGCAGCGGGCCATAGCCTGGCCCTGCCGGCTCAGCTTGCGCCGGGTCTTCCTCGCCCCGTAGACACGGTAGTTGGTGTCGTGGACGTGCTGGATCAGCTCCTTTAGCTCGCCGTCTCGCACGGTCCTGGCGGGCGGTGCGGCCTGGCGTTTGTGGTGGGTGTAGTAGGTGGAGGGGGCGATCTTGCAGTCGTGCATCGTCAGCACGCGGCAGATCGGCTCGACCCCGCCGAAGCGGTCCCGGTGCTCGTCGATGAACGTTATGAGCGTGCGTGTGGCCTGTCGAGCTCGGCCGCGAAGAAAGACGCTGCCGCCTTCAGGATCTGTTCGCCCGCTTCAGCTCGGCGTTCTCCTTCTTCAGCCGCTTCAGTTCGGCCGACTCCTCCGGAGTCGTCCCCGGCCGGGTCCCGGCGTCGATCTCGTCCTGACGGAGCCGCTTGCGCAGTGTCTCGGTCGTGCCGATGCCGAGCTTCGCGGCGACCGCCTTCATCGCGGCCCACTCGGCTATGCGTCGGGCCGGACCGCCAACCGCATGCCCGGCGCCTGCCGGGGCGCGGTCAGAACCGGCGCGCGTGACGCGTAAGTCATAGCCGAGACGGCCGCCCCCGCCCGGACCTCATCGTCCTCGCGGTGCCGGCACGGCCGGCCGCCGGCCTCGCGTTGCTGACCGCCCACCGCGGCGGTCTGGTCGCTGACCGGGTCCGGATGATCAACCGTGTCAGGTATGTGCTGACCGGCGTCTTCCCCGCGCTGGAGCGGGCCTTCGGCTACTCGGCCCCGCGAGGGCGCCCTCGTGCCGCGGGCGGCGATGGCTCCGTTTCGTCCTGTCCTGGACCGGGGTCTGCCCCGGCCACCGCTCCTCAGTCGGACGCACCAAGAGCACCAAGGCCCGCCCCGGCGCCCCGCACCTCAAGGGGGCGCCATGAGCATCGCCGCGCTCGGCGCCGCACGCACCAAGGATACCTACCTCCAGGCCCGCTACAAACGCTCACTGCCCGCCGCGGCATGATGAAGCCCTCGTTGCCGTCTAGACTTCGATCGGCACCACGATCTGGCACATGCTCACCGACCGCAAGCCGTACGGCGAGCTCGGCGGGACCAACTTCACCCAGCGCGACCCCGAACGCTCCACCCGCCCCGCGATCACCCAGCTCGGCTACCGCGTAACCCTCGACTCGCTCGACACCGCGGCCTGACCCGGACGCCCCGTACTCGACAGCCCACGCGAGGCCGCCGAGCACATCGGGTGCCCGGAACCCTCCTGACGTGTATGTATTTACGCGTCGGCAGGTATCCGCCAGAGCATGGGCGCGATCGGAACCAGCGCGGACAACGCGCTCGCCGAGTCTTTCAACGCGACCTTCAAACGCGAAGCGCTCAAGGGCTGAGAGTATTGGCCCGGCGAACACGAGGCCCGCCTAGCTTGATCTTTAACCTGTGCGGCGAGGTCGTGGGGTGGTCGACTGCTTGGTCCGGGACGCGGTGTGGCCCCTCCTGCGGGGTGTGTGGACGTCGTGGCGTGGGGTGGGCCGGGTGTTCTTGCGTTCGGGAGGCCGTCCCGGTCCGGGGCGGGTGGATTTCGGAGCACCGGCCGGGCAGGTGGCTGTCGGGCTGATGTGCCGGAAGCCGCGGCGGACACGTGCGGGCGTCAGTCTGTCAGCGGGAACCGGCCCCTCCCACGGACGGCGCCGGTCGGCTGGAAGTGGCCGGGCCAGTCGCAGTTAGGTATATGCCGCCAGGATCAGCCAGGTCCAGCGGTCCGTCGCCCCGGGGGTGCGTATCTTCGGGCAGGTCCAGCCGAGGATCTGTTTGAGGAGGCGGAAGGTGTGCTCGATGTCGAAGCGCCGCAGGGTATGCCTGCCAGAGCCGGTCGATGTCGGCGGTGTCTGCGTCGGTGTCCGACCACCACAGCCAGACCGGCTTCGGGGTGGCTCCGCTGGGCAGGTGGTCGATGTCCAGGCGGATCACGGTCCCTTCGACGATTGGGAGGGTGCCGTCGGCTGCGGCCCAGGACGAGCGGTGGGTGAGCTTGGGGTGGAGCCGGCCCCAGGACCGGGCGGTGGCGGTGCCCTAGAGGCGTGTGTCGGTGACGGTGTGCGTTTCCGGGGTGCCCCAGGTGTCGGGCCGGCCGAAGACGAACTCGCCGCCGTGCCGGGGCGGCCGGCCCATGGTGTGAGGCTCCCGCGAGGGTGCGGGCCTGCGCAGGACAGGGTCCGAGCGCATCCGGGCCAGCACCTGCACCGGCAGATCCTTCAGCAGAAAGGCCAGCCGGGGTGCGTCGTATCCGGCGTCCGCGACGGCCAGAACGTCCGGGTCCCCGGTCCGCCACTGACCTGCGGTGATCAGCCGCTCGACCAGGTCGCTCAGCTGCCGGCCGGTGACGGTGGCCGTGTCGTCCCAGGGCGCGAGGCGCAACGCGTTCAGCGGTGCGGTCCACGAACTGCGGCCGGGCTCGAGCGCGCAGACGATCGAGTAGGGCCACCCGATGTGCTGGTCCTTGCCCCGGTCATAGGTGTGACAGCGTCCGAACGGGCAGTGAGACAGGAGTAGAACTCGCCCCGGAAGCGTGACAGTTCGGCCAACGGCTCATGGCGGGCATCGCGATGCAGCAGATCGCGTCGGGCAGGACCGTGAGGCCGTCGCAGACGACCATGCAGACGTCTTCGGCACCGCGATCTTTTGATCTCGGCCAGGACATGGAGCCAGTACTTGGCGCCTTCGCCACCGTCGCCGACCCACAGCCCGAGGAGCTCCCTCGTGCCCTCGACGGTGACCGTGAGAGCTACGTAGATCGGCCGGTTGGGGACCTGGCCGTCCCGCAGCCTCACATGCACGCAGCGTATTGGGTGTTTGGGGTCTCCTCGGACACTTTGAAATATTGAATGTAACTGGGAGATCTTGGTGAAAAATGGTATTTGTGTATCAGGTAAGGCCTTGATCTCGCGTGTACGGAAAATGGGGAGGAGGTACGGTAGGGAATTCAGGAGACGACGTCGATGGGATGGGTCAGAAGGACCTCTGGGACATCACTGATCATGCCTGGTTCCAAGGAGGTTGGGCGGATCTTGAGAAAGATTCGAGGATAGATGATCTAGGTCTTGTGAAGGTTGCAGAGAGTCTCGGGCTAAGTTCCGCTTATAGGTAACCTGCGCTCGACCTTTGCGAAGACCCCTCGAGGTCAGCGCTCATCGATTGCTGAAGAGGCCCAATTAGATGCAGAAGTTTTAGCTGCTGCAAGCGACGTGGGCTGCCAGGAAGGGACGTTTGCGCATGCCGATGCGTTCATATGCGGCGATAGCGGGATCGTTATCGGCATGCACCATAAGGGCCGCGCGCCCGTATTGACTAATAAGCGAATCCACGACAAATCTGCAGACCAGCTGAGCTAGGCCGCGGCCGCGCGCCGAAGGGTGAGTGATAACGCCGGCTAAAAATCCACATCCGGCACTAGACCAGGCGTCTGCTGCTACTGCCAACGGCATCGGATCGGCGGCCCCTGCAAGTACCCCAGCCCAGCGATCTACGCCGCTACATCCTGGCTGGGCGTAGGAATCGGGGAAGAAATTGGTGAACAGTGATTGAATGCCCTTCGCGTGCTGGTCGTTCAGCCACTGAGCGCGCGGCGTACCGAGTTCTGGTAGAGAGGTAGTGGCGTCCATCCAGACGATGTTCCGGATCGGAGTGAGGTTGGGAATCTGTTGAACTAGGGAGGAGATCAAAGATGCTTCACCGAAAAGACGGTACTCAGTACCTATCTCCTCCAGAACCCTCCGCACCAAGTATGTCGTGTCGGCACTCCCTCCCTTAATTGCTAGCCGATCGCATGAGTTGAGGGACGGGCACGCGACGGCCATTGCGGTCCCGTGAACCCATGCCCGCGCGCCTGGGCCCAGACTGCCATCTTCCTGCCCTTGCGCCGTCCAGAGTAGGTGTTCTTCGCCGGTGGCCGATTGTCTAATATCGGCAAGTCTTCTAATTTCTTGCACGCGGACTCTCTATGCCTTTGCTTGCGTGTGCCGCTACCTATGAGAAGTCTGGAATTCAGCAGCAGCGGGTTGGAGGTTTCAGTTCAGGAGGCTTGCTTGTGGGGGTTCGCAGCACGATTTTCTTGATCCTGAGACGGCTCTGCTCCGTAGCCCGATGCTTGCGGCGCCGTCGGATCACGCCGGGGCAGGGTCGTTGAGCGGGACGTTACGACAGGGCTGGACAAGGATCAACTGGACGGGCTGGTGGCGCGGGTCCACCGGTACTACAGCCGTGAGTGTCTGTTGTGTGTGAGCCGTCTCCAACCTAGTTGCTCAGCATGGCAGTTGGGTGACAGCGTGGTGAAACCCCTGGTAGATGGGTATTCGGCCGAGAGAACCGTCTCCACCAGAGGCTTCGCGTGCTTGTTTAGAGGTCGTTTTCGCCTGCATTCTTCATCTATGGGGTGGTTCGTGAGGTGCAGAGGGGTGGTGCTGGTGAGGCTGCTGGGGCTGTTGCTGTTTGCCGGGCGGGTGAGGTCGCGGATGGGGCGGACAGCGAGGTGATCCTGTCTCATCCCGGGATGTCTGGTCTTTGTGGTGGCGTGCTTCCGCTGCCGCTGCCGTGCGCCTGGGCGCATATGGTTCGCGGCGGTAGGCCGAAAGCATGGCGAGGCGACGTCCGTATCCGAGTGATCTGTCCGATGCCCGCTGGGAGTTGATCGAGCCGGTCCTTTCCGCATGGCGGCTCGAGCGCCGAAGCAGAGCCCTGAACTTTGTCCGGCCGCTCGAGCACGACTCTTGTATGTCGACCGGACCGGGGTCCAGTGGCGCTGCCTCCCTCACGACTTCCCGCACTGGAACACCGTCTACGGCTACTTCGCCAAATGGGCCGACGAGGGCGTGTTCGCCCAGCTCAACAGCATGCTCAGGCAGCTTCTGCGTGAGAAGGAAGGCCGGGACGCCGAGCCTTCCGCGTGCGTGATCGACGCCCAGAGCGTGAAGACTTGCACCAGTGTTCCCGCCACCGGTCAGGGCATCGACGCGGGGAAGAAGATCGTCGGCAGGAAGCGGAGCATCGTGACCGACACGCTCGGCCTTCTCCTGGCCGTGCTGGTGACCGCGGCCAGCGTGCAGGACTCCATCGCCGGCACTGTGCTCGACCAGGTCGCCGCCGATCACCCGGGCATCCGCAAGGTAGACGGCGGCTACCGCCTGCACCTCGTCGAGCACGCAGCCGCCCTCGGCATCGGCATGGAGATCACCGCCCGCACCCCCGGGACCAGGGGATTCACCCCGATACCCAAACGGTGGGCGGTCGAGCGGACCTACGGCTGGCTCATGCTCCACCGCCGCCTCGCCCGCGACTACGAAACCCGGCCCACCCGCTCCGAAGCCATGATCCACATCGCGATGACCGGTCTCATGGCCCGCCGCCTCACCGGCGAGAACACCATTTCCTGGCGCGACCCGGCGAAGAGCACAGAACACCCGATTCCAGGATGAAACATGGGGAGAAAACGACCTCATATCTCGTCGGGCATCGACGTGTCCAGCTCCGCCCTTCGCTTCCTCGCCCAGGAGCCGCGGCGGCATCGCCACCTGATCCGCTCCCGCTGGCGGCGGCTGAGTGCCAGCCGTCAGGCTCTCCTCACGCTCGCCCACCCGCGGGTGGATACACCTAGGCACTGTTTCTCGGATCTCCTGACGGCAGTGGGTTGTTGAGGTCAGGCTCGCTGTATGGGCCGTGGGGATCTGACGAATGCGGAGTGGGAATGGCTGGAGTCGTTCCTGCCTCGTGGTGGCACGCGCGGTGGTCGCTGGAGTGACCACCGGCGGGTGATCAACGGGGTGCTCTACCGAGTGCGGACGGGTGTCCAGTGGCGGGATCTGCCGGAGCGGTTCGGGCCGCGGGAGACCGTTTACAAGCGGCATCGACGCTGGTCGGCGGACGGAACCTGGGCAATGCTGCTGTCCCGGATCCAAGCCGCCGAGGAAGCGGCAGGCCGGATCGACTGGGATGTGTCGGTCGACTCGACCGTGGTACGGGCGCATCAGCACGCCGCCGGCGCGAGGAAGACGCCGGTCATCGCTGATTCTCAAAAGGGGAACGCCCGGGGGACGAGTCGGGTCGATCTGGAGTTGCGGAAACTGGCTGTCCGGCTGGCGGAGGTGGTCAGATCGTCGAGTGCCCGGGACGCTCCCGAGGCGGCTTCACCACCAAGATCCACCTCGCCGCGGAAGGGCACTGCCGGCCGCTCGCCCTGGTCCTGACGCCCGCCACTACGGAGACGGCCCCCAGTTCGAAGCCGTGCTGGAGCAGGTATCCGTGCCCAGGTCTGGAGTCGGGCGGCCCCGCACTCGACCGGATCACATCCTGGCCGACAAGGCTTGCACGTCCCGGAAGAACCGCCGCTACCTGCGACGACGCGGCATCCGGCACACCATCCCCGAACGCGCTGACCAGCAAAGACACCGCAAGAACCGAGGCTCCCGAGGTGGCCGGCACACCGGATTCGACAACGAGCGCTACAAGAAACGCAACACCGTCGAACGGGCCATCAACCGCTTGAAGGGCTTCCGGGCGGTCGCCACCCGCTACGAGAAACGCGCCTACATCTACCTCGGCACCGGCACCCTCGCAGCACTCATCATCTGGCTCCGCACATGATCCGAGAAACAGTGCCTAGGTGTATTGACCCGCAGCGTTGTTGACGCGGGTGATGGGCGGGTGTCCGTCGAGTGCGGTGTGGCAGCGGTGGTGGTTGTAGGTGTGCAG
>NZ_JBFAYA010000050.1:0-16751 GCF_040681095.1 Streptomyces sp. NPDC051909 | reverse complement strand
GACATCAACACCCCCCCACAACCACCCTTCCCCTACACGCCCCTCGTCCGATCTGGGTCCCGCGGCGCCGCCGGCCCAGCCGCTCGCGGCCTGGGCGGGGCCCGGCGAGGGTCCCGCGGCGCCGCCGGACAGGCCCTAGTAGGCGCCGCCGAAGACGCTGTACGCCCAGAGGGCGACGACGCCGCCGACGCACAGCAGCACCACCCACGAGCCGACGCCCGTGTGGCGCCCGGCGCGCGGACCGCGCGGGGCCTTCGTCCTCCCCTTCCCGCCGGTCGCGCGGGCGGCCCTGGGCGGCCGGACGGAGCCGGCCGTGGAGGGCGCGGCGTCCGCGGCGGTCTCCGCGAGCAGCCGGCGGCAGACGGCGGCCAGCTCCGCCGTACCGGACGCCAGGTCGACGACGACCTCCAGGCGGGCGGGCGCGGTCGTCCCGCCGTCCAGGATCCGCCCGGCGCGCATCAGCGCCTGGTCCTTGCCCCCGGTCGGCGCCAGGCTGATCCATCGGCGCACATGATCGCCGCGGATCACCACGCCGCCGCCGCGCTCGCGGTAGACGGTGTGCTCCTTCCACAGGACCTCGGCCAACTCGGTGGCCTTCTCCCTGAGTTGCGCCTGCATACCCCTCCCCTGGTCATGCCCCTGATTCGAACAGGCGCATGACTCTAGCGTCCGTCGCGCCGCGCCCCTCGCCAGGGGCGGGACAGGGGCCTGGAAGGGCCCGGCGCGGGCCCGGGAACGGGGGGTCCTACGCCCCCGTGTCGTACACCGTGACCGGTATCCCCCGCGCCACCAGGCGCTCCGCTATCAGCGGCTCGACCCGCTCCCAGCGCCCGCCGGCCAGGCCGCAGCCGATCCGGGGCATGTGCACGGAGGCCCCCAGCTCCGCCGCCGTCGCGGCGAGCAGCCCGAGCGCGGCGTCGATCGCCTCGTACCGCACCGGGACCCCGGTGCTCCGCCCCGTCCGTATCCCCCGCTGCCCCACCAGGTTGGCCACCCACACATACGGCTCGACCCGGACGAACTGCGCGGCCCCGAGCCCGAAGTCGTTCCGCGCGCGCTCACGGTGCCAGCGGCGGTAGGCCGCCTCCGGCTCCGGCCAGCGCCGCGACACGGCGAGCACGAAGCCCTTCCCCCAGCCGCCCAGGTCGTTGCAGACGTGCGCCACGACCTTGACGCCCTTGCCCCGCGGCGCGGTGGCGTCCCCCCGTACGTACTCGATCGCGTTCATGGAGCCACCCTACGAGCCGGGTCTGACATCGGGCCGGGACGGCCCGGACGCGGCCTGGACACGGCCTCGGTCGCGGCGAGGAAGCGGCGGACGGCGGCGGCGAAGCCGGTGGGGTCGGTGGCGTGGACGGTGTGGCCGGTGGGCAGTTCGACGAGCCGGGCGCCGGGGCGGCGCTCGACCATCACGCGCGCGTGCCCCGCGCCGAGGACACGGCTCCGGGTGCCGCGTACGAGGAGGGCGGGGCAGGTGCCGGCCAGCCAGTCGTCCCAGTGGGCGCCGTTGAGGGCGCGCTGCGAGGCGACCATGTCCTCCGGCCGGAAGGCGAGGCCCCAGCCGTCGGGGTGTTCCCGGATCGCGTCCGCCAGATAGGGGGCGGACGCGCCGAGGCCCTCCACGAGGGCGGAACGGGTCGGGGCCCGGCGCGGCCAGTCGAGACAGAAGGACAGGTCGTCGTCGACCTCGGCGCCGATGTCCTCCACGACCAGCGCCCGCACCCGTCCGGGATGCCGGGCCGCGAACCGATACGCGTTGACTCCGCCGAGCGAGTGCCCGAGCAGGTCCACCGTCCCGAGCCCCAGATGGTCGAGCAGCGCGCCGACATCCGCGACGTACCCCTCCCGGGAGTAGTCCGCCGCCCGGTCGGAGTGCCCGTGCCCGCGCTGGTCGAGCGCGACCACCCGGTGCTCCGGCGCCAGCGCCCGCGCGAGCCCGGCGAAGGTGCGCCCCTCGCCGAAGTGCCCGTGCAGGGCGACCAGAACGCGCCCCGTTCCCCCGTGGTCGAGGTAGGAGAGCCGCCGCCCGTCGATCTCCAGGGCTCCCCGCGAGGGCGCGGCGGGCCCGCCGTTCGTCGTCATGGGCGCCAGACTGCCACGGGGCACGCGGTCACCGGACCTGAGCGCCCCGCCGCGCCCGCCTCATGACCGCCCCGGCCAGACCCGTGGCCAGCGCGCCCACCAGCAGCGCCACATAGGCGCCGCCGAGGCCGTTGCCGGTGCCGACGCCGCCGTCGGCGGTGGTGGCGACGAGGGCGCCGAGGGCCATCGAGAGCAGGCCGGCGGTCAGCGCGGGGGCGCCGCCGAGGCGGCCGAGACGGCCGGTGGGGCGGGTCAGCGCGCGCCAGGCGGTGACGGCGGCGGCCAGGCCGAGCAGGGCGGCGGCGCCGGCGCCGATCCGGCCGGCGCTGAGGGTGTAGACACTGGCGGCGAGCGTGGTCAGGTCCGACATCGTGGGCTCCTCGTCTCTGCTGTCGCGGTATGTCCCGAGCATGTCCGCCACGCCCCCGTCCGGTCGTCCGGCGGGCGCGGACTCTTTCCCTGCCGCGCCCGCGGCAGGGCGCCGGCCGGCTACCGCGTCCGTGGTAGCCGGGCCCGGTCCGTGTGGAGGATCCGGAGGCACCGGGCGGCCGGTTAGGGTGCGCGCATGAAGGCAGGCACGGCAGGTGCGGCAGGGCTGTGGGACCGGTTCGGGGACGCGGTGATCGCGGTCGGCGTGGCGGCGGCGCTGGTGGTCACCGGGGTGTCGGAGCGGCACGGGCAGGGGCCGACGGGTGTCGACCTGCTCGGGTACGGGCTGCTGGCGGCCGGCGGTCTCGCGCTGGTCGCGCGCCGCCGGGCCCCGGTGGCGGTGCTCGTGGTGACCGGTCTTTGCGCGGTGGGCTATCAGGCGGCGGGCTTCGACGTGCCGGTGGTCGGCTATCTCTTCGCGGTGTACGCGGCGGTACGGGCGGGCCACCGCGCCGTCACGGCGGCCGCGAGCCTGGCCATGATCGCCGCGCTGCCGGTGGCGGCCCTGGTCTCGGGCCTGGACGACACGGGCGAGGCCTTCGCGCGCGCCCGCGGCGCCCTGGAGCTCGCCTGGCTGATCGCGGCGGGCGCGGCGGGCGAGGCGCTGCGGCAGGCCGAGCGGCGCGCGGACGAGGCCGAACGCACCCGGGAGGAGACGGCGCGGCGCCGGGCCGACGAGGAGCGGCTGCGGATCGCCCGTGAGCTGCACGACTCGCTCACCCATCAGATCTCGGTGGTGAAGGTGCAGGCGGAGGTCGCCGTGCACGTGGCGCGGCGGCGCGGCGAGGAGGTTCCGCCGGCCCTGCTCGCGATCCAGGAGGCGGGACGGGAGGCGAGCCGGGAGCTCCGCGCGACCCTGGAGGCGCTGCGGGACGACGACACCGCGCCGCCGCGCGGCCTCGACGCGGTGCCGGAACTGGTCGAGCGGGCACGGGCGTTCGGCCTGGACGCGACGCTGACGGTGGAGGGCGCCGGGGAGGCGGAGGGGCGGCGGCCCGACGTGCCGGCGGCGGTGGACCGTACCGTCTACCGGATCGTCCAGGAGTCCCTGACGAATGTCGCCCGGCACGCGGACGCCCGCACGGTGTCGGTGCGGGTGGCCTGCCGGCCGGACACCGTGTCCGTACGGGTGGAGGACGACGGGAGGGCGCGGCCGGGCCGTGCCCCGGCGCCCGGCCTGGGGCTGCTCGGCATGCGGGAGCGGGTGACCGCGCTCGGCGGGCGGCTGCGGGCCGAGCCGCGCGCCGAGGGCGGCTTCGCCGTCCGCGCCGAACTCCCCGTGGCCCCCGACCCGGCCGGCGAGCGCGCCGTGGGGCGTACCTCGTGATCCGGGTCCTGCTGGTGGACGACCAGCCGCTGATCCGCAGCGGGTTCCGCGCGCTGCTCGACCTGGAGGACGACATCGAGGTGGTCGCGGAGGCCGCCGACGGCGCGGAGGGCCTGGCGCTCGCCCGGGCGCATGTGCCGGACGTGGCCCTCGTCGACGTCCGGATGCCGCTCGTCGACGGCATCGAAGCGACCCGGCGGATCGCCGCCGACCCGGCGCTCGCCGGGGTCCATGTGGTGATCCTGACCAACTACGGCATGGACGAGTACGTCCTCGACGCGCTGCGCGCCGGCGCCGCCGGCTTCCTGGTGAAGGACGTCCTGCCCGAGGACTTCCTGCACGCCGTCCGCGTCGCGGCCCGCGGCGACGCGCTCCTCGCGCCGTCCATCACCCGGAAACTGATCCACCGCTACGTCCACGGCCGCCCGCCCGCCGTCCCGTCGGCCACGGCCCTCGCCGAACTGACCGGCCGCGAGCGCGAGGCGGTCGCCCTGGTCGCGCGCGGTCTGTCCAACGACGAGATCGCCGACCGGATGGTGATCACCCCGATGACCGCGAAGACCCACATCAACCGCGCCATGACCAAACTCCACGCCCGTGACCGCGCCCAGCTGGTCGTCCTGGCCTACGAGTCGGGCCTGGTGACCCCGGGCGGCGACCTCCCGGACCGGACCTAGGACAAGACCGGGGCCCCGCGGGCGCCCCCCACCGGAAACCGGCGCCCCCGGGGCCGCCCCGAACAGGCCCGTGCGCGGGTACGGCGGTACCCCGGGGCGCCGTCGCCCGCACCCCGCACCCCTTCCGGCCCGCGCGCTCCCGGGCGGTGCCCACCGGCCCGTACACGCCCACGCGATTCCTCCACACACAAGCTCTGACCTGGCCTTTTCCGGGAATTCTCCTAGGCTGTCGGGAACTGCTGAACACGCCCGAGGGGGATTCGTGAGCGACAGCCCGAGCACGTACAGCGCTGCGAACATCAAGGTCCTTGAGTGGCCGGAAGCCATTCGGAAGCGGCCCGGGATGTATGTCGGGTCGACGAGCCAACGGGGTCTGCACCAGCTGGTGTACGAGGTGCTCGACCGGCCGGTGAACGCGGTCCTGGCGGGGCGCGCGACCCGTGTCGACGTCACCCTCATGGCCGACGGCCGGATCCGGGTCGAGGACGACGGGCCGGGGGACGGCGGCGGTCTCGGCCTCGAAGGGCCGATGACTCACGTCCGCGCCGGGGTGCGGCGGCGGGACCGGCGGACCGTGGACCTGAGCTACGTCGGTGCCCCGGTCGCGAACGCCCTGTCCAGCGAGCTGACCGCCGAGGTGCGGCGCGACGGTGTGCGCTGGGTGCAGGAGTACGAGCGCGGAATCTCACTCGCGCCGCCCTCACCCGCCGGGCCCGCCACAGCGAGCGGCACCACCCTCGTGTTCCGGCCGGACGCCGACCTCTTCGAGACCGTGGAGTGTTCCTTCGACGACCTCCTGGACCGTTTCCGGGAGCTGGCCTTCCTGAACCGGGACCTCACGCTCACGCTGACCGACGAGCGCCCCCGGGGCGGTGCGGAACCGCGGCAGGAGCACTGCCGGTTCCCCGGCGGGGCGCGGGACTTCGTGGAGTTCCTCGCCGCGGGTGCCGACAACCCCGTGCACACCGACATCCTGCACTTCGAGTGGGAGGACCCGCGCCTGGCCGGGACCGTGGAGGTGGCCCTGCGGTGGAGCGAGGGGCCGGGGGCGGGGGTCCGGTCCTTCGCCAACAGTGCGCGGACCCCGGAGGGCGGCACGCATGTGAACGGCTTCCTCGACGGGGTGGCCGCCGCACTCGGTCTGCCGGAGGCGACGGATCACGGCCTGACCGCGGTCGTCTCGGTGAAGCTCGACGACCCGGAGTTCGAGGGGGCGACCCGGGGGCTCCTGGGCGGCGAGGGCGTGCGCGACGGCGTGGCGGAGGCAGTACGGGGACACCTCGCCGCCTGTCTGGCGGCGCATCCGGAGCGGGCGGGGGCTGTCGTGCGGCGGCTCAGCGGCCCGTAACAGGACAGGTTCCCGGTCCTCGGGTATGCCTGTCCCATGGAGGCCCACCGGCGCGATCGGCGGCTCCGCCTGTCCGGGCGCGGCGGGCGGTGGTTGCTGTGCGTGCCGTTCGTGCTGATCGCGGCGGTCACCGTGGTGGACGTGCTGGCGCCGCCCGAGGTGCATCTGGGGCCGTTCCTGGTGGCGGCGCCGGCGCTGGCGGCCTCGTTCGCGGGGCCGCGGATGACGGCGTTCGTGGGCGCGGCCGCGGTGCTCGCGCAGTCGGTGGTGGCGGTGGCGCGGACGAGTCTCACCGATCTCAACCACACGTACCAGATCATCGCGCTGGTGCTGCTCTCCGCGATGATGACCTTCTTCGCGTATCTGCGGGAGCGGGACGAGGCCCGGGTGACCCGGCTGCGGGCCGTCGCGCAGGCCGCGCAGAGCGTCGTCCTGCGCCCGCTGCCGCACCGGGCGGGGCCGCTGCACATCGCCTCGGTGTATCTGGCGGCCGAGGAGGAGGCGCAGATGGGCGGGGACCTGTACGCCGCGGCGCGTACGGGGCGGGGGACGCGGCTGCTGATCGGGGACGCCCGGGGGAAGGGGCTCGACGCGATCAGCGAGGCCTCGCTGGTCCTGGGCGCCTTCCGGGTCACCGCGCGCCGCGAGCGGGAGCTTCCGGAGCTCGTCGGGCAGCTGGAGGCGGGGGTGGTGTCGGCGGACGACGACGGCGGCACGGACCGGGAGGGCGACGACACCGACGGCGCCGACGAGGCCTTCGTCACCGCGCTCGTCCTCGACATCCCGGACGACGAGCCGGTGGTGCGCCTGGTCAACTGCGGGCACCCGCCGCCGCTGCTGCTCCGCGAGGGGCGGGTGATCACCCTCGACGCCTCCGACGCGAGCCCGCCGCTGGGCCTGTCCGACGTGCTCTCGCCCGACGTCACGGTGGAGACGTTCCCGTTCGACGTCGGTGACGTGCTGCTGCTCTACACGGACGGCGTCGTCGAGGCCCGTGACCACACCCGCGCGTTCTACCCGCTCGCCGAGCGCCTTCCGGCCTGGGCCGGGGAGGATCCGCCCACCCTGCTCGCCCGGCTGCGGGCCGACCTCCAGGCGTACGCGGGCGGGCACCTCGGCGACGACGCGGCGCTCGTCGCGGTCGAGCGGCTCGCCCCGGAGGCGTAGCCCGGGCCGGGTTCCCGGTCCCCACGACTCTTTTACAAGGCTGGTGAGACAGCAATACTGTTGAACCATGCAGCAGCAGGCGAGCGAGGAGCGGGCCGACGAGCCCGGCTACACCGTCGACGAGCTGGCCGCCCGGGCCGGGGTGACGGTGCGGACCGTGCGGTTCTACGGGACGCGCGGTCTGTTGCCGCCGCCCGTGATCGGCGCCCGCCGCGTCGGGCGGTACGGCCCGGCGCATCTCTCCCGGCTCGCGCTGATCGAGGAGTTGCAGCGGCAGGGGATGACGCTCGCGGCGATCGAGCGCTATCTGGAGCAGCTGCCGCCGGATCTGAGCGCGCAGGACCTGGCGATCCACCGGGCGCTCGTGGCGTCCTGGGCGCCGGAGTCCGCCGAGGTGATCACCCGGCAGGAGCTGGAGCGGCGGGCCGGGCGGCCGCTCGCGGACCGGGACGTGGACCGGCTGGCCGCCATGGGGGTGCTGGACAAGGGCCCCGACCCGGACGTGTTCCGGCTCGACGGGGCCCTGCTGCGGCTCGGTGTGGAGCTGCTCGACGTGCCGATCGAGCACGAGACGATCCTGGCCTCCCGGACGGTGCTCCTGGAGCACGCGCGCAGCGCCGCGCAGGAGCTGGCGCGCCTGTTCCAGGAACAGGTGTGGAATCCGTACCGGGAGAGCGGCGAGGACCCGGACCACCTGACCGCGATGAAGTCGCTCTCGGCGCACATGCAGCCGATGGTGGTCCAGGCCCTCGTGACGGCCTTCCAGCGGTCCCTCAGCGAGGAACTCCGTACGGCCTTCCGGACTACCGCGCGTCCGTGAAGACCTCGCCCCGCTCGGCCTTCTCCACGAGGAGCGCCGGCGGGGTGAAGCGCTCGCCGTACGTCGCCGCCAGCTCGCGCGCCCGCTCGACGAAGCCGGCGACGCCGCCCTCGTAGCCGTTGATGTACTGGAGCACGCCGCCGGTCCAGGCCGGGAAGCCGATGCCGAGAATGGAGCCGATGTTGGCGTCGGCGACCGAGGTCAGCACGCCCTCCTCGATCAGCCGGACAGTGTCGAGCGCCTCGGCGAAGAGCATCCGCTCCTGCATGTCGCGGAAGGGGATCTCGACGTCCGGCTTGGTGAAGTGCTCGCGCAGGCCCGGCCACAGCTTGCCGCGCCTGCCGTCCTCCGCGTAGTCGTAGAAGCCGGCGCCGCCGCTGCGCCCGGGGCGGCCGAACTCGTCGACCATGCGGTCGATGACGATCTCGCCGGGGTGGGCGATCCAGGTGCCGCCGGCCTCCTCGACCGCCTTCCGCGTCTCGTTGCGGATCTTGCGCGGCAGCGTGAGGGTCAGCTCGTCCATGAGGGAGAGGACCTTCGCCGGGTAGCCGGCCTGGGCGGCGGCCTGCTCGATCGACGCGGGCTCGGCGCCCTCGCCGACCATGGCGACGCCCTCGTTGATGAAGTGGCCGATGACCCGGGAGGTGAAGAAGCCGCGGGAGTCGTTGACGACGATCGGCGTCTTGTCGATCTGGCGGACCAGGTCGAAGGCGCGGGCCAGGGCCGCGTCTCCGGTGCGCTCGCCCTTGATGATCTCGACCAGCGGCATCTTGTCGACCGGCGAGAAGAAGTGCAGGCCGATGAAGTCGCTCTGCCGCTCGACGCCCTCGGCGAGGACGGTGATGGGCAGGGTGGAGGTGTTGGAGCAGAGCAGCGCGTCGGGCTCGACGACGTGCTGGATCTCCTGGAACACCTTGTGCTTGAGCGCGGTGTCCTCGAAGACCGCCTCGATGACGGCGTCGCAGCCGGCCAGGTCTGCGACGTCGCCGGTCGGGGTGATGAGGGCGAGGAGGGCGTCGGCCTTCTCCTGGGTGGTGCGGCCCTTGGCGACGGCCTTGGCGCACAGCTTCTCGGAGTACGCCTTGCCCTTGGCGGCGGCCTCGGTGGAGACGTCCTTGAGGACGACCTCGATGCCGGCCCGGGCGCAGGAGTAGGCGATGCCGGCGCCCATCATGCCGGCGCCGAGCACGGCGACCTTGCGGACCCGGCCCTTCTCGACGCCCTTCGGGCGGCTGGCGCCGGAGTTGACGGCCTGGAGGTCGAAGAAGAACGCCTGGATCATGTTCTTCGCGGTCTGGCCGATGACCAGCTCCGTGAAGTAGCGCGACTCGATGGTCAGCGCGGTCTCGAAGTCGACCTGGGAACCCTCGACGGCCGCCGCCATGATGTTGCGGGGCGCGGGGTAGGGGGCGCCGTTCGTCTGCTTGCGCAGGTTGGCGGGGAAGGCCGGCAGGTTGGCGGCGAAGCGCGGGTTGGACGGAGTGCCGCCGGGGATCTTGTAGCCGGGCACGTCCCAGGGCTGCGCCGACTCGGGGTGCGCGTCGATGAAGGCGCGGGCCTTGGCGAGCATCTCCTCGGGCGTGGCCGCCAGCTCGTGGACGAGCCCGTTGTCGAGGGCGCGCTTCGGGTTGTACTGGGTGCCCTGGAGGAGCACCTTGAGGAGCGCGTCGGTGATGCCCATGAGGCGTACGGTGCGGGCGACGCCGCCACCGCCGGGCAGCAGGCCGAGGGTGACCTCGGGCAGGCCGATCTTGGAGCCGGGCGCGTCGAGCGCGATCCGGTGGTGGCTGGCCAGGGCGATCTCGTAGCCGCCGCCGAGCGCGGCGCCGTTGATGGCGGCGACGACGGGCTTGCCGAGGGTCTCGATGCGGCGCAGGGAGTCCTTGATCTCGATGGCGGTGTCGAAGATCGCCTGGGCGTCCTCGGGGCCTGCCTTGATCATGTCCTTGAGGTCGCCGCCGGCGAAGAAGGTCTTCTTCGCGGAGGTGTAGACGATGCCGCGGATGGAGTCCTTCTCGGCCACCGCGCGGTCGGCGATCGCCTTGATGGAGGCCCGGAAGGCCTGGTTCATCGTGTTCGCGGACTGGTCGGGGTCGTCCAGGACGAGGGTGACGACGCCGGTCTCGTCCTGCTCCCAGCGGATGGTGGTGCTCTCGCTCATGACTGATGCTTCTCCGTTGGATCCGTAAGAGGGGTTCGGACCGGGCGGTCAGACGCGCTCGACGATGGTGGCGATGCCCATGCCGCCGCCGACGCACAGCGTGACGAGGCCGTAGCGCTTGTCCTGGCGCTCCAGCTCGTCGACGACGGTGCCGAGGATCATCGCGCCGGTGGCGCCCAGCGGGTGGCCGAGCGCGATGGCGCCGCCGTTGACGTTGATCTTGTCGAGGGAGACGCCCATGTCCTTCGCGAAGCGCAGGACGACGGCGGCGAAGGCCTCGTTGATCTCGATGAGGTCGATGTCGTCGATGGTGAGGCCGGCCTTGGCGAGCGCCTTGCGGGCGGCGGGCGCGGGGCCGGTGAGCATGATGGTCGGCTCGGAGCCGGACACGGCCGCCGAGACGATCCGGGCGCGCGGCGTCAGCCCGTACCGCTCGCCGACCGCCTTCGAGCCGATGGCGACCAGCGAGGCGCCGTCGACGATGCCGGAGGAGTTGCCGGCGTGGTGGACGTGGTCGATCTCCTCGATCCAGTGGTACTTCTGCAGCGCGACCGCGTCGAAGCCGCCGAGCTCGCCGATGTCCGCGAAGGACGGCTTCAGCTTCGCGAGCGAGTCGGCGGTGGTGCCGGGGCGCAGGTGCTCGTCGTGGTCGAGGACGGTGAGTCCGGCCCGGTCCTTGACGGGGACGATCGAGCGGTCGAAGCGCCCGTCCTTGACGGCCGCGGCGGCGCGCTCCTGGGAGAGCGCGGCGTACTCGTCGACGTCGCGGCGCGAGAAGCCCTCGATGGTGGCGATGAGGTCGGCGCCGATGCCCTGGGGGACGAAGTTGGTGGCGATGTTGGTCATCGGGTCGGCGAACCAGGCGCCGCCGTCGGAGGCCATCGGCACCCGGGACATGGACTCGACGCCGCCGGCCAGGACGAGGTCCTCCCAGCCGGAGCGGACCTTCATCGCGGCCAGGTTGACGGCTTCGAGGCCGGAGGCGCAGAAGCGGTTCTCCTGGACACCGGCGACGGTGTCCGGCAGGCCCGCGGCGATGGCCGCGATCCGGGCGATGACGGAGCCCTGGTCGCCGACCGGACCCACGACACCGAGGACGATGTCGTCGATCGCGGCCGGGTCGAGGCCGGGCTGGCGGGCCTGGATCTCGTGGATGAGGCCGACGACGAGGTCGATCGGCTTGGTGCCGTGCAGGGCCCCGTTGGCCTTGCCGCGGCCGCGCGGGGTGCGGATCGCGTCGTAGACGTACGCTTCGGTGGTCACGGTGTTGCCTTTCGGGCGAGTCTCTTCGGGCGAGTCTGTCGGGGTGCGGGTCGGGCGGTCGAGGTCGGGCGCGCGCGGTCGGGGTCAGCCGAGCAGGGAGCGGCCGATGATCTCCTTCATGATCTCGGTCGTCCCGCCGTAGATGGTCTGGATACGGCCGTCGGTGAAGGCCCTGGCCACCGGGAATTCGCTCATGTAGCCGTATCCGCCGTGCAGTTGCAGACAGCGGTCGGCGACCCGCTTCTGCAGCTCGGTGGACCACCACTTGGCCATGGAGGCGTTCACGGGGTCGAGCCCGAGCCCGGCCGGATCGGCGTGCTCGGTGATACAGCGGTCGACGAAGGCGCGGGTGACGGCGCACTCGGTGGCCATCTCGGCGATCTCGAAGCGCACGTGCTGGAGCTTCGCGAGCGGCCGGCCGAAGGCCTCGCGCTCCTTGACGTAGGTCGTCGTCAGCTCAAGGAGGTGCTCGGCGCCGGCGATGCCCGCGACGGCGATGGCGAGCCGTTCCTGGGCCAGATTGGTCATGAGGTGGACGAAGGCGCCGTTGAGCTCGCCGAGCAGGTTCTCCTTGGGGACCCGTACGTCCTTGAAGAACAGCTCGGCGGTGTCCTGGGACTTCTGCCCGATCTTGTCGAGGTTGCGGCCGCGCTCGAAGCCCTCCATGCCGCGCTCGACGACGAGGAGGGACAGACCGTGGGCGCCGCCCTCGGGGGTGGTGCGGGCGACGACGATCACCAGGTCGGCGAGGATGCCGTTGGAGATGAAGGTCTTGGAGCCGTTGAGGACCCAGTGGTCGCCGTGGTCCTCGGCGGTGGTGCGGATGGCCTGGAGGTCGGAGCCGGCGCCGGGCTCGGTCATCGCGATGGCGGTGACGATCTCGCCGCTGCAGAAGCCGGGCAGCCAGCGCCGCTTCTGCTCGTCGGTCGCGAGCCTGGTCAGGTACGGGCCGATGATGTCGTTGTGCAGGCCGATGGCCAGGCCGGGGGCGGCCGCCCTGGTGAACTCCTCGGCGAGGACGGCGGCGTACCGGAAGTCGGGGTTGCCGCCGCCCCCGTACTCCTCGTCGACGGCGATGCCGAGGAGGCCCTGCCGGCCGGCGGCGCGCCACGCCTCGCGGGAGACGATGCCGTCCTTCTCCCACTGCGCGTAGTGCGGCAGCACCTCCTTGGCGAGGAAGGTGCGGACCACCTCGCGGAAGGCCTCGTGGTCGGCGGTGTAGAGCTGGCGCTTCATGCGGAGGGCTCCTGGGGCTTCGGGGTCAGGGCGGGTACGGCCCAGTCGCGGGCGACCTCGTCGGTGTCGGCGCCGGGCAGGGCGGGGCCGGTACGGACGCTGCCCGGGGTGGCGGAGAAGCGGGGGGCGGGCGCGGGCTGGACGAGTCCGCCGTGCTCGGTGAAGGTGCCGCGGGCGGCGAGGTGGGGGTGGGCGGGGGCCTCGCGCATCGAGAGGACGGGGGCGACACAGGCGTCGGTGCCCTCGAAGACGGCCGTCCACTCCTGTCTCGTACGGGTGCGGAAGCGGGCGGCGACGGCCGCGCGCAGTTCGTCCCAGCGGGCGAGGTCACGGCGCGCCGGGGCCGCCTCCTCGATGCCGAGGAGGCGGACGAACTCGTCGTAGAACTGCTGCTCCAGGGCGCCCACGGCCATGTAGCCGCCGTCGGAGGTCTCGTACACGCCGTAGAAGGGGCAGCCGCCGTCGAGCAGGTTGACCCCGCGCCGGTCCTGCCAGCCGCCGGCCGCGAGCATGCCGTGGATCATGGTCGCGAGGTGGGCGGCGCCGTCGACGATGGCGGCGTCGACGACCTGCCCCTCGCCGTGCGTCCGCGCGTGCTGGAGGGCGGCGAGGACGCCGATGACCAGGTAGAGGGAGCCGCCCGCGTAGTCGCCGAGCAGGTTGGCGGGGATGCTGGGCGGGCCGTCCGGGTCAGGGCCGATCATGCCGAGGGTGCCGGTGAGCGCGAGGTACGCGATGTCGTGGCCGGCGGTCCTGGCCAGCGGGCCGTCCTGGCCCCAGCCGGTCATCCGGCCGTAGACGAGCCGCGGATTGCGGGCGAGGCAGGCCTCGGGGCCGACGCCGAGGCGTTCGGCGACGCCGGGCCGGTAGCCCTCGACCAGGATGTCGGCCCGCTCGACCAGGTCGAGCACGGCGCCCGGGCCGTCGTCCGCCTTGAGGTCGACGAGGACGGAGCGCTTGTTGCGGTTGGTGAGGTCCCTGGCCGGATCGATGCCGAGGCCCGGGCCGCCGGGCCGGTCGACGCGGACGACGTCGGCGCCGAGGTCGGCGAGCAGCATGGCGGCGAAGGGTCCGGGGCCGATCCCGGCGAGTTCGACCACGCGGACGCCGGAGAGCGGACCGGTACGGGTTGGACCGGGTGTCGTCATCGGGCCCCCAGGGTGGCTGCGGATGGCTGCGGATGGCTGCGCGGCGAGTGTGACAGTGATGATGTAACACCGGAGATGCTAGGAACGTGTTCCACTCGGCACAAGCCCCCGAGCCGAGCAAGCGCTTGGAAATTACCGAGGGGTACCGCCCGGCCCGTCCACCGGACCGCGTCCGCTAGAGTCCGCCGACGACACGCGCGCCGGGTGCGGCGCGGGGGCGAAGGCGAGGGGCTGGATGGAGACAGGGGCGGCCGCGCGGCCGTACGACGTGGTGCTCTTCGGAGCGACCGGTTTCGTGGGCGAGCTCACCGCGGAGTACCTCGCCGAACACGCCCCCGCGGACAGCCGCTGGGCCCTGGCCGGCCGCAGCCCCGCCAGGCTCGCCGCCCTGCGCGAGCGCCTCGCCGCCCGGTGGCCGCGCTGCGCCGACCTGCCGCTTCTCGTCGCGGACTCCACCGACCCGGCCGCGCTGCGCGAACTCGCCGGGTCCGCTCGGGTGGTGGCCAGCACCGTCGGCCCCTATGTCTGGTACGGCGAGGAGCTGGTCGCCGCGTGCGCGGAGGCCGGCACCGACTATCTGGACCTGACCGGCGAGGCCGAGTTCGTGGACCGGATGTACGTGCGGTACGACGCCCTCGCCCGCGAGACCGGTGCCCGGCTCGTGCACGCCTGCGGCTTCGACTCGGTCCCGCACGACCTGGGCGTGTACTTCACCGTGCGGCAGCTGCCGGAGGGCGTACCGCTGCGGATCGACGGCTTCGTGCGGGCCGGGGCGATCTTCTCCGGCGGCACCTTCGCCTCGGCGCTCACCGCCTTCGGGCGCGGCCGGCAGATCCTCCGGGCCGCGCACGAACGGCGCCTGTACGAGCCGCGGTTGGTGACCCGACGGGCCCGGGCGCCGCTCGGCCGGCCCCGCTTCAGCCGCGAGACCGGCACCTGGGCGCTGCCGCTGCCCACCATCGACCCGCAGGTGGTGGCGCGTTCGGCGCGCTCGCTCGAGCGTTACGGGCCGGACTTCCGCTACCGCCACTACGCCTCGGTCAAGACCCTGCCGATGGCTCTGGGCGGCTCGGCGGCGGTCGGCGCGGGCGTGCTCGCGGCCCAACTCCCCTTCGTACGCGACTGGATGATGGGCCGTTGGGAGCCGGGCCGGGGGCCGAGCGCGGAGCGGCGGGCGCGCAGCTGGTTCTCGGTGCGCTTCGTCGGCGAGGGCGGCGGGCGGCGCGTCCTCACCGAGGTGTCGGGCGGCGACCCGGGCTACGACGAGACGGCGAAGATGCTGGCCGAGTCGGCGCTGTGCCTGGCGCACGACACCCTGCCGGCGACCGCCGGGCAGGTCACCACGGCGGTCGCCATGGGAGACGCGCTGGTCGAGCGCCTGCGGGCGGCGGGGCTGCGCTTCCGGGTGGCGCACTCGGGCTGAGACCCGCCGGCCACGGCCTCGGGCCCCGGCTCAGTGGCGGACGAGGCAGAAGGGGTGGCCGGCCGGGTCGGCGTAGATGCGCCAGGCCCGGTCGCCCCCGTCCCCGTCGCTGTCCAGGCGCCAGGCGCCGAGCGCGAGCACCTCCTCGTGCGCGGCGTCGAGGTCGGCGACCCGGACGTCGATGTGGAACTGCTGCTCGGGCGCGCCCCACACCGGCGGCCGGTGATCGGCCACGCCCTGGAAGGCCAGCACCGGGGCGCCGCCGGCGCCGTGCAGGGTGGCCCAGGCGTCGCCGACGGCCCACTGGGGGTCGGGGCGGTTGATCTCGCCGCCCAGCAACCGCTGGTAGAAGACGGCCAGTTCCATCACGTCGGGGCAGTCCAGGACGACGCACTGCAGAGTTCCGACGGGGGTGGGACGGGTGGCGCGGGGGGAAGTCATGCCCACACTCTGCCGCCGCAGGGTCACGAGCCGGTATCCGTATGGGTACTCAGTCGTCCCAGCCGTCACACGGTCCTCGTGCTCAGGGCGTCCTTCAGTGCCCGGCGGCAGAGCGCGTCGGCATGCCGGGTCGTCTCGGGGAGCCGGAAGCGCGGGCTGAGGTGCAGGGTGAGCGCGCAGGCCCGGTCGAGCGAGACGCGGTGCCCGACGGAGACGAAGACCGGCTTCACCCCGGCCCGGGTGCGCAGGGCCCGTCCGACGGTCTCGCCGTCGGCGACGAGCGGGCTGAAATCGCCCCGGGCGGCGCCGGGTTGCTCGTACGAGAAGGTGAACGGGTTCTTGGCGACGCCGATCGCCGGGCGGTCGGTGAGCACCCCGAGGTGGCAGGCGAGACCGAAGCGGCGCGGGTGCGCGATCCCATAGCCGTCGCAGACGAGCAGCCCGGGGTCGGCGTCGAGCCGCCCGAGCGCGGCGAGCACGGTGGGCACCTCGCGGAAGGCCAGCAGCCCCGGCACGTACGGGAACGACACCCGCCCGACAGCCGTCGCCTCCTCGACCACCTCCAGGCTCCGTCCGTCGAGCACGACGGCCGCGGCGGCGACGAGGTCGCGCTCGTCGTCATAGGCCACGTCGACCCCGGTGACGTTCCCCTCCCCCACCCCGGGCCCCTCCTCCCCGAGCACAAGCCGCCCCCGCAGCTCCTGCTGCACGGCGAGCGCGGCGTCCTCGTCGGCGGGCCATCCCTCGGGAATCTCGATGATCGTCATGATCCTCAAGCCTAGGGGGTGGGCCGGGCCCGGTCCGGAGGTGCGAGGGGGCGGGTAGCCTGGCGATCATGTTCGTACTGGAGTTGAGCTACACCGCGCCCATCGAGCGGATCGACGCCCTTCTCGACGCGCACGTCGAGTGGCTGAACGCGCGGTACGCCGAGGGGGTGTTCCTCGCGTCCGGGCGGAAGGAGCCGCGGGACGGCGGGGTGATTCTGGCCGGTGGGGTCGGGCGGGCCGAGATCGAGGAGGTCGTGGCCGGCGATCCGTTCGTCGTCGCGGGGGTGTGCGCGTACCGGATCGTCCAGTTCTACGCCACCAAGTCGGTGGACGGGCTCGCCCCGTTCCGGGACGAGCCGCCCGCCTGATCCGATCCCGCGCGCGGGCACGCTAGGGCGTGTGTCGAAAGTAGCTCCCCCTGGCTTCGCCGGGTGGGGGTACCCCCGGCGAAGCCAGGGGGCG
>NZ_JBFAYA010000049.1:0-17799 GCF_040681095.1 Streptomyces sp. NPDC051909 | reverse complement strand
TACGAGGATGATCCTCCGCCTTGCGCCTGCACGCACCGGACGCCGCGCGCCCCGCCCTGCGGGCGGACGACGCTATTTGTCAGACACGGCCTAGGAGCGCTCCTCCGCCTCGGCGCGCGGACGCCGGCCGCGCGGCAGCACCCGCAGGGCGTCGCCCATGTCCGCGACCTCGATGACCTTCATGCCCTGCGGCACCCTGCCCGGGTCGGACGGCACGAGCGCGTGGGTGAAACCGAGCCGGTGCGCCTCGGCCAGACGCCGCTGCACACCGGTCACCCGGCGCACCTCGCCCGCGAGCCCGACCTCTCCGATCGCGACGAGGTTCTTCGGCAGCGGGGTGTCGCTCGCGGCGGACGCCAGCGCGAGCGCGATGGCCAGGTCGGCGGCCGGCTCGGACAGCTTCACGCCGCCCACCGTCGCGCTGTAGATGTCCCGCTTGCCCAGCGCGCTGATCCGGCCGCGCTGCTCCAGGACGGCCAGCATCATCGACACCCGGGAGGTCTCCAGACCGGAGGTGGTCCGGCGCGGGGAGGGGATCTGCGAGTCCACCGTCAGCGCCTGCACCTCGGCCACCAGCGGCCGGCGGCCCTCCAGGGTCACGGTCAGGCAGGTGCCGGGCACGGCCACGTCGCGCCGGGTCAGGAAGAGCCCCGACGGGTCGGCGAGCCCGGTGATGCCCTCGTCGTGCAGCTCGAAGCAGCCGACCTCGTCCGTCGCCCCGTACCGGTTCTTCACACCCCGGACCAGGCGGAGCCGCGCGTGCCGGTCGCCCTCGAAGTGCAGCACCACGTCGACCAGGTGCTCCAGGAGCCGCGGTCCGGCGATGGCGCCGTCCTTCGTCACATGGCCGACCAGGAGGGTCGACATGCCCCGCTCCTTGGAGGCCCGGATCAGCGCGCCCGCCACCTCGCGGACCTGCGCCATGCCGCCGGGCGCGCCGTCGATCTCCGGGGAGGCCACCGTCTGCACCGAGTCCAGGATCAGCAGCGAGGGCTTCACCTCGTCCAGGTGCGCGAGAACGGCGGACAGGTCCGTCTCGGCCGCCAGATAGAGATGGTCGCTGAGCGCGTGGATCCGGTCGGCGCGCAGCCGGACCTGGCTCGCGGACTCCTCGCCCGTCACATAGAGGGTGCGGTGCTCGTCGCTCGCCGCCTTGGCGGCCACGTCGAGCAGCAGCGTCGACTTGCCGACGCCCGGCTCGCCCGCGATCAGCACCACCGCGCCCGGCACCAGACCGCCGCCGAGCACCCGGTCCAGCTCGTCGACGCCGGTGCCGCGGGCGGTCGCCTGCCGCCCGTCGACCTGCGCGATGGGCAGCGCGGCGCTCGACACCCGCCCGGCGGCGGTGGTCCGCACGGCGGGCGCGCCGTACTCCTCGACGGTGCCCCAGGCCTGACACTCGGGGCAGCGGCCGAGCCACTTCGCGGTCTGCCAGCCGCACTCGGTGCAGCGGTAGGACGGCCTGTCCTTGGCGGTTTTGCTACGAGCAGCCATGCGCGACACCGTATCCGCCCCCACCGACAACCTCTTTTTCGGGCCTCATCTCTCCTCCGGGCGCTTTGAGCCGGGCTCACGGCCCCGACCGTGCTCGCCTCCTCGTTCCTCGGAGACTCCGCGCGCTCGGGGTCGTTCCCCCGGCGCGCCCTTCGCCTCGCTCGGCGGTTTCCCGGGCGGGCCCGCACCGGTTCGGCACCGGCCCAGGGCGCCTTCACCCGTACGGGTTAAAAGCGTGCAAGGGGTGAGAAGTGTCCCCGCCCTCCCGCCTACGGTCGCCCAGTGACAAGCAGCCGCCTGGAACGACCCGACCGAAGCACCGGAGGCCCCCGCACCCTCGGCCGGCGGCCTCCCGCGCGCTACGAGGAGTACCTGGACGGCCTGTTCACCTACTGCCTCTCGGTGCTCTGCGACCACGACACCGCCACCGCCGTCCTCGGCGACGTCCTCGCCGTCGCCGAGCGGCACCACGGCCGCTGCCCGTCCGACGAGAGCGGCCGGCGGGCCTGGCTGTACGCGCTCGCCCGCTGGGCCTGTCTGCGCAGCCTCGGTGAGCAGCGCCGCCGCCGGCAGGGCGCCCACACCGGCCGCCCGGCGGTCGCCGCGCCCGCCCCGCCCCGGGTCTCCCCGGAGGTCGCCGAGCGCCGCCGTACCGAGCTCGCCGCACTGGCCTGGCCCGAGGCCGCCGGGACCACGCCCGAGCAGCGCGAGGCCCTGGAGCTCGCGGTGCGCCACGGGCTCGGGGCCCGCGAGGTCGCGGCCGTCCTGTCGCTCGACCCGGTCGCCGCCCGCGAGCTGCTGTCCTCCGCCGGCTGCGAGGTCGAGCGCACCCGGGCCGCCCTCGCGGTCGTCGAGACCGGCGACTGCCCGACCGTGGCCCGGCTCACCGGCGACCACCAGGTGCTGCTGTCGGCGACGCTCCGCGCCGAGCTGGTGCGGCACGTCGACGACTGCCCGCGCTGCCGCCGGGCCGCCGAGCGGGCCGGCGCCGCCGGACCCTGGCCGGGCGCGGCGGCACTGCCGGCCGGCCGTCTGCCGGTCGTGGAGGCGCCGCGCGCCGCCGCGTACGTGGCGATGCTGCACGTCCCGCGCGCCCGCGCGGGTGCGCCCCGCTTCGGTCCGACCGGCTTCCCGCTGGACCCGAAGGACCACGCGGCCCGCCGCGACCGGATGCGGGCCCGCGCGGTCACCACCACCGTGGTCGCCGCGGTCGTCGCCGCCCCGGTGTTCGCCCTGTGGACCTCGTACCGCGGCACCCCGGCCGGCGGCGAGGGCCAGGACGGGCCCGGGATCAGCGCCCGCGACGCCGACGAGCGGGGCGACACCCAGGGCGGCACCGGCAAGCGCCCGTACGACCGCTACGAGAACGCGGGCAACGCCCGCACCACCCCCGATCCGCGCTTCACCCGCGGCAGCCGCTCCCCGGACGTGTCCGTCGAGGTCATCAGCCCCGGCGCGCCCGGCAGCCCCGCCGTGCCCGGGCAGCCCGCGCCCGCCCTGCTCACCGTCGAGGCGCGGGGCAGTGGCGGAACGACCCTGCTCACCCTGACCAACGAGGGCGGCCTGCCGGGCGCCTGGTCGCTGTGGTCGGACGCGCCCTGGCTGTACGTGAGCCAGGCCTCCGGCACCCTCCGCCCGGGCGAGTCGATCACCGTGAGGATCTTCGTCGACCGCTCCCGCGAGCCGTCCGGCGCCTGGAGCGCGCGGGTGGGCGTGAACCCCTCGGGCGCGGTGGTGCGGATCGGCGGTTACGGGGCGGTCCCGCCGCCCACGACGACGCGGCCGACCACTCCGCCGCCGACCCGTACGGACGAGCCGACGACCCCGCCGCCCACCAGCGAGCCGCCGACCGAGCCGCCCACCACCGAACCCACGACCGAGCCGCCCACGAGCGAGCCGACGACCGACCCGACGACCCAGCCGCCGACCACCGAGCCCACCCCGGCACCGACGGACTCGTCGTCCACCGGCTCCCCGAGCACCGACCCGGCGCGGTCCCAGAGCTGAGGGGGCCGGCTGAGATCCAGGAGATCTAGGCGGGATCGGCCGGGTGCGGTGCCACCAGCGGCAGCTGGGAGGCGAGCCGCGCCTCGCACAGGCCGACGAGCACGTCGTACGCCGCCCGGCCCATCATCTCGACGAGCTCGGGCTTGTACGAGACGTACACCGGCTCCTTGCCGACGTGCGCCGAGCTCGCCGTCGTGCAGTACCAGTGCAGGTCGTGGCCGCCCGGGCCCCAGCCGCGCCGGTCGTACTCGCCGATCGACACCTGGAGCACCTTGGTGTCGTCGGGCCGCTCGATCCAGTCGTAGGTCCGCCGCACCGGCAGCTGCCAGCACACGTCCGGCTTGGTCTCCAGCGGCTCGCGGCCCTCCTGCATCGCCAGGATGTGCAGCGAGCAGCCCGCGCCGCCCGCGAAGCCGGGCCGGTTCTGGAAGATGCACGAGCCCTGCCAGCGGCGGGTCTGCCGCTCGCCGTCCTCGTCGACCTGAACCCAGCCGGTCTCCGTACCCACGTCGTGGAACTGCCACAGCTCGGGCGTCAGCCGCGCCACGTGCCGGGCGACCCGCTTCTCGTCGTCCTCGTCGGAGAAGTGCGCGCCCAGCGTGCAGCAGCCGTCGTCCGCCCGGCCCTCCCGGATGCCCTGGCAGCCGTTGCCGAAGATGCAGGTCCAGCGGGAGGTGAGCCAGGTCAGGTCACAGCGGTAGACCTGTTCCTCGTCGTCCGGGTCGGCGAACTCCACCCAGGCGCGGGGGAAGTCGAGACCCTTCTCGTCGGGCTCGGCGTCCTTGGCACGCTTCTTCCCGACCTTGACCGCCTTCACGGCCTTGGCCGCGTGCGCGGTCCGCGCGGCCTTCGCGTCCTTCACGGCACTCTCTTCGGCACTGGCTTTGTCCGGCTTCGCCTTTTTCGTCTTTGGCACAACACCAAGCGTATGCGGCGCGCGCAGTAGCGTTTCCGTCCATGAGACTCGGAGTCCTCGACGTCGGTTCGAACACAGTGCATCTGCTGGTGGTGGACGCCCACCCCGGCGCCCGCCCGCTGCCCGCCCATTCCCACAAGGCGGAGCTCCGCCTCGCCGAGCTGCTCGACGAGCGCGGCGCCATCGCCGAGGCGGGCGTGGAGCGGCTCGTCGCCACGGTCCGCGACGCGCTGACCGCCGCCGAGGACAAGGGCTGCGAGGAGGTTCTGCCCTTCGCGACCTCCGCCGTCCGCGAGGCCAGCAACGCCGACGAGGTGCTCGCCCGGGTGTACGAGGAGACGGGCATCGCGCTCCAGGTCCTCACCGGCCCGGAGGAGGCCCGGCTCACCTTCCTGGCCGCCCGCCGCTGGTACGGCTGGTCGTCGGGGAAGCTGTTCCTCCTCGACATCGGCGGCGGCTCCCTGGAGGTCGCCTTCGGCATCGACGAGGAGCCCGACGCGGCCGTGTCGCTGCCGCTGGGCGCGGGCCGGCTCACCAAGGGCTGGCTGCCGGGCGATCCGCCGGACACGGCGGACGTGAAGGCGCTGCGCCGGCACGTGCGGGCGCAGATCGCCCGTACGGTCGGCGAGTTCAGCCGTTTCGGCCGGCCCGACCACGTGGTGGCCACCTCCAAGACCTTCAAGCAGCTCGCCCGCATCGCCGGCGCCCCCGGCTCCGGCGAGGGCCTCTACGTCCAGCGCACCCTCTCCAGGTCCGCCCTGGAGGAATGGGTCCCCCGCCTCGCCGCCATGACCTCGCCCGAGCGCGCCCTCCTCCCGGGCGTCTCCGAGGGCCGCGCCGCCCAGCTCCTCGCCGGCGCCCTGGTCGCCGAGGGCGCGATGGACCTCTTCGGCGTCGAACGCCTGGAGATCTGTCCCTGGGCGCTCCGGGAGGGCGTGATCCTGCGGAGGCTGGACCACCTGCCGTAGCGGAAGCGGTACGGGCGGGAGCGGTAGGAGCGGGAACGGTACGGGCGGGAGCGGGCCCCCGCACCGGGGCCGGTCCCGGTGCGTGACCGGAACCACCCCCCGGGGTCCGGCCCCGCCCCGTACCCTGTCTCCGTGGCAGAACCAGCGGTGCGCGTCCCGGATGCGAAGGTCGCCCTGTCGACGGCCTCGGTGTATCCGGAGTCGACGGCGACGGCCTTCGAGGTCGCCGCGCGCCTCGGGTACGACGGCGTCGAGATCATGGTGTGGACCGATCCGGTCAGCCAGGACATCGAGGCGCTGCGCCGGCTGTCGGACTACCACCAGGTGCCGATCCTCGCCGTGCACGCGCCCTGCCTCCTGATCACCCAGCGGGTCTGGTCCACCGACCCGTGGGTCAAGCTGCAGCGCGCGCAGGCGGCGGCCGAGAAGCTCGGCGCGTCGACCGTCGTCGTGCACCCGCCGTTCCGCTGGCAGCGGCAGTACGCCCGGGACTTCGTCACCGGCATCTGGCGGATGGCCGACGAGACGGACGTCCGGTTCGCCGTGGAGAACATGTACCCGTGGCGGTACAAGGACCGCGAGATGCTCGCGTACGCCCCCGAGTGGGACGTGACCAAGGACGACTACCGGCACTTCACGATCGACCTCTCCCACACCGCGACCGCCCGCACCGACACCCTCGCCATGATCGACCGCATGGGCGACCGCCTCGGCCACGTCCACCTCGCCGACGGGCGCGGCTCGGCGAAGGACGAGCACCTGGTGCCGGGCCGCGGCAACCAGCCGTGCGCGGAGCTGCTCGAACGCCTCGCCCACAACGCCTACGACGGGCATGTCGTCATCGAGGTCAACACCCGGCGCGCGATGTCCTCCGCCGAACGCGAGGCCGACCTCGCCGAGGCCCTGGCCTTCACCCGGCTCCACCTGGCCGCCGCCTCACGGGGCACGCGCGCGTGAGCGAGGAGACTCCTCGGCGCCGTGGCCGTCCCGCCCGCCGTTCCGTCGACGAGGGCGGACCGGGCGCGCGGGAACGGATCCTGGAGGCGGCGCGCGAGCAGTTCGCCGAGCGCGGTTACGACAAGACCTCGGTGCGCGGCATCGCGAAGGCGGCCGGGGTCGACGCGGCGCTCGTGCACCACTACTTCGGCACGAAGGACGAGGTCTTCGCGGCGGCGATCGAGGTGTCGTTCGAGCCGACGGCCGTCGTCCCGGCCATCATCGGGGGCCCGCGCGAGGCCATCGGCGAGCGCCTGGCCCGCTTCTTCATCGGCGTCTGGGAGAACCCGGCGACCCGGGCCCCGCTGCTCGCGATCATCCGCTCGGCGCTGACCCACGAGGCGGCGGCCAAGGTGCTGCGCGGCTTCGTGCTGCGCCGGCTCCTGGAGCGGATCGCCGCCGACCTCGACGTACCGGACCCGAAGTTCCGGGCGGAGCTGGCGGCCTCGCACATGATCGGGATCGCGATCCTGCGGTATGTGATCCAGGTGGAGCCGCTGGCCTCGGCGGAGCCGGAGGCGATCGTGGCCCAGGTGGCGCCGACGCTGCAGCGCTATCTGACCCAGCCCTGACCGAAGGGGCCCGGCCCTGACCGAAGGGCGGTTCCGCCGTCCGTCATGCGGACACCCTTGTCCAGATCTTGGAGTCGAAGCGTACGCTCGACTCCAGACACACCCATCACGAGGAGCGAGCGACGATGCCCGAGCTGAGGTCCCGCACAGTCACCCACGGCCGCAACATGGCGGGCGCCCGCGCCCTTATGCGCGCCTCCGGTGTACCGGGCGCGGACATCGGACGGAAGCCCATCATCGCGGTGGCCAACTCCTTCACCGAGTTCGTTCCCGGCCACACCCACCTCCAGCCGGTGGGCCGGATCGTCTCCGAGGCCATCACGGCCGCCGGCGGCATCGCCCGCGAGTTCAACACGATCGCCGTCGACGACGGCATCGCCATGGGCCACGGCG
This sequence comes from Streptomyces sp. NPDC051909, assembly GCF_040681095.1. Lineage (NCBI taxonomy): Bacteria > Bacillati > Actinomycetota > Actinomycetes > Kitasatosporales > Streptomycetaceae > Streptomyces > Streptomyces sp. NPDC051909. Next base: position 10,453 of record NZ_JBFAYA010000049.1, on the reverse strand, counting down.
GCATGCTCTACTCCCTGCCCTCCCGCGACCTGATCGCGGACAGCGTGGAGTACATGGTCGAGGCGCACTGCGCCGACGCCCTGATCTGCATCTCCAACTGCGACAAGATCACCCCCGGCATGCTGATGGCGGCGCTTCGCCTCGACATCCCGACGGTCTTCGTCTCCGGCGGCCCCATGGAGTCCGGCCGCGCCACCCTCGTCGACGGCACCGTCCGCACGCTCGACCTGGTCGACGCGATCTCCGAGGCCGTCAACGACAAGGTGTCGGACGAGGACATCCTCCGTATCGAGGAGAGCGCCTGTCCGACCTGCGGGTCCTGTTCCGGCATGTTCACCGCCAACTCGATGAACTGCCTGACCGAGGCCATCGGCCTCTCCCTCCCGGGCAACGGCTCCGCCCTCGCCACCCACACCGCCCGCCGCGCCCTCTACGAGAACGCCGCGCGGACGATCGTCGACATCACGCGCCGCTACTACGACGAGGACGACGCGTCCGTCCTGCCGCGCAGCATCGCGACGAAGGCCGCCTTCGAGAACGCCATGGCCCTCGACATCGCCATGGGCGGCTCCACCAACACGATCCTGCACCTGCTGGCCGCCGCCCAGGAGGCCGAGCTCGACTACGGCCTGAGCGACATGGACGAGGTCTCGCGCCGCGTGCCGTGCCTGGCCAAGGTCGCCCCGAACGTCGCCCCGCGCGGCACGTACTACATGGAGGACGTGCACCGGGCCGGCGGCATCCCCGCCATCCTCGGCGAACTGCACCGCGCCGGTCTGCTCAACGAGGACGTGCACGCCGTGCACAGCCCGTCCCTCGCGGACTGGCTGAAGAACTGGGACGTGCGCGGCGGCTCCCCCTCCGAGGAGGCCGTCGAGCTGTGGCACGCGGCCCCCGGCTGCGTCCGCTCCGCCGAGGCCTTCTCGCAGTCCGAGCGCTGGGAGACCCTCGACACGGACGCGGCGGCCGGCTGCATCCGCGACGCGGCCCACGCGTACTCCAAGGACGGCGGCCTCGCCGTGCTGCGCGGCAACATCGCCGTCGACGGCTGCGTGGTGAAGACCGCCGGCGTCGACGAGTCGATCTGGACCTTCGAGGGCCCGGCCGTCGTCTGCGAGTCGCAGGAGGAGGCCGTCGAGAAGATCCTCAACAAGCGGGTCAAGGACGGCGACGTGGTCGTCATCCGCTACGAGGGCCCCAAGGGCGGCCCCGGCATGCAGGAGATGCTCTACCCGACCTCCTTCCTCAAGGGCCGCGGCCTCGGCAAGACCTGCGCCCTCGTCACCGACGGCCGCTTCTCCGGCGGCACCTCCGGCCTCTCCATCGGCCACGCCTCCCCGGAGGCCGCCTCGGGCGGCACGATCGCCCTCGTCGAGGACGGCGACCGCATCCGTATCGACATCCCCAACCGCTCGATCGAACTCCTCGTCGACGACACCACCCTCGCCGCCCGCCGCGAGGCCCTCGGCGGCGTCTACGCCCCGAAGAACCGCACCCGCAAGGTCACGGCGGCGCTGCGCGCGTACGCGGCGATGGCGACGAGCGCGGACAAGGGCGCGGTGCGGGACGTGACGAAGCTGGGCTGACGGCCGGAAACCGACGAACGGCGGTGGCCGGGACCCGTGAGGGGTCCCGGCCACCGCCGTTCTGTGCCGGGCGGCCGGGCGGCCGGGCGATGCCTCGGGGCGGCGCTACCAGCCCCCCGGATCCCCCGCGTCCACCGCGAAGACCGAGCCGTCCGGCGCCGTTCCGTACACCCGGCCGTCGGCGAGGACCGGGGCCGGGATGTCGGCGGCGGAGGAGAGGCGGCCGTTGTGGAGGCGCGGGCCGGTCTGGCCGAGGAAGGTGCCGCGCCGGGCGTCGACGGCGAGCAGGCGCCCGTCGGAGGCGGACAGGTAGAGACGGGCTCCGGCGGCGTCGACGACGGGCGCGGAGACGTGCGCGGTGCCCGTCTCCAGGTCCCAGAGGGTGCGGCCCCGCTCCCCGGAGATGTCGACGGCGCCGAGCCGGCCGCTGGGCGTGAGGAGGTGGACGACATCGCCGTGCGCGGCGAGGGACGGGTCGTCGAACAGGTCGGGCAGCTCGGACCGGTGGACCGAGCCGTCCGCCAGGCCGTAGCGCACCAGGGCCTCCGCCTTCCCGTCGCCGTTCACGGCGGCGAGGACGAGGGCTCCGCCCTGCGCCTCGGCGGCGGGGGAGAGCGCGCCGGTGAGCCGCTGCTGCCGGACGATCTCGCCGGTGCGCGGCCGGACGGTGCTCACGCGCGTGTGGTGCCCGTCGACGAGCACCTCGGTGACGGTGAGCAGGCCGGTCGCCGGGTCGTACGCGCCCGGCACCGGGTACTGGTGCCCGCGCAGCGTGCGGTGCCACAGCTCCCGCCCGGTGGCCGCGTCGACGGCGCGCAGCGCGGCGGTGCCGTCGGAGAGGACGAGGACGTCCCCGGCCGCGCGGGCGCGCTCGGCGCGGCCCTTCGCGGTCCGCTGCCAGCCGGCGGCGCCGTCCGTGCCGTACGTGCGGAGCTCGCCGGTCGACGAGGCGGCGGCGAGCCGGCCGCCGGCCAGCGGGGCCGGAGCCGGCGGCGGCATCGTGTCGGCGGGCCCGGGGCGCGACCAGACGATCCGCCCGGTGGCGGGGTCGAGCCGGGCGGCGGCGACCCCGCGCGCGGAGCAGTAGAGCGCGCCGCCGTCGAGGGCGCAGGCGGGGGCGGCCGGTTCGCCGCTCTTCTGGAGGGCGGTCTGCCAGCCGCTGAAGGCCTTCGCGGCCTCGGCGGGGTGGTGGGGGGCGGGTTCGGGGCCGCCGGTGTACGAGAGGGCGGCGACGGTGCCGCCGGCGGCCAGGACGAGCACGGCGGCGACGGCGAGCGGCCCTCGGCGCAGCCGCCCGCGCCGCCGGGGCGCGGGGGCGGGCGCGGCGGCCCGTACCGGCGTGTCGGCGTCCCAGGCGGGCCCGCCGGCGGCGCCGCGCGCGGCGGGCCCGGCCGGGGGCACGCTGGGCAGGGAGGGGCGCCGCTGGGCCGGTATGAAGGCGGCCGCGTCGTACGAGGGCGGCAGCAGCGCCGCCATGATCTCGGCCGGCGTGGGCCGTTCGCCCGGCTCCTTGGCGAGGCAGCGCGCGACCAGCGGCGCCAGTTCCTCCGGAACCCCCGTCAGATCCGGCTCGTCGTGCACCACCTGGTACGCCACGATGTACGGGCTGTCGGAGTCGAAGGGCCCGTGCCCGGTCGCCGCGTGCACGAGCACCGAGCCGAGGGCGAAGACGTCCGCCGAGGGCCCGACCTCCCTGGGGCGCTGGAACTGCTCGGGCGCCATGAAGGGCGGCGAGCCGATCAGCTTCCCGGTCTCCGTGCGCAGATCGCTGTCGACGGGCCGGGAGATCCCGAAGTCGATGACCTTCGGGCCGGAGTCGGTGAGCAGCACATTGCTCGGCTTGAGATCGCGGTGCACGACACCCGCGCGGTGGATGTCGCGCAGCGCCTCCGCGAGCCCGGCGGTGAGCCGCCGCAGCGCGGCGGGGGACAGCGGGCCGCTCCGCTTCACCTGGTCGGCGAGGGTGGGGCCGGGCACGTAGAGGGTGGCCATCCAGGGGCGTACGGCATCGGGGTCGGCGTCCACGACGGGCGCGGTGAAGGCCCCGCTGACCCGCCGCGCGGCGGCCACCTCCTGCCGGAAGCGGGCCCTGAACTCGGGGTCCTCCGCGTACTGTTCGTGCACCACCTTGACCGCGAGCCGCAGGCCCGAGGCGGAGGTGGCGAGATGGACGACGCCCATGCCGCCGGCGCCGAGACAGGCCTGGAGCCGGTACTCGCCCGCGTAGTCGGGCCCTTCCGCTTCCCGGTCGGCACCGGTCCTGCGCAACGGCGGCATCGCCAACCCCCGTGTGGTTCCCCGTCGGTGTCCGCGCGCCCGCGCGACGCACGGAGCCTAGTCGATGGCGCGGCCGATGTCGGTGGGGCTTGCTAGCCTGCGCGTCGCAGAGAGTGAAATTCGGCGGAGCGCTTCACTGGGGAGCGCTTTTCGGCCGACGGGGGAGGAAACCATGAGCATCCAGCGCTACCCGGTCGCGCCCGGGGTCCGGCTCAACGTCCGCTCGGGCCCGGGCACCCAGTACCCGATCATCCGCACCCTGCCGCTGGGGGTCACGGTGCCGGTCTACTGCCAGACGTACGGCACGTGGGTCAACGGTCCGTACGGCACCACGAACATCTGGGACAAGATCGACGACGGGGCGGAGTACGTCTCCGACGCGTACGTGCACACGGGCAGCGACGGCCTCGTCGCCTCCCGCTGCTGACGTCTCGCTGCTGGCCGCCTGCTCACGGCCTCACGGCCTCACGGCCTCACGGCCTCACGGCCTGCTGGTCTTACGGCCTCACGGCGATTTTCCGCCGCCCGGGGATAATCGACCCCGTGAGCGAGGAAAAGCAGAGCAGGACCGCCGGTGCCACCCCCGCCGGGCCGCAGCCCGAGGAGCTCCGCTTCTTCGGCACGACCTGGCTGGACCACAGCGGCCACTACGGGCTGCGCCGGGCCGGCGTGGCGGCCGGTTCGCTGGTCGCCGCGGTCGCCGGCTGCTTCGTGCTGCGCTTCGCCTACCAGGGCCTGGAGATCGCGAAGGTCGGCGGCTTCGTGAACACGCTGGTGGTCGTGATGTTCGCGATCTGCAGCGCGATCGCCTTCCGCAAGACCTGGGAGGGCTTCGTCCGCCGCCCGGCCGACCCGGCCCGCGAGGATGCCCTGCGCAGTCTGAAGGTCATCGGCTTCCTCGGCTCCCTCCTCGCCTACTTCTTCCGCAGCCTCAGCGAGGCGCCCGGCGAGAAGCTGCGGCGCGCGGAGTACGAGGAGGCCGTCACGCGCTTCGAGAAGCGGCGCGCGAAGAGCACGGGCAACCCTGCGGGCCGCCCGTCCGCCCGCAGGAAGCCCAAGCGCGGCTGATCCCCACCTCTTCCGAGAACCCCGGACGTTCGCCGTCCGGGGTTCTTGACGTTCCGCACCCCCGGGCCCACTATTCATCGCATGATGAATAAAACCGGGGAGGCCTTGCCGGTCGCCCCGCACGCCGCCATCACCGCGTCCGGGCTCACCGTCGTCCGTGGTGACCGCCCCGTCCTCCGCGGTCTCGACTTCACCGTCCCCCGCGGCCGCATCACCGGCCTCCTCGGCCCCTCCGGCTGCGGCAAGACCACCCTCATGCGCGCCATCGTCGGCACCCAGGCCAAGGTCACCGGCACCCTCGACATCCTCGGCCGGCCCGCCGGCGACCCGGCCCTGCGCTCCCGCATCGGCTACGTCACCCAGGCGCCCTCCGTCTACGACGACCTCACCGTCCGGCAGAACCTCGACTACTTCGCCGCGATCCTGCTCCCCGGCCGCGCCCACCGCGCCGAACGCCGCGCCGCCGTCGACCGGGCCGTCGAGGACGTCGACCTCACCTCCCACGCGGACGCCCTCGCCGGCCGCCTCTCCGGCGGCCAGCGCAGCCGCGTCTCGCTCGCCGTCGCCCTGCTCGGCACCCCCGAGCTCCTCGTCCTCGACGAACCCACCGTCGGCCTCGACCCCGTCCTGCGCCGCGACCTGTGGGACCTCTTCCACCGCATCGCCGCCGACCGCGGCACCACGCTCCTGGTCTCCTCGCACGTCATGGACGAGGCCGAGCGCTGCCACCGGCTGCTCCTGCTCCGCGAGGGCGAGCTGCTCGCCGAGGACACCCCCGAGGCGCTGCGCCGCCGCAACGACACCGCCACCGTCGAGGACGCCTTCCTCCACCTCGTCGACGCCGCCGCCGCCCGCGCCCGGACCCGTACCGCCACCACCACCAAGGAGACGCCGTGAACGCGGACCGCACCCTCGCCACCGCCGCGCGCGTCCTGCGCCAGCTCCGCCACGACCCGCGCTCGATCGCGCTGATGCTGCTCGTGCCCTGCGTGATGCTCTTCCTGCTCCGCTACGTCTTCGACGGCAGCCCGCAGACCTTCGACAGCATCGGCGCCTCGCTGCTCGGCATCTTCCCGCTGATCACCATGTTCCTGGTGACCTCCATCGCCACCCTGCGCGAGCGCACCTCCGGCACCCTCGAACGCCTCCTCGCCATGCCCCTGGCCAAGGGCGACCTCATCGCCGGCTACGCCCTCGCCTTCGGCCTCGTCGCCGTCGTCCAGTCGGTCCTCGCCACCGGCCTCGCCCTGTGGTTCCTCGGCCTCGACGTCGTCGGCTCGCCCTGGCTGCTGCTCCTCGTCGCCCTGCTCGACGCGCTGCTCGGCACCGCCCTCGGCCTGTTCGTCTCGGCCTTCGCCGCCTCCGAGTTCCAGGCCGTCCAGTTCATGCCGGCCGTGATCTTCCCCCAGCTGCTGCTGTGCGGCCTGTTCACCCCGCGCGACCGGATGGCCCCGGCCCTGGAGGCGCTCTCGGACGTCCTGCCCATGTCGTACGCCGTCGACGGCATGAACCAGGTCCTCCGCCACACCGACGTCACCGCCGACTTCCTGCGCGACGCCCTCGTCGTCGCCGGCTGCGCGGTCCTCGTCCTCGGCCTCGGCGCCGCCACCCTCCGCCGCCGCACGGCGTGACCGCCTCGGCGTGACCGGATCACGTGCCCGCCCCTCGGACAGCCACGTCGCCGGACCGGACGCGGTGCGAGGATGGCCGCACGTACCCCCTCCGGCGAGGTGAACAGAGCCATGACCCAGACCGTCGCAGTCCTCGGCACCGGCAAGATCGGTGAAGCGCTCCTCAGCGGCATGATCCGCGCCGGCTGGCGCCCCGCCAACCTGCTCGTCACCGCCCGCCGCGCCGAGCGCGCCGAGGAGCTGCACGCCCGCTACGGGGTCGAGGCCGTCAGCAACGCCGACGCCGCGAAGCGCGCCGACACCCTCATCCTCGCCGTGAAGCCCCAGGACATGGGCCGCCTGCTCGACGAGCTCGCCCCGCACGTCGCCGCCGACCGCCTGGTCGTCAGCGCCGCCGCGGGCATCACCACCGCCTTCATCGAGGAGCGGCTGGCCGCCGGCACCCCGGTCGTCCGCGTCATGCCGAACACCCCCGTCCTCGTCGACGAGGGCATGTCGGTGATCTCCGCCGGCAGCCACGCCACCCCCGACCACCTCGCCCACACCGAGGAGATCTTCGGCGGCGTCGGCAAGACCCTGCGCGTCCCCGAGTCCCAGCAGGACGCCGCCACCGCCCTCTCCGGCTCCGGCCCGGCGTACTTCTACTACCTGGTCGAGGCCATGACCGACGCGGGCATCCTCCTCGGCCTGCCCCGCGCCCAGGCCCACGACCTCATCGTCCAGGCCGCCATCGGCGCCGCCGTGATGCTCCGCGACAGCGGCGAGCACCCGGTCAAGCTCCGCGAGGCCGTCACCTCCCCGGCCGGCACCACCATCTCCGCCATCCGCGAGCTGGAGAACCACGGTGTACGGGCCGCCCTGATCGCCGCCCTGGAGGCCGCCCGCGACCGCAGCCGCGAGCTCGCCTCCGGCAACGGCTGAGCCCCTACGGCTTGGCCCCGGCCAGCACGTCCTCCGTGGTCACGACCCGGGCGAACTTCCCGCCGTGCAGCGACACCGCCGTCGCCCGGGTCAACTCCTCCGCCGTCTGCTTCCAGCCGAACGGCCCGGTCAGGTCGAAGGTGTGCATCGCGTCGAGCGGGAACAGCACGTCGTAGCCGAGGTTCCCGCCCATCCGCGCGGTCGTCTCGTTGCACATGTTGGTCTGGATGCCGACGATCACGAACTGCCCGATCCCGGCCTCCTTCAGCCAGGTGTCCAGATCGGGCTCGCCGTAGAACACCGAGTTCACGGTCTTCGTGATGAACAGCTCCGGCCCGGTCCCCCTGCCCCGCCGCTCCTCGACGAAGTCCTTGAGCTCGTTGCCCTCGGTCCCCAGGGCCAGCGGCGACCCGGGGCGCGGAGAGTCGTGCCGTACGAAGACGACCGGGCGTCCCGTCTCCTGCCAGCGGTCGATCAGGGCCGCCATGTTCTGCTCGGCCTCCGCGTTGTCCCGCCGACCCCAGAACGCGTCCTCGAAGCCCTTCTGGACGTCGATGACGATGAGCGCCGCGTTGTTCTCGACCGTGATGTTCTCCGTGATCTCCATGCCCTGAATCCTGCCGCCGCGCGCACGCGCACCCCAGGGGTCCAAAGGCCATCGATCGATGGTTTACTGCCAGCCATGTCGCAACGCGTCGCCCTCCTCGCCTTCCCCGGCATCCGCGCCTTCGACGTCTCCGTCATCACCGAGGTCTGGGGCACCGACCGCACCGGCCGCGGCGTCCCGCCCTTCGAACTGCGCCGCGCCGCGGCCGACCCTGCCTCCCCCGTCCCGATCCGCGGCGGCCTCAGCCTCACCCCCGACCGCCCGCTCGCCTGGCTCGACGAGCTCACCCCCGCCGACCTCGTCCTCGTCCCCGGCATCGAGGACCCCGACACCGAGCTCCCCGACCCCGTGCTCCACGCCCTGCGCCGCACCCACGCCGCCGGCGTCCCCGTCGCCTCCCTCTGCGCCGGCGCCTTCGTCCTCGCCCGCGCCGGCCTCCTCGACGGCCGCCGAGCCGTCACCCACTGGCGCCTCGCCCCGGCCCTCGCCGCCCGCCACCCCCGGGTGACCGTCGAGGCCGAGGCCCTGTTCGTCGAGGACACCGGCATCTGGACCTCCGCCGGAACGGCCGCGGGCATCGACCTCTGCCTCCACCTGGTCCGTACGGCCCACGGCGCCGAGGTCGCCGCCACCATCGCCCGCTCGATGGTCACGGCCCCCTTCCGCACCGGCACCCAGGCCCAGTTCATCGAACACCCCACCCCGCGCGCCGACCGCGACGCCGACGCCCTCGCCGCCGTACGCGCCCACGCCCTCGCCCACCTCGACGAGCCGCACACCGTCACGAGCCTCGCCGCCCGCGCCGGCATGTCCGCCCGCTCCTTCGCCCGCCACTTCCAGGCGACCACCGGCACCACCCCCGCCCGCTGGCTGATCGTCCAGCGCGTGGCCGCCGCCCAGAAGCTCCTCGAACGCACCGACCACCCCCTCCCCGAGGTGGCCCGCCGCGCGGGCTTCGGCAGCGAGGTCACCATGCGCCAGCACTTCGCCACGCACCTCGCCACCAGCCCGCGCGACTACCGCAACGCGTTCCGTCAGAGCACCGGTCAGAACGCCGGCAGCAGCCCGATCGCCCGATAGGCCCGGTCGACCACCGGCCGCGCCATCCCCCGCGCCCGCTCGGCCCCGGCCCGCAGCACCTTCTCCACGTGCCCCGGATCCGCCGCCAGCTCGGCATGCCGCTCCCGCACCGGCCGCAGCATCTCGATGACCGCCTCGGCGGTGTCCTTCTTCAGGGCCCCGTACGAGTCGTACGTGTCGGCGAGCTCGGCCAGACCGCGGCAGCCGGTGGCGGCGGCCAGCAGATCCACCAGGTTCGCCACCCCCGGACTCTCCTCCCGGTCGTAGACGACCTCCCGCCCGCTGTCCGTCACCGCCCGCATGATCTTCCGCCGCACGGTGTCCGCGTCGTCGAGCAGATAGACGATCCCGGCCCCGTTCTCGTGCGACTTCCCCATCTTCGAGGTCGGGTCCTGCAGGTCCATGACCCGCGCCGCCACCACCGGATGCGTCGCCTTCGGCACCGTGAACACATGCCCGTACCGCTGGTTGAACCGCACCGCCAGGTCCCGCGCCAGCTCCACGTGCTGCGTCTGGTCCTCACCCACCGGCACCTCGTCCGTCGCATAGGCGAGGATGTCCGCCGCCATCAGCGCCGGATACGTGAGCAGCGAAAGCCGCACCCCCTGCCCGGACTCCCGGGCCCGCACGCTCTTCTCCTTGTACTGGATCATCCGGCGCATCTCGCCGTCCGTGGCCACGCACTCCATCAGATACGAGAGCCGCGCGTGCTCGTCCACATGGCTCTGTACGAACACGGTGCACCGCTCGGGATCGAGCCCCGCGGCGAGCAGCAACGTCGCCGCCTGCCGGCTCAGCCGCGTCACCCGCGCCGGATCGTGCTCCACGGTCAGCGCGTGCAGGTCCACCACACTGAACAGCGCGTCCGCCGCGTACTGGTCCACCTCGACCCACTGCCGTACGGCCCCGAGGTAGTTGCCCAGCGTCAGGTGCCCGGTCGGCTTGACCCCACTGAAGATCCGCTTCATGAGCGTCGTTCTCCCTCTCTCCTGCTGCTCTCTGGTCTGAGCACCGCCGGCCCGTCGGCCGGACTCCCGGAGGGGGATACGCGAACGGCCGCCGAGGCGGCGGCCGTTGTCTGCATGCGTGAGCTACGGGCCGCCGGTCAGGCGGCCCACCACTGAGTGCTGTGCGCATGCGTCGTCATACGCACAGGGTACGCCCAAGGCCCTGGGTTGACACCGGATTCCCCGATCCGTAGTGTTCTCCGAGTTGTCCGACGTGAGTACCGACCCCGGTCGGCCCCGGACAGCCATTCCGCAAGAAGCACAACACCTGACGGT
>NZ_JBFAYA010000048.1:0-19881 GCF_040681095.1 Streptomyces sp. NPDC051909 | reverse complement strand
TGAACGTCCTGTGGGCTCTCATCCGTGACGGACAGTGCTACCAAAGCAACCTCCCCGTCACCACTGCAGCTTGACAACATCATTAGGAGGTGAGGGCCTCGATGCTCATTGAGCATTGACTGCTCAGGCAGAAGACCCTCGGATAGCACGACAGCGTGGCACCAAACCGCTCACAAGTAAGGTTCAGAAACAGGCACTTACCCGCGCACAGACGCTCCAGCCTGTCCGCGAGGAGCACCGCCGCGTCCTGCAGGCAGAGCGCGCCGCCGTCGCTGAACGCCTCCGGCTCAACGGGCCCAGCTCCGAGAACTGCACACCAGCGACGAGCGCATGCGTAATCTGCAAGAACAGCAGATGCGCATCGCCCATATCCAAGGGCGGATTGCCGAGGCCCTCAGCCGCACCGGGTCGGACAGTGACATCAGCAGGCTGCGCCACGAGCTCGACTTGGCCAAGGACCGTGCCGCCGTGCTCCAGGTTCTCGTCGGCGAGGACGATGTCGCCGCCGAGACCGAGCGCTGCCTGGCCGACATCGCGGTCAACATGACCGCTTGGGCCAAACGCCTCAACCTCGGGCAAGCGGCGAACGCAACCGAGGTCAGCATCAGCTTGAACCTCCTCAGCGTCGTCGTCAGAAGCCCTGACGGCAAGCGGCCCATCCGGCGCATCGGCAGCGCCAAGAAGCACATCGGCTACCACCTCGTTGCCCACCTGGCCTTGCACACCTATCTGCGCAGCAAGAGCCGCCCCGTCCCCAGCTTCCTCGTGCTCGACCAACCCACACAGGACTTCTTCCCAGAGAAGCTCCGAGACGCCTCCAAAGGTCCAGGACGCCGACTGGACCACCGTCACCGCCTACTTCACGCTCCTCGACGAAGTGATACAACTCAACGCAGGCAACTTGCAGATCATCGTCAGCGACCACGCGAACCTGCCCGAACCCTGGTTCCAGAAGGCTGTGATCGCCAACTGGCGACCCGACGACGAAGGCAACCGCAACGCTCTCATCCCCTTCGATCTGGACCACCTGACGAAGGCATGAAGGCGAGACTCACAGTCAAGCGCGCTCAGACGGCGGGTGCTGTACGGCGGACACCGTCTGGAATCACACAGCAGTGAAATCCAGCCGCAGGCTACGGGATGGGGACATGCACGCGGCATGCGTGATCCATAGACAAGGCAGTTCTTCGGACTGGGGGTGCCTCAGCCGGTTTGACTCCCTGCTGCCGGAGGAGAAGTCCAGGCCTTGTTGTCAGTGGCGGATGGAAGGCTGGCGCCGTGATCACTCCACAGCTGGCCGCGACCTTTCTGGCCGATGAGACACGCGACTGCCTGATCCCCATGGCGCCGGACCGTTTCCGGTACAAGTACAACCGGGACGCCAGACACGACTTCGTCTTCTTCGGACATCAGCCGGTACGCGCCTACAAGATGTCCAACCGATGGAAGTTCGTCGAGTCGGACGTCCGAACCGCAGGACGCGCGATCGTCGCCCTGGCCTGGGATCCGGACGATCTGGTAGACCCCCGCCCCGGCGGCGCCGACAGACAGGGCGGCAGCCGGCACGAACCGACCGGATGGCGCGCCCAGATCCAGAGCTGGATCGACACAGCCGCCCGCGCCGCCCATCACGAGACCGGCTGTTCCTGCGGGGTGGTATGGGAGCGCGGGTACGAAAAGAGTTGGGGCCTTCGATGCGGTCTGACCGCAGATGCATTACGCGAGCAGAGTGCCCAGCACACCATTGCCTGCGTCCGGCCCATAGCCTCCCTGGTCTGGACGGACGACACCTGGCTCATTCCCCAGACGCTCGCATTCATCCTCGACCGCAGAGATGAGACCGACGAGAAGCTCAGCCACACCCCCACACCGTGCACCGTCTGCGGTATCGGCGTCACCGATACCGGCCGCCGTGCGGCAACCAGCAGCGGCTGGAAGGTACTGTGCCCCACCTGCGCCCAGGCCACGCTACTCAACTACCGACAGCAGCTCGACGGCCAGACCTACGCCAAAGTTCGTGAGAGTGGGCCCCAGGCTGAGGACTACTTGTGCGCACTGTGCGAGCCGCCACGGCCAGCCGCCGTCTGGGACCACTGTCACGACCACGGCCTTATCCGAGGACCCCTGTGCGGCAGCTGCAACACCATGGAGGGCCACGGCAAGGACTTCTTGACCCTGAAGGGCAGCACCGCACACCTGATGCGCTGCGCCCACTGCCGCGCCCGACGCACCCTGCCCACGAATCACCGGCTCGCCGCGCTCCGCCGCCATCTCCACCTCGAGCGAGGGACTCAGGGCTGCGACTGGCCCCTGCACATGTGTGTGACCCTCGTCGACGCCGGCAGCGGAGTCGACTGCACGGTCACGTGTCCCGGACAGCAGCGGAGCCGTTCCACAGGCTTTCACCTGACGGCTGGGGAAGTGGACCGGATCCAGGCGCAAGTTGCCGAGGAGGGAATCTCAGACCTCTTCCAACACGGTTCAGGAGAGCGGCAGAACACCGGAATCATGCCGATGTCCGCCGACATGACAGGACCACCAGAGTGACAGACCGGCCATGGGTTCCCGTCGTGCGGATGCCTTTCTGCCTTCCACCACGAATTCCCACCCTCAGTCTGCGCGGCCATGGGAGCGGTCGTGGCGAGGTACCTTGCCACGTCTTCGAAGGCGCCGCTGCGGCCCCACGTCTTCGAATCGCAGGCTCACAAGGGGCGATGCCATTGAGTCATCGAGACTCGCTCCCTGGAAGAGTCCCTCACTGCCGCCGGGACCCAGGCCAAACACCGCCTGGCTGTCGATCGCCAGCAAGGCCCCTACCGACCCCTTCTCCGCTGCTGCCCGGCGTCTGGACACTGTCGCCTCAGCTCTCTCGCACCTGCTCCCACTAGCATTTCGAAATGGGCGATGATCCCCTGTCGACGGCATGCATAAGCGACATCGACATTCTCCGCCAGGACACCCCTCCCCGTGCTGCTCGGTTGAGTCGCCGCAGCTGCCCGATCCCGTGCCCATGATCGGGCAGCTGCGGTTGAGGGGAGGACCTGCGGGCGTGCTGTGCCAGCCCTTCGGTCGTATGGGATTGACGCCGGATCCAACGTGGTGAGTGCTCCGAGGCAGCGGTGTGATCACGCACCACCACCTCACCACGAGGTATTTCTCCTGCCCCCTGAGAGAGGGCGCGGGGAAAGCTGGTCAGGAGTTTGGCTTCCCCCGTCTGCGGGACAGTCCCGGTGGTTCCAACCGGTTCTGGGCAGCGCTCGCCTGCTGTTTACTCGTCTAGTGGGGTGGTTTCTCGGCACCGCGGTGTCGACCCCTGCTCCCCGCACTCGCGGGGATGGTCCCAGGGCGTCGAGGACCCGGTTCAGGCCGGCTCCCTGCTCCTGCGGGAATCATCCTGACCTCACTCTGGCTGTCGCAGAAAGACACCGCATGTGGCTAACAGGTCAAGTTGACCTTGGTCAGCCAGCTGAGAACGCTGCCAGCAGCGTGTCCGCCCGGACTTCCCGTTCGCGCGTCAGAGTTCCCCGCACCGCCAACCATGAGCTCATCGCCACCGACCGCGCGGGCAGGCAAATCAGGCGTGCATCCCGTTCCTCCAGACGCCCCCAGGTCACTTGGAGGCTCCTTCGGCATCGGTCCTCGTCTGCTCGGCGGCGGAACCCAGGGCGCGGGCGTTGGCGTGGAAGTCGTCGTGGTCCTTCCAGCTGCTCAACGAGCCAGGCTAACCAGAGCCGCCTCGGCGACTCGTGCGCGCCTCCGGCGTGCGTCGGTGGTGATTGGACTGGCATGTGCCTCTCACGTCTGTGGGGTGTGAGGCTCACAGGCGTTTTCCCTGGTGGGTGTGTCTTCTGTGAGGCTATGAGGACTTACCACGGGGTTGGGTCTCGCTCCGAGGACGAGTTCTGGCCCTTTCCGTGGTGCGGTAACAGCCAGTCACTTCGTCAGCGGTGGGCCTGGGATGTGATTCTCGGTTGGCGTGGCCTGGCCGGTTGCAGCAAGGGCGGCCGTCACGACAACAGGTGCCGCCGGAGCGCCCGAGGTCCTTGTGGCCGAACCGGCGGGAGTAAGAGGCGGCTCACGGGGTGGCCGCACCTGTGACGCGCGAACGGCATTCTGAGTAGGCCCCGCTGGATCCGGCTTTCGCATGGACACATCCGTCACGCCAGCAGCACTTTTTGCGCAGGAGGTTGAAGTCCGCCCGGCCGAGCGTCTGGCGCTTGAGCATTTTGATTCGCTTGACGTGCCCTTCGACCGCGCTTGAGATCCAAAGCAGGGCCAATCCGGCGATGACGGTGGTAAGCGTGTGGAGGCTGGGAGAGGCCATCCTGGAAATATACGAAATCCGCATCAGGGAAGCTAGAGTTGCATCATGATGGCTACCGAGGAACTCCTCAGGCTCACGGTCGCCGCGCTGATGACGCGGACCGGTGAGCGCCAGAACGACCTGGCCGCCGGACTCGGACAGTCCCAGGCGCAGGTCTCCCGCAAGCAGTCCGGCAAGCAGCACTGGGGCCTGGACGACGTCGACCTGCTCGCCGCTCACTACCGCCTGCACGTTCTGGACCTGCTTGCCGGACCCACCCACGCGGTCGGCGTACTCCACGGTGCCATCCCGGGCCTGCGCCCTACCGACATGCCCGCACCCGCTGCGGCCGCACAACCTGGCCTCACGCCACCCGTGCCGCCGACCACACCCGCCGGGCCGCTCCCGGTCGGCGAGCCCCCTCGGCCGGCCGGAACCGACTCGCCGGTGACCCTGCGACCGTGTGTGCTGTGCGGACAGCCGGCCGGCGACGAAGTCGATGGGTTCCCCCAGCACCTGAGTGTCGACGAGTGCGCGGCCGCCACCGCCGCCGCGACCACCACCATGACCGAACCGGCCCCAGCACCACCCGCCCCGGCCCCCGCGCCCGAAGCCGACAGAGAGCCCGACCAGGCCCCGCAACCCGCGGAGGAACGGCCGGCGCCGACTGCAGCGCCCGAGACCACCGCCCCGCCCGTGCCCACCCTGGCGCGGCGTGCCGCTCCCTCGTATGCCTCCGGGACGCTGGTCGGGCAGATCACCGGCCGGGTGCACGAGGTTCTGGACGAGTGCGCCGGCGACGCGGAGGCGGCGCAGGCCGCGCTCATCAAGGCCGCGATCCCGGACGTGATGGCGCTGCTGAAAGCCTCCCGGGTCGGCGGTCGCTACGAGCACTCCGAGTTCCCGCCCACCCACGACATTCTGCGCAAGCGCTCGCAGAAGGGCGCGGACGAGATCTGGGAAGGCCGCCCGAAGTGGCGCAACGCCGCCATCCTGAAGGCGGCGAAGGCCGGCATACGGCTCGAGGTCACGGCCCTGGACATGAACGCCGCCTACCTGTCCGCGCTCAAGTGCTGGCTGCCGATCGGCCAGTTGCGCGAGGACACCAGCGGCGTCCACGACCCGAAGAAGTCGGGCGTCCACCTCATCACCCCGCCCGAGTGGGACCACCCCGACCTGCCGAACCCACTGGGCAACCGCATCGAGCCGGGGGAGTTGTGGGTCAGTGAGTCCACGCTGCGCCTGCTGCTCGACTGCACCCGCCAGGGCCTCGCCGACGCCCCGGTCCTCCACCGGTCACTCGTCTCCGGTGCCACTGAAGCCCTGTTGGAGAAGCTCCGCCGGGCCCTCGCCGAAACCCGGAAAACCGCGCTCGCCGAAGGCGACGAACTGACCGTGGCCTATGTGAAGGCCATGTACTCTAAATTCGTGTCCACCATCGGCGAGTCCAGCGCGAATCGCGAACTGCGCCGACCGGACTGGATGCACATCATCCGCGCAAAAGCCTTCGCAAATCTCTGGATGAAGGCACACAAGGCCCACCGCGCCGGACTTCAGATCGTGGAGATCTCCGGAACTGACGAACTCCACGTCGCCGGAGACTGGCGCACGGTATTCCCCGAAGGCCTTGACCTGAACCAGGTCAAGGAAAAGAACACCTACGTTCTGGGGGGTAAGCGCTGATGGCCGGATCTCCGGACCTGTGGGCCCGATGGGGCGAATGGAACAAGAACAACGCCCGCGGCATGAAGGGCGGCGAAGCACTGATCCTGGAACTCAACAGGATCGTCCACTCCTCCGGCATCGCCTCGCCCGTCACCTCCCGCCGCGGCCTCAAAGCCCGGCTGCGCTACCTCGACAGCGCCGCCGGCCGCACCGCCCTGGCCGAACAGGGCGTCACCCCCCGCACCCTGCGCTCCTGGATGAGCGGCAAGGCCACCCCCTCGCAGGCGAGCCGGGAACGGATCGACGCCGCCTACTGGACCCGCCGCCGCGAAAACCTCATCAAGTCCGGCTGGCTCGCCCGCCACCTCGACAACAACGGCCGCGGCCGGCGAATGGAGATCTACCCCGTCGACCAGACCCGGGTGGAAGCCAAGTACCGTCGCCCCCTCAGCGACCGCTCGATCACCGTCCGATACATCTGGGCCGACCTCGTTGACGCCTGGGCCACCCGCAACGAATCACTCATAGACGAAATCTGGGACGACGTCATCAGCGACCTCGACTCCGACTACAACGCCTACGCCTACGTCTCCGCCATCGGCATCGGTGCCTGACCGCACCTGTAGGTCTCAAAATCCACTTCACAGTTCTCATAGATGACTGCACATCAGCAGCACTTGTGCAGCGCTTCTGAGACTTGCTTTTCAGCGCACTCGCTCTTCGGGTGAACGAAGCCGGAACGTGCCCGCCTCCTGCTCGGGAGGCGGGCACCTTGGCGGCTGAGTGAAATCGCCAAAGATGGGGGTGCCATGGACGGTGCGGCTGCCACGGTTGGCTTCCGCCGCCGCGACGGTGGGTTGGTCGAGGACCACCCGTGGACTGACGTGCCGGTGGGTCTTCTTGAGGAGGCTGCTCCTTGGCGGACGTTTCGCTGGTACAAGGGGCAGCGTCCGCGACCGCCGGCAGCGTCACCGTGACCGCCACCGCTAAGGTGACGTCGGTCCGCTGGGTGATGGGCGACGGGAAGACCGTCACCTGCGCCGGACCCGGCACCCCGTACACACCCGACCACGGCAAGAGCAGGTCCCCAACCTGTGGCCACCGCTACGAGCAGGCCGCCTACGACAAGCCCGGCCAGCACTACAAGGGCAGCGCCACGGCGACCTGGACCGTGGAGTGGTCGGCGCCCGCCCTCGGCGACGCCGGCACCCTGACGGAGACCCGCACCACCCCGTTCACCGTCCGCGTGGTCGAGGTCCAGGCTTTCGGCACTCGCTGACCGAAGGGGCATGGTGAGCGCGTGCTGCAGCCCGACTTACCATGCCCCGCACGTACTCACCACCACACTCACCACAGCGTTCTGACCCGGCATGCGACCGACTGGCGCCGGTCGGTGACCGACCCCAGGACGCGGTGACTGATCGGTCACCACCGGACCGACGGCCCGCCCGCTGGGGCGCCGTGACCGATCCGCCCGATGTCCGGCGTCTTCCGACATGCCAGAGGCGCCATCCCCCAATTTGGACCCTCGGGCATGTCGATCTCAGCCCTGCGGCGCGTCCCTGCCGCGGCCGGCAGGGCGCTCGCGAGGACATCGAGAACGGTCTCAAAGACGTCGTCCGGGCGGGCCCCGGACCTCCACGCACTCAGCCGCTGGTTCTGCTCCTCGCTCAGCCGCCAGCCCCAATTTGGAAATAACGGCCGAAGGCACCACCACGCCCGCTGCCGCGCTCTTCTTCCCGGTCTTCACCGGCGCTTTCGAGGCCTTGCCTGTGGCAGGGGAGCTGCCGGGCGCTGAACAGCTCGTCCAGCGCCTCCTCCTCGCCCTGGGCCTCGGCGGCCGGGAGCGCACAGCCAGCCTCGAGGAAGGCCGCAAGGCTGTCCACCACCGCAGCGGTGACCCGCTGCCCGGAGGCCGGCGCCGTACCGGCGCAACTCCACGTACACCGCCGCCACCCGCGCGCGTCAGCGACGTCGACCAGGGCCCGGACACGGGAGTCGGCCACCGGCCGCCCGTGCAGCTCGGCGATCAGCGCGGCAGCGGCCACTCCCGGAGCTCCCGGCAGGCGGCGGTCTCGCTCATGCCATCCCACTCGTCGTCCAGGTACTCCTGACGCGTCCGCGTCCCGCCCTCACCCTGGTACGGCCGCCGGCTGAACGCCGCCGCGAGCGCCATGCCCCGCATCCACCGCGCGTTGCCGTACCGATCAGGCGCCTCATGGATCCGCGCCAGGCCCTGCTGCTCCCTCACGGTCAGCGGCCCTGCACTCTCCAGCTCCACCGGCTCCGGGATCAGCGCTGCCACGAAAGCCCGCGCCCTGTCCGGGCGCATCTCCGGTCGCGGCGGTCGCACGGGGAGCCCACCGCGTTCGCGATGCCCACGTACAGGGGGATCCGGATGCTCAACACGTCCCACTTCGGCAGCGTGCCGTCCGCCTTGCCGTTCGCCAGCAGCTCCGCGTACTCCATCAGCTTGCTCGAAGACACGTTGCATTGGTTCAGCAGCACGACCGTCGCCGGAGGCTCACCGAAATCCCGCAACGAGCGCCGGATCATCTTGGCCAGCGACACTCCGCGCTCATATCGCGTCAGCCGCACGTAGTCCGACTTGAGAGGAGAGACGGTCACGATCACCAGGTCAGCCACCTCCAGGACGCTATCGACAATGTCCAGGTGGTTCTCCGCGTGCCCGGCGTCCACCATGTTGACGGCCGTGGTCCATGCCCGGGTAGGCGCTCTCCGGCGAAAGCCGGCGTGTCCGCCTCCACCACCGTGCAGGGAAAATCCTCCACGTCCCGCTGCCATCTGTGAGTTCTCAGTTGTTGCGGTAAGGCCGTCTCTTTGACCTGCGATACCGCGGATTGGTGAGGCGTGCGGTGGAAGAGTTGGGTCGGTGTCTGAAGGGCCTGACCTGCACTGCCGCATGTTGGATGAGAGTCCCGCAGATGTATTGAGAAAGGGCTCAAGCACACTGACACCCTGGCATACGACGGTGAGCCACGCGGGACAGACCACCAGCCAAACCGCGCGGTGGTGATCAGTTGAAACGCGGGTCTGCCATCATCGTGGCACCCTCTGCGGTTCGGCAGGGCCACCGCGTCCCGCATGTCGAACACAACGGATCCAACCGATCGCTTGGGGCATGCGCGGCCAGCTGCTCACCAGCGACACCACGCGCCCAACGCTCGTCCGACCCCAGGGCCAAGTCAGAGGCACCCGCCGCAAACTGCACGGCTCGGTCGTACGCCAGCAGCTTTGAATGAAGCTCGTCGGCCATAACGCGACCCTACCTTCCCCCGCCGATCCAAGGCGCTCCAAGCGACCGTTGAGGCATAGACAACCATCGGGTCAGCATCGGTGGCTTCTCCTGTCAGGCTTTGGACGTGTTGAAGAGGTCTCGGTAGGTGCTGAGTTCGGCTTCTGTCAGCTCCGGGTCGCCGCTGATCGCCTGCACCGTAGTGTCCCACTCGCGGTAGCCGTCCGTTCGGGGAGTGAGGAGGACTCCTACGGATGTGAGATGGGCGAGGTCTGCACGCTCCCCGCGTTCATGGTGGCGTAGCTGCAGCCAAGCGGAGAACGCGGCGCGGGTCTGATCGGTCAGGGCAGAGCAGACGGCGAACCCGAGCTGGTCCTGGTCGGGTCCGGCGATGAACGTGCGCATCCGCCACGCAGTGCTCCCCGCTTCGGCGTCGTTGACGCCGACCAGGGCATGGAGCAAGAAACGGCCCAGATCCGTGCGGTACCCGACGGGCAGGCTGTCAAGGGAAGACAGGACGCGTTGCCAGGGTTCCCACTCGTCGGGTCCAGTGATGCTAGTGGCCACGTCCTCGAGCATGATGCGCACCATGGTGTGCGCCTCGTCATCGTCACTACCTGCCGGCGCGGCAGGCAGAAGCGGCACACTGTACGGCCGTCCCCCGCGCCTCGCCCAGTCCGGATCAACGGGTCCCGGAGTCGCGGCGGCGTCCGCGGCCGCCAGCTCGTAGTAGCGCTCCGGCTCGGCGCCCAGAACAGGCGCCGAGCCGCTGACCCGGTGCAGGTTGGCGACTACGGCGTGGGTGGAACGTAGCTGGTTGAACAAGAACTCCCAGTCGCGGCGCAGCAGAGCAATCACCGGTGTTGCACCCGCCTGTGTGGTGACGGCCACGTCTGACGGGGGAGTGGGGTGCTCGATGATCGTGACCCCGACCCATTCGATGGCATGGCTGTCGATGTGGATACTGCGTCCCCTCCCGTTCGTCATCTGTACGCTCTGCATCTTCAGCCGCCGCACGGTGCCATGGATCTGCTTGCCCGCCGCTGTGAGCTGCTTGAGCACCCAAGACGATTCCTTTTCGCGCGTACCGGGCTCACCTTCGCGCGCCTTGATCTGCACAACCACGCCGCGATCGCCGACGACCAGCAGACCATCGCTGATCTCCCTGACCCCGCGGCCTTTGCGTTCCACACTGGGAACCATCACGAAGTCCGGCAGACCCCACGTCGCGGCAGCATCCTGCACAGCCACTTCCGCGGCCAAACCTCGACGTTCATGACCGCGCAGAGGAGTCGCGTTCGGAACGACCCGCTCATACACCCCGCCCGCGGTGCTCACCATCAGCGTGAGCCTGTCGGCGTCCTCCACCCGCCCCAGGCCGATGTCCGAGGAGGCCAGCGCGGCGAGTTCCTCGGGAGACCAGCACCGGGACGAACGGGCCGCTTCCACCCACGTGTCTCGTTCGCCAAGGCCAGAGTGGGCTAGAACCCTTCGGCTGCCCGGGACCTTGCTGGAAAGCCAGGCGAACGAGACGGCGAACCTGGCCACTGCTTCTACGACCCGTGTCAGTTGGCGATCGAAGGTGTCCTCGATGGCAGTGGGAGTGAAGCCCTCGACGAAACACAAGTCGACGTAGGTGCCTGCCTGCGCTTCCACGGCGCAGCCGTGCTGGAACGAGCTCAGCTGGTAGCGAGCCAGGACCCGCTCCGCGTCCAGACCACCCGGCGGTTCTGCCTCCACGTCCTGCAGTACAGCGGGTGCAGCCGCGTGAACCTGCGGCTCGACAGGAGTGGCCCACGCGCTCATCAGTGCGCCAGCAGCGAGAGCTGCCTCCCACTCGACCAGGTGGCCCAGCGACGTCCTCAGCCGGTCGATGATCTCGTTGCTGTCGTCGCTTTGGAAGGGCTGACAGTCCTGCACCATCGCCACATGAGACCGCAACGTCCCGTCCATGCAGGACTCTGCCAAAAGTGCCTGAAACCCTTCCGGTGAATCGGCGACCGGGAAGAAGCGGCTACGTTCTGGCCGACGCACCCTCTGCAGAACACTGAACGCTTCGACCGACTCCTCCACCAGCGCGTCCAGGCACGCCCACAGCTCCTGCACACACCCACGGAACAGCTCGGTCAGCTCCTCCTGCCGCCCTGCGGGCCACGCCAGCCACGCACTGATCACCCCCGAACCGTCCGGGTGCGTGACCACACTCTCCTCGACAAGGTCTCCATCGAGCAGTGTGCTCCAGAGCGACGCCATCTCTGCCTTTGCCTGCTGTGCCTTCTGCAGGTGCCCGTGAGCCTGCGGATAGTTCTCTTTGATCACAGCCCTTGAGCCTAACGAGGGCCACTGACACGGCTCGGCGTTCCGTGCCAATGCCTCGCCCGTACGCAGGAGCGGCTGCCCCAGCCCCCGACGCGCATACCGCTACCCCCCATACTCCAGGAACTCGCTCCGGGCAGTGGCAAGCGGGAGAGCTCATCTGGCAGGGCCGTATCAGGCGTTAACGATCTCGCTTCCAGACGCCTGCGCCAGGCCGAGGTAGCGGGCGGTCGTCGTGCAGCATCTCGAGGGCGAGGGCTTCAGTGCGGTCGAGGATGGCGAGTTGGGCGGCGATGCCGATGAGCGGGGTGAGGTGTTCCATGAGGCCATCAGTGATCTGGTACAGCTCCATTTTTGGTGGTCCAGGAGGCTGCCTGGCTTGTGGTTCCGTAGCCGGAGCCGGCCGTCGAGCGTGGCCAGGGTGCTTACCCATTCGTGTGGGTGTTCCTTGCAGCGGGGCGGGAGCCGGTTGACCCAGAGGGTGGGGACCAAGCGCGGCCGGATAGGGGCGGTCAACTCGGCGGGGCGACGCAGGGCGGGGAAACGCGGCCGACTCCGTTGGGGCTGGAGAACCCTGCCCGATCAGTACGCCCGCCGCTGGGACGGAGACGACGGTGAATCCTGTATGCCGAAGCGGCCTGCCCACGGCGGCCTGCCGCCGCTCCTGCCCTGGTGGGGCGACCGAGGCCGCGCATAGCCACCCTCCGGCGATGGCCGCGAGCACGGGCAACAGCGGCGACAGTAGGCGGCACCCACGGTCTCCGCCGATACGAGGACCGGACAGATGCGGGAAAAGTCCGACGGGAAGGGGCCCCCAGGTGGCATACCTGCGGTGCGCCTGTGGGCGCGTACCACCCCTATAGGGCCACCGCCTCGGGTGAACCTGGCCGCCGCCAGGACCACAGTGCTGTATCAGTCCATGCCGTACCAGAAGGCCCTGGCTCATGTAGTGGCCTGCAGCGAGGCTGGGCTGCTTCCAGTCCGACTCGACCATGACGGTATGGAGCAGGCAATCGGTCTTCTGCGGTACCACCTCGGCGCATCAGTTGCTGCAAAACCCAAGGCCGCAACGGCGGACCCGGACGCCGTGCAGTGCCGCGGGTCTCGGCAACCAAGCAGCCGTCGCTGGCCCGGGACCCACGGTGTATTGCCTTGTCCGAGGCGCTGAAGCCGGTACTGGAGGCCACATGCCCGGTCGGCGCCGGAGGCTACGGCGGGGCTCTGCAGGCCAACCTTCACCCCGCAGACGCAAAGGCTCTGGGGGGAGTACCGCTGATCCGCGCAGCGATGCGACGTGCGGGCCGCCAGCTGGGATGGCGCGTACAGACGCTGGGCCAGGAGGGAGAACGCGTTGCCCTGGTGCTCGTCCATGACACGAGGGAGACGCCCGCCGAGTTCGCGGATGTCGTAGAGGAAGACCGTATGCAGCGAAGCATAGAGGCGATGGAGCTCGTGTCAGCGGTCATGGACAGGGACAACAGGAAAACTCCAGGCACGCTGGAGCCCAGTCCGGTGGGAGCGCCAGACTCAAGCGTTTCTGGCGGCTTCCCAGGCCGCGATAGCCGCAAGCCCGGAGACCTGGAGCTAGAAGGCCACATTGGGCCGCCGCCCAGCGTGGCCATCCCGCTACTGCCTGCACCAGGAAGCCAGCGGGCGGTACACCACCGTCCGCTGCTGCTGTCTCCGCACTTGCCTGTGTCGCTGTTCATCCAGTGGCGTCGTCAGTCTCCCAGTCGATGGTGCGCCGGCACTTGGGGTGGTTCTTGTCCATCTGGATGGCGGCGTGGATGGGCAGAGGGTGGCGGGTGCGGTGTTTCCAGGCCAGGGCGTGGTTGCACAGCTTCGCGGTGGTCAGGGCGTAGGGGAGCGAGTCGTCCCCGTCGGGCCGCCGGATGACGGTGATTTCGGTAGCCATGAGGTTGTACCAGGTCTCGGCCTGCTGCTCCTTGTCGTCACAGCTCCAACGCCCCTGATGGCGACCGGACTTGGCCGATGCAGTCTTGCCGTCCATCTGGTGTGGGCGCCGGCTCATGAGGAACGTCGTGTCGGTGCCGTCGAGCTGGAACAGCGCGTTGCTAGTCTTGTCGCCGTCGTTCTCGTTGCCGTCCTCGCCGATCTCGCGGAAGAGCGCGGGCACAGGAAGGCTCGGGTCGGCACTGGAGGTGGTGCGGATGACGGCTCGCGGCCGGTGCTCGGGCGCGAGCGTGGCACCGGGCAACGCGGGCCTGCCGCCGATCAGACCGTCGTCGTCGGGAAGCAGGCTGGCGTTCTTGTTCGACAGCAGCGGCCACACGGGGCGGGTGGAATCACCGGAGACGTAGAGCACATAGCCACATTCCAGACGCCGGGCCAGCTCGAACAGAGCGTGGTCGATACGGCGGGGCAGGGTGTCGTCACCGCAGCTTCCCTCGGGAATGGGGCGGCTGCGCGACAGCCCCTGGGCGCGGGCGTAGTTGAACCAGCCGCCGCTGCCGCCCCGGTCGGCGGGCAGATATGCCAGGGTCTCCCAGTGTTCGCCTGCGGGGACGAACGCGGTGAGGATCCAATGAGCTTGGGCTCCTCGGTGCGGTGGGTGTACTTTTCGCCGAGTTGGGCGCGCATGATGAGAATCTGCGATTTTCCCCAGTGCTACTCGGGTTCCTCACTTGGTTGAGGGTCTGAGCAAGTGAGGAGGGTGGGGATCGCGGAGAGCAAGGAGAGGGCCACCGAGGGGTGTCCGTCGGTGGCCCTGGCGATGCGGTGTGGGGGTTATGGCTGGGTGAGGTGGAAGACGTCTGGTGGCTGTTGGCACCACTGGTCGAAGGGGTCGCCGGCGACGGCCTGGAAGATCTGCCCGGCCGAGGCTTCGAATGCTTCCTGTGATTCCCAGAGGGCGAGGCCGACGAGGCGGTCGCTCTTCTGGTCGCGCCAGGCGCCGATCTGGAGGAGGCCGGGGGCGCCCTGCGCGGCCTCGTCGACCCGGTGCATGGAGGCGAGAAGGTCGTCCGTGTACTCGGGCTTGGGGTGGTGGATGGCGAGGTGGACGAACATCAGCGCGCCTCCACGGTCTCGGTGTAGTAGCCGAGGAGTTCGGCCCAGCCGTGGCTGTAGCCTTCGGGCATGCCTGGTCCTGCGGAGGGGATGCGTTCCCAGCCGCCGTGCTCGACGGTCACACGGGTGCCGCCCTCGGTGGGTTCGAAGCGGACCTCGACATCGGTGGACTCGGACGCGTCCCAGTCGCCCTGCCGCCAGGTGAACAACAGTCGCTGTCCGGGCTCCCAGACCAGCACCCGGCCGATCTCGAACCCCTCGCCGGTCTCCAGGTCGTGCACCTCGACAAGGCGGCCGCCGACCTGCGGCTCGAAACGCAGCTCCCTGCCCTTGTCGGGCTCGTTCCAATAGGGGGTGCCGCGCTTCCACCAGTTGCCGATGTCGGCGGTGAAGATGGCGAAGGCTGTCGCCGGGTCGCAGGCCACCTCGACGGCGGCGGTGGCTGTTGCGGTCGTGCTCATGGGGTGGTTCCTTTGTTCATGCGCTCGGCGTGCTCTTTGAAGGCGCCGAGCTGATCGGTCCAGAACGCCTGCACCTGGTCCAGCCAGGCCTGCAGGGCCACGAATGGTTCATGCCGGAGCTGATAGACCCGGACCCTGGCGTCGTCCTCCAGGCCGTGCTCGGTCACCAGCCCACTGCGCCGCAGCACCCGCAGATGCCGGCTTATCGCCGGTGCGCTCACCTCGAAGGCCGCCACCAGCTCACCCGCCCGCTGTGGCCGCTCATGCAGCAGCTCCACGATCCGGCGCCGGGTCGGGTCTGCCAGAGCCGTCAGCGTCGCATCGATATCATTAACCATGTGGCTAATAATTAACAAGAGTCGCCTTGGAGTCAATCATCGACGGGAACGGCCCGCCGTCCCGAAGGACGGCGGGCCAGCGCGGTCGTGGGGTCAGGCGCGTCGGATCGGGACGATGTCCGGGACCGGTGCCGGGATGGTGGGGCGGGCGGCTTCGGGGGTGGCCAGGAGGGCGACGATCGTGACGGGCTGGTCGCAGTGGGGGCAGTTTCGGGTGGCGGCGGGTGGCAGTTCCGCGGTGGCGGGCGGCCGGGGTGCCGGTGGCTTGGCACCGCGGGCCGGGGATGGCGACTCGCCGAGACGGACGGCCCGGGCTTCGTCCCGTTCGCGTTCGCGCAGGTTTTCCGCTTCCCGGCGGCAGTAGGGCGAGCAGTAGATCCGGCGGACGGTGGGCCGTGAGGTGAACTCTTCCTGGCAGACGGGGCAGATTCTGACGTGGAGTTTCACTTCTTCTTTCTGGTGGCTGGGACGGCAGGCGGGAGCGCAGTAGGTCTGGCGGCTGCCCGGCTCGGGGGTGAACCGGCCGTGGCAGGTGGGGCAGAGGACGCCGGGGGCGTCGTTGGCTTGTCCCGGCTCGGAGGCGGGTGGCTGGTCAGGAGACACGGGCGTTCACCCCGGCTCGCAGGTTCTCGGCCTGGTTGCGGTGTCCGCGCAGGCGGTAGGAGGGGCCGTCGATGCCGGCGACGGCGGCCCGGTGCAGGAGTCGGTCGAGCATGGCGGCGGCGACGGTGGCGTCACCGAAGGCCCCGGCCCAGTCGGCGATGCCGACGTTGGTCGTCAGGATCGTGCTCGACTTCAGATAGCGCTGGTTGATCACCTGGAAGAGCGCTGACGCGCCGTCCTCGGGCAGCGGGAGATACCCCAGTTCGTCGATGATCAGAAGTCTCGGGCCGGCGTCGACCGCGGCCCGGCCGAGGGCGACGGACAGCATGGTCTTGCCGACGCCGGGCGGTCCGACGAACAGCACGTTGGACGCGTCGTCGAGGAAGCGCAGAGTGGCCAGGTCGCGGATGAGTTTCTCATCGACGCCGGGCTGGGCGGCGAAGTCGAAGTCGGCCAGCGTCCAGGGTTCGGGCAGGCAGGCGAAGCGTTCCCGGGCGGCGCGCTTGCGGGCCTCGGTGGCCTCGACCTCGATCTCCAGGAGTCTTTCCAGGGCCGCGGTCAGCGACATGCGTTCGGTGCGGGACTGGTCCAGAACCCGGTTGAGGGCCTCGGCGGCATCATTCAGCTTGAGATAGGACAGGTGGGCTCGCAGCTGCTGGTAGCGGCGCGCTTCGCTCATCTGCATGGGACTGCTCAATCCTCACGCCCCTCTTCCCGAGGTGGGGGGACGTTCCGCAGCTGATCAGCCACGGCGGCATAGTGGGACAGGTCGATCACGACCCGCTCGGCCGGATTCCCGGCCGTCTGCCGGCCGCGCAGCCGGTCGGCCTCGGCCTGCGCCTGCTCCGACGGTGGCCGTCGCACCTTGTTCTTGCAGGGCGCCCGGTCGCTGAACGAGGCCAGCACCGCGCGCTCCAGGGCGATGACGTGCCCGGCGTCGCGGATGGTCTGGCCGGCTCCGCGCGGGGCCCGGCGGTGCCGGGCGATCACAGCCCGGCCCGCGGTGGCGATGTGCAGGTAGTCCTCGCCGAGGCGGTGCAGGACTCGGACCTGGGCGCCGGGCAGGCCGGGCGGGACCGAGTAAGAGTTGCCCTCGAAGGAGATCAGGCTTTGCGGGCTGACCGTCCGCTCGACCTCCAGCTCGGCCGGGAACGGCCTGGTCGGCAGATCCAGCAACGGCTCGGACGTAGCGAGCTCGGCGACCGTGGTCACCGCTCCGTCGATCCTGCGGCGGCGGTCGTCCATGCGCAGAGCGAGTTTGTCGACTCCGGACTGGGCCTGCTCGATGGTGAGCCCGTCGGGAACCGTGCGCCACCAGCGCTGGGCGGCCGAGTGGTTGGCCTTCTCCACCACGCCCTTGCGGTTGCCGCGTCTGGCCGGACAGATGTCGACGCCGGCCCCGTAGTACTTGGCGATCGCCGCGAAGGCTGGCAGGACCCGCCCCGTCGACGGGTAGCAGACGGTTGCCATCCGGTCGAATCGCCAGCGGCGGGCCGTCCCTCCCAGCTTCCGCATCACCTGGTCCAGGGCCTGGACCAGGTGCGGGAAGTCCTCGGCCTCGGCCAGCACCGCCCGCCACCGCCCTGAATGCGCCAAGGCCCCGACCAGCAGATGAGCGTGCCCGCCGACGCCCCACTCGGGCGGAGGATCGGGCAGCTCCAGCCAGTCGAATTGGATCTCCTCACCCGGCGGATGCGCGATCACCGCGACGTCCCGGCCGGTCGCTGCCTTGCACGGCTCGCAGTGCGGACGGACCTGATAGCGGCGAAGCGCACGGGTGAATGTGGAGTAGGCGCCTGGATAACCGAGTTCGGTGATCTCGTCGAACAAGGTGGAGGCCCACAGATGCGGATCGTCGGTCAGCCGCTGGCGGCAGTACTCCAGGAACGGCACGAACGCGTCCGGTCCCTGCTGGCGATGGCCGGGCACCCGCTCACCGTTGAGGTAGGCACGGATGGTCTTGCGGTCACGCCCCAGATGACGCGCGATCGCAGAGATCGTCCATCCCTGCCGACGCAGAGCGTGAGCGTCCACGTCTTCCTCCCGAGTGAGCATCCAGGCCCCCGAACAGGCCGAACTCGTAGCTCACGCAGGCTCTCCGCCGAATGAGACGACCATCCCGACACGCCGGGCGGAATCACACGAAGGGTGAGGAGATCAACCGAGCAGGTTTGTCCCACCACCGAGCCCCAAGTGGGGAAATTCAAAGAGCGCCATCACGCATGTGCAGGCCGAGACCTGAGGACGCCGCCAGCACACTGTTCCCCACACTCGCGGGGATGGTCCCGACCTGGTGAAGGTCACGGGCTCGCTGGAGATCTGCTCCCCGCCCCCGTGGGTGTGTTGGTGTTTCGGTCGCTGTGTGGTGAGTATCGAACCGGTGTACTGACCATGCCCGCGGTTGCTTATCACCGGGGCTTACCAGGGCTGCCCCCGCTTGCCGTGTAGGGATGGTTCCGTGGCTTTCTGCGGTGGGACCAGGCGCCGGCCGCTGCTCCACGCTTCTGCGGGGGATCGTCCTGCTGCAGGGTCCGCCGCATCGGCGCCGGCTCCTGGCTCCCCGTACTTGCTGTGACGCTCCCGGGGGCACCCCTGTCTGCGTCGAGGTATCCCGCCAGCCTGTGGGGGTGGCCCCGTCCCGTGCCGTACCACTTCGACCCGTCCGGCAGCCCCGCGCCCACCCGCTTGCCGTCGGTGTGGGCTGTTCGGGGCCGTGCGGGTTCCCGTGCTGGTGGAGCGGCTGGGTGTCGGTGTGGGTCTGGAATGGGTGATGCGGTTTCCGCATACAGGGATATCTCCGGCCCGGACTTGTTATGCCGGGGGAGGCGCGTCTGCATGCCGTGTCGGGAGCCGACGGGGGGAGAGCTGCAGGGTTCCCGTTTCTCCTGTTCCCGTCGGCTTCCCCGCCCCCGGGCAGTCTGCCCCGTGGCCTGCGGGGCTGGCGTTGTCTGATCGGCGGGTGTGGTGGTGCAGTGGGTCCTCCTCGGCGCGCCCTCCTGGCCTCGGCGCCGCCACCCGCCGCCGCATCGCCTGCCCCCCCGGGCAGCCCTCTTGCTCGTGTTCCTGGGGTGTGGTGAACGGGGGTCTGTGAGACTCTCAGGTTGTTTTCCCAGGTGGATGGGTGTGCTGAAAGTTGTAAGGGTCTCACCATGGCTCTCGTACGGGGGCCAGCTGTGATGGCGAGAAGGGCAGACCACCCTCGGCAGCGAGTCGCGTGATGTGCGGATGCCCGGCCGGCACCGGCCTCCGTTGCTGCGCCCTGCCGCTTGGGGAGTGTGGGCGGTTCGGTGCCGGCGGCGGCCGTGAGGCCGCGCTGGGCTTGGTGGGTGTGGGGTGTGTGGTGGCTCATCTTATGCGTTTTCTGTATGGGGTGTTGATGTGCCCAGGAGGGGTTCTCTGTTGGTGTTTTGCGTTTTCGTCACATATGGGCGCTGTTCTGATAGTTGGCGATGCATGTTGTGGTTTGCATTTTTCGCGTGTTTCGTTCGGTGCCGCGCTCGGCCCCGCAGGGGCCGGAGTCCCCGTCCGGATGATCATAAAGTGGTCTAGACAACTAAGTTTCGGCAGACTTTCCGTATATCACGTAGAGTAGCGCCTCTCTGTCACCCTCGCAGACCTCCGGAACGTCACCCACCCGGTGCGTACCGTGATCACTTTACGAGCGCGGCAGGAAGCTGGCACGCCTCCGCCGGCCCACCAACCACCAACTAAACCACCCGACTTACCAGCACCAAACCCCGTCGCAGGCGGGCGCCAACCACAAACAGCCCACCCCTCAACCCAACCCGACCACCCGTAGTCACCACAAGTGACTTCCCCTCAGGTAGCCAGCCAGGGCGCCGCGCAGCGGCGCAAGCGGCATTGGGAGTGACGCAGTCACTCCGCGTCGGTCTCCTGCGGAGACACGAC
>NZ_JBFAYA010000047.1:0-22474 GCF_040681095.1 Streptomyces sp. NPDC051909 | reverse complement strand
CGCACTGGGGCGGCCGGCCGAAATCCAGGGCTCTGCCGCGGCGCTCGAACCGCCACGCGGCAAGGACCGGCTCGATCAACTCCCAACGCGCAACGGACAGATCACTCGGATACGGACGTCGCCTCGGCATGCTTCCGGCCTACCGCTCCCGGCGGAGTGCGCCCATGCGCGTAGCAAGTGACGACGGAAGCACGCAGAAAGGCCGGGCGTCCTGGGATGAGACAGGAACAACTCTCCTCCCGCCCCACCCATCACCCCACCCGACCCAAAGGCCCCAACCACACCAACAACCTCACCGTCACCACAATCCCGCGGCCTGAGAATCAGCCGATACGCGGGCAGTCCAGGTGAAAACGACCTCTAACTGATCGTTTCAGAATGAGTTGAGCTGCGGGCGCTCACCAGGCAACAGCGCGGTCGAGGTCCGAGGCCTCACTAAACGTGATCATTAGCCGCCGTGTCAAATTTGGGTATCGATTACCCCTGCGGACGCGGAGTGAAACCTGAGAATCTCCCACCTAGATAGCTCCAGCCCAATGCAAGGAAACTCGGTGATCTGCATGCGTAAGAATTTCTTGGCAGGCTTGGGGGCGGTGGCTCTCGGCGCAGCTGTCCTATCCGCCGTGGCAACACCGGCACAAGCGGCCGACTATATTACTAGATCGACGGATTCTGTCACTATCAACCACGGGGAGGATTACACCCTACAGGCCTGGTGCCCGGCCGACAAGCCGATCGTCGCTAATGTGCGCGGACAATACGCCAGCTTCGTGATATTCACATACAGCGACATCTCGGCCGTAGTGGATGGCGTCCGATACTTCGGGATCGAGGCGCATGGAGTAAATACTTCAAACTACTACTCCTCGCCTTTTAGGGTAATCTATGACTGTCATCCGAGGCTTGCCACTTCTTAATTTCCAATCCACCTTTCCGGCGAGTGCTCATTCGATTGCGCTGGAGCGATCCCGGAACATTTTCAAACATGGCCTCCGCGAGATAGCGCCGGGAAACATCCACGCCCTTGCCGCATGAACGGTAACGGGTCCGCGTCGCGAGAATGGTAGTAATGCGTTGAGATGGAACTATATGAGGGCCGCTGGTGTGCTGGGCACTGGCCTGGCCTTGGCGGCAGCCATGGTGTCAGGGCAGGCGGTCGCGGATGAGCCGGACGACCACTCGTATACGGTAACAACGGCCGTCGCTGCTAACAGCGGACCCGGTACAGTATATTTTTACTGCCCCGACCCGCAAGATTCCATCGTGGGCCATGATATCTCATCTAGCTCCAACGTCTCCGCCGTATTTGAATACTACGTTGACGGTACCTACGCGCCCAGACATTCGATGCGAGTATGGACGAAAAATGACAGCAGCAGCAACGGAACCGTCACTGCTACGTTCAAGTGCGGAGCTCCATACATCACTGTCCAGGAGCTTATAGAAGTAACGGGGTCGGGACCCGGCACGCCTAATATTGAGAGTCACACCTTCACCTGCCCCAGTAACCGCCCTTACATGATAGCGGCTGCCTGGTCGACAGGCGGAACGCCAAATGTTGAAGTGCTAGCCCCAGTAATCAACCGAGAATCAAATCCTGATTCTGTTGTATTCAGGGCAATGAATAATTCCTTCGAGCCTGGCGATGCTTTCGCGAACTACTCCTGCGCTGTCAAGGACGGTTACATCCCGCGGTGATTTTAGCCTCAATACCAGTGACTTAAGAGATCGGGTCCCAGCTTCGTGGGACGTTCGTCGGTGGGTTGATCGAGACGGGCGTTGTCACGTTGTCGGAGGTGTGGTCGTCTGAGGGCAGGCTGGGGGCCGGGCTGCTGGTCCGGTTCAGATGGTGGCGGGTATGCCGGCGGCCCCGGTGATGCGGTCCCAGATGGTGAAGCGGATGGTCATCCCGAGGCGTGGTCGGCGGCGGTCGTCAGGTGGCGCCGGGGCCTGAAGTGGGGTGAGATGCCGCTGAAAGCGGACAGGAACCGCTGGGCCACGCCGGCGCTGCGGAAGCCCTTCATCGCGTGTTCGCGCTGCCGGGTGGGCTGGTGGGAGTTCTCCGCCCGGTTGTTCAGGCCCTTGTGCGCGACGGCTCTGGACCAGGATGTCCAGCACGTTGCCGTCCTGGTCCACCGCCCGCTACAAGCATTGCCGCTTCCCGTTGATCTTGACGAAGACCTCGTCCGGATGCCATTTATCACCCGGGGCGGCGTCGGCGCAGCGCGTCGGCATAGGACTGCCCGAACTTCCCACACCACCGGTGGACCGTCTCATAGGAGACGATCACGCCGCGCTCGAGCGTCAGCTCCTCGACCTCACGGAAGCTCAGCGGGAACCGGAAGTACAGCCACACACAGTGAGAAAGGACCTCGGCCGGGTAGCGGTGGTTCTTGTACGACAGCGCCACGTCCGACACGACGGCTCCCCTCCCCGGACACGGATGACCCGAAGAACATCCCACCTCCGACACCGCCATCCGCCGCCACCAAACCCTGGTCACCTGCGCCTTCTCGTTCTGCTGGAACACCTGGTTCGACGAGCAGACGGCACCGAAGGCCACCCCGGCCTCCGCACCGCAGACCAACCCGGCACCAGGCCGGACAGAGAGGAGGCATACCCACACCCCACCAGTCACTCCCGGCCAGCTGGCCCAAGGCGATCCGGGCCGTCCGTGCCTGGCTCACTCCCTGGACCACCCTCCAGCGATGCTGGCGGGCCTGGACCAACGCACCCCCACCACCCGAACTCCAAGCACTGATCAACGCCGTCGGCGCAGGCAGACCCCTTGATCTCTACACCCCGGTCTAACAAACCACCGCTAGGCGCAGGGCCCCAGGCGGCCCCCGCGCCCATTCGCGCCGCCCAGGCCGACCTGCTCGGTGCGCTCCCCGCGATCCACCTTCCCGACCTTGATGCGCTCCGCGGCCGAGGAGTTCTCGGTGGCCGCCCCACGGCGGCGCCGAGCGCGCGCCGTACGCTCGGGTCCGGCGGGCCACACCGACGAGGGATAGCAGGCCCCGCACGGACCATGACCGATCATCACTCGCCCGTTTCCTCGGCGTCATCGGCATCGCTGGGCGCAGTGCCGGCTCGAGGCCGGTTACGTGCCCATCGCTTGAGGTCGCCGACGCGGTAGAGGAGTTCGGCGCCACGCTTGTCGGCCGAGCCGGGGAAGTCGGGGTCGTTGGCGCGTGCCAGCGCAGGGCGGCGAGGGAGATAGCGGGAAGGTCCCTCTGCGCCTGGCGGAGCCCGACGAGATCGTCGCCGGCGGTGCCCGCGGGCACGGGCTGCGATGGGGTGGGGGGCGGTGTGGGTGCCGGGTTGGGCTGAGGTTCGACAGCGGGGGGCTTCGACAGGACGGTGGTCGCCGCGGCCGTCATGTTGGTCGCGTGGGCGCCAGCGATCGCCCATGCGCGGGCTTCAGCTTCGGAGAGGTTGAGGACCTGGGTTTCTCGGGCGATGCCGCCGAGAACGACCTGCACGCGGCCGGGGTGCCGGGTCGGCTTCGGGGCAGGATGGACCTCCGGCACGAGCATGCGCCAGGCGTTGAGGGTGTAGCGGACGAGGATGCGCGTGGAGAAGTTCTCCCGCATCTCCGGGCCTCCGAGCGCGCGGGCGGTGGCGGACTGGGCGACGAGCAGGACGTGGAGGCGTACCTGGCGGCCCATGAAGAGGATCTCGGCGAGCGCGTCGACGGCTGGTGAGGTCTTCGGGTCGCCCGTCTCGCGGATCTTCTCCCAGTACCTCGCCAGCTGCTTCATCGTCGCGTTGATCTCCTCCAGGAGGATCACGATCCGCGGGCCGACCTTCTCCGGCTCGGAGGCCAGGACGTCGTCGCCGAGCTCCTCAGCGAGCCGGATACGGCGCTGTCCCTCGTGTCCGAGGTGGAGTAGCGCGTCGTGGATATCGGCGATGTCGCGGCAGTACGTCACGCCGGGTACGCTGCGGGCCCAGCCGTGGCTGATGCGCTTGAAGTCGAGGATGTACGCCTCTGCTCCGTTGTGGAGGAACTGGCAGGCGATCGTGCGCAGGATGGTGGACTTGCCGCCGCCGGTGCCGGCGGAGATCAGGACGTGCGGGGAGTCGTGGTCAAGGTCGACGGAGACGGTCTTCTTGTTGGCGCCGAGCCCGATCAGCGGGGCGGACTCCGGCATGCCGGCCAGGAGGTCGCGCACCTCGGGATCGTCGAGGTTGAGGCGAGCGGGCGGCTGGTGCTTCTTCTTGACGATGAGGTGGGTGTCGCGTCCTGCGACGCCTCCAGGAGAAAGAGGCGTTGTGCAGGGCGAGCTTCTGCATGACGAGCTCGGCGATCTGGTCGCGGTTGAACTTCAGATGGGCCGGCAGGTCGATGCGGATCTCGGCGTCGTCGTCAGTGAAGCTCACCGGGACGTGGAGGTAGCGGCGCGGGTCGCTCGCTTCCGGGATCCCAAGGGGTCCGACGAGCGCCTGGTGGAGCGGCTCGACCCACTCACGCATCAGCTCGCGCCGCTCCCGGCCCGCCATCCCGAGAGCGATGCCTCCGGCTGCGGCAGCGGCCGCAGCGACCGGGCTGCCGTAGGTGAGGGCCTGGAGGGAGGCGTCGGGGTGCTGCCCAGTAGCCGTAGCCGCCGCCGGTGGCGGCGGCCAGGGTCGCGGCGCGGACGGCCAGGCGCTGCCACCCGGCCCGGTACGAAGCGCGGCGCACCGGTCCGTCGGTCTTCGCCAGGACGCGGGTTCCCGGGCGCCGGAACGTGGCGTCGGTGCGCTGTACCCCGTCGAGGTCCTGCCCCGTGAGCAAATTCCCGGCGGCCGTGGCCAAGTTGTCCCAGGCCTCGTCGAGGTCGCGGGTGAGTGGGGAGGAAGATATCGGGGCTCCTCGGAAAGCTCAGAGTCGTGAACACCCCACCCTTCGTCGTCCTCCTCACCACGGCGCTCACCACGTGCGCTCGTCGGGCGTCACAACCTGGCAACGCCTCGCCAAAGGCCTTGTGGTGAGGAGTGGCTGGTCACGTCCTGGCAGGCCGGGGGGCAGGGACGGCGTGGCTGCATGAGCAGCCTGGTGATCTCGGCCTCGCGCAGATCATGCGCCTTGTTGAGGACGGCTTGCGCCTCGTCTTCGACCACCATGCTGACCTGCGACTCAGGTGTTCCGGCCGGTTCGATGTCGTGAGCCGGGGTGCGGACTTCGCGAACCATGCGGCGATCCTCCAGACGAAATTCGGGATGGACGGTGGAGAGCAAGGTCAGGCGCTGCGGGTCACGATGCGCTCGTAGATGGCTTCGGTGTCGGGTTCGGTTTCGAGGTCGGTGGTTCCGGTGGTGGGGCCCTTGGTGAGGCCGCGTTCGGCGAGTTTAGTGAAGCGGTCCCAGTCGCTGCGGACCTTCGGGGAGAGCTTGTAGATGCCGGTGCGGTCGCGTGGGAGGTACAGGTTGCCGTCCTGGTCGGCGCCCAGGCGGTTGCGCAGTTCGGAGATGCGGGTCTGCAGGGTGGGCTTGGACCAGGGACGGCGGGGGTCCATGGCCTCGGCGACGGTGTCGGGGCTGCTGGGCTTGAAGTAGAGGTACGCGGCGAGCTGGGCGAGCTTGGGGCCGTGGCCCGACGCGGAGATGCCGGTGACGGCGACGGGTCCGAGGACCTGGACCTCCGGAGCATGCAGGTCGACCAGCTCAGCCGGTTCCTCGGCGGCCGGCGCGGGGACGGCAACGGGTCCGGTGGGGTTGTCCGTCTCGGAGGCGTTGTCCCCGGACCGTTCGAACTCCGGCTCCGTCTTCTCCCCCTGCCGGGCCTCCGGGGCACCGCTGGTGTCCGGCCCCGGGGCTGAGGCCTGAGCCGACTCGGGCTCTGCGGGGGCAGGCGGTGCGAGCGGCGGGACGGAGGCGAGGGGCCTCGTGCTCGAGGACAGAGCGGCGAACGGGGTCACGGACAGGCCGGCCGGATCTGCCCGATGACGGACGTGGTGGTGACCGTGATCTGGACGGGCGGGACGGACTTCCAAGCCCCTTCGGCGGGGCGGGCGGGCTCGTCTGCGGTGCGCAGCAGGTCGAGGACGTCTTCGAGGTCGGCCTCGGGCAGGGACTGGACGATGAGGTCGCTGCCGAGAGCGTCGACGTACTGGGGTGCGGTGGTGCCGACGGCGAGCTGGACTGCTTCGTCGAAGGTGCCGAACGCGCCGGCGGTGCCCTGGGCGGGCAGGATCAGGGCGACGGGGAGTTCGCGGGCAGCGGTAAGGGTGTCGGCGAGGAGTTGGGCTTCGTCTTCGTCTATGTCGGCGGCGCACACGAGCGTCCAGGGCAGGTGGACCGGGGCGTCGTCGGATCCCGCGGTCTGGCGCTGTTCCAGGAGGAGTTCGGCGAGGTCGCTGCGGGCGGCCTTCAAGTGCGGGAGCGTGCGCAGCCGGCTGGTGGGGAGCAGGGTGGGCAGTTCGTCGCCGAGGCCGACGGTGAGGATCTCGGAGTGGTCGCTCCAGGTGCTGGTGGCGGCTTCGAGCGCGAGGACGCGGGCGGTGTCGCGCACGGCGTCGGGGGTGCCGTCGAGGAGCAGAACGCGGGAGACGGTGAGGTTGATGAGCAGGTGGTTGCCGTCGGGGTCGGTACCGAGAGTGACCAGGCCGGGGTAGGGGGCGGGCACGAGGGCGGCTTCGTCCGGGTCGAGCAGGTCCTGGGTGCGGTCCAGGACCCAGCGGTCGGCTCCCTGCGGGGTGAAGGGGGCGAGCACGACCTCGCCGGCGGTCGTGCTGTCCTCGTCGTCGCGGTCGGTGCCGGCGGGGGTGAGGAGGAGTTCGACGGTGCGGGCGGTGATCCGCGCTCCGGCAACCTGGGGCAGTTCAAGGTCCTGGTCGGCGGCGTGGCGGGCGAGGGTGCGCAGGGCGAGGTCGAGGAGCTGCAGGCTGCCGGGTTCAGTGGCGGCGTGCAGGGCGTGCTCGGCAGCGTGCTCGGTGATGGTGGGCAGCTCGCCGGGCTTGCGTCGGCGGCGCTGCAGCAGGCGCTTGGTGCCCAGGGCGGCGAGCAGGCCTCCGGCGGCGAGCATCCCGATCCCGGCGGCCTCACGTGCTCCGATCCCGCCCTTCTCCTGATCGTCGGCCGACGCTGGCGTCGCCGTGGGTGCCGCAGGCGCGGAGGCGGTCGCCGTCGCGGTGTCGCCGGTCTGGGCCGGGACGCTCGTGGCCGGAGCGGGAGCGGGAGGCGCGGTCGGAGCCGGAGTCGCGGTCGGAGCGGCCGTCGCGGTCGCGGTGGGAGAAGCCAGGTGCGTCGGGGCCGCTTCGGGACCCGCACCGGTGCGGGGCGGGGTGGCTTCGGCCGTGGGCTTGGCCGGGGACGGCGGTGCCGTGTCGGCGGCGGCTTCGTCATCAGCCGGGCGAGGCGGCGGGGTGCTGTGATGAGCGGGGGGCTCTGCGGGAGCGGCCGTGTGGGGGACCTGGATTTTCCAACCGACCTGAAGCTCGTCAGGGTCGCTCAGATGGCCGCCGTCCGGCTGCCGTACGCCCTTGTTCGCCTGGAACAGCTCGTCGTACCGCTCGCCGTCGCTGAGTTCGTCCTTGGCGATGCCCCACAGGGTCTCGCCCTCCCCCACGGTGTGGGAGTCGGGGGTGTGGCTGTCGGCGGGGTGGGCGGGTTCGGCCGGTGCAGTGGTGGGTTCGTCGGGCAGCCGAAGAATCCAGCCGGGGTGGATGGGGGCGTCGGCGTGGAAGACGCGTCCGTCGGCCATGGTGCGGCCTTCGTTGGCGTCGGCGATCTTCTTGTAGAGCTCGCCGTGTCCGTAGAGCTGCTCGGCGATGGACCACAGGCTCTCGGCCGGGCGGACGGAGCGGACGGTGTAGGTGTGCTCGGCGGCGGGCGCCGTGGTGGTGGCCGTCTGCATGGCGCTGGGCTGGGGGGTGACAGCGGCGGGCTGGCCGGCGGTGGGGGTGGCCAGGGCGAGGGTGCTGGAGGCGAACAGCACGATGATGCCGCTGACGAGGGTGCCCGCCGCGCGCTGAGACAGGCGCAGGCCTGGGAGCCGGGGGGCGGTGCGGCCGCGGAGCTGGGCGGGGATCTCCACCAGGAGCGAGAGAGCGAAGCTCGCCCAGGCGATCCAGCCGACGACGCACAGGGCGAGGACGAAGGCGTTGCCGGTGTCGGGGCGGGTGAGCAGGTGGGTGACAGCGTCGATGCCGGGTGCCCAGACGGCGGCGGTGGCCTTGGTGAGGATCCAGGGCAGGCCGGCGGTGGCGGCGGCGAGGATGAGCACGCTGGCCAGGGCGCGGGGCAGGCGCCGCCCGAGGGAGCGGTGAGCGGGCATCGGCGGTCAGTCCTTCTCGGGTCGGTTGATGCCGTGGAGGAGGGTGGCGGAGCTGGTGGCGCTCACGGTCCAGGTGTGGGGGACGAAGACTCCGGTGTAGGTGCCGATCGCGCGGATGGTGATGCGGTGGCCCGCTTCGGTGACGGCGACGGTCCCGTCGGCGCCGGCGCGCTGGAGGTAGGCGCGCGCCGCCGCGGCCGCCTTGGCCGGATCAGCGACGACGGCTTCGCCGGTGACCGCTCGGGCGGGGTCGATGGCCTGGGCGGCTGCGCGGGCGGCTTCGGTGGCGACGGCGTGGTTGCGTTCGTGGGCCCGGCTGACGCCGAAGGCGTCGATGGCGAGGAGGCCGCCGAGCAGGAGGAGGGGGACGGTGATGATCGCGACGAAGGGGGCGATGCCGCCGCGATCGTCGGCGAGTTCGATACGGCGCGCCAGGTGACGTTCGACGCTGCTGCGGAGCGAACGGTTCTTCGTGGTCATCCGCGTCCCCGGTAGGCGTCGACGACGGAGGTGAAGGAGGAGGAGACGGTGCGCACGCCGGGGCCTCCGCCGAGCAGGAGGAGGTCTCCGAGGGGGACGGTGCACGAGACGGTGACGGTGACGGAGGAGACCTGGCCGAGCTGTGCGCCCAGTCCGCTGGTCGTGGCGCGTACGCGGGTGGAGGTGCAGGGCTGGTCGTGCTGGGCGAGGACGTCGGCGGCCGCGGCCTGAGCGGCGGCTTGCCCGGCGGTGGGGTCGCGTTCGAGCGAGGCTGCGCGGGCGGCGGCCTGGGCGGCCGCGTCCGTCTTCTGCCCAGCCAGCGACAGGCGGGCGCCGGCGATGACGACCAGGGCGAGCGCCAGGAGCAGAGGCACGACGATGACGGCCTCGATCGCCACATCTCCCCGGTCGCCCCCGTGGCTGCGGTCTCGGCGTAGTCGTACGAGCCAGTGTGCAGGCATCAGTTGCCTCCCGGGTCGGTCCACTGTTCGACCGGGCCGGAGGCGGTGGAGGTCACGGTGATGCCGCCGAGCCCGGGAACGAGGGAGACGGCCTGGCCCTCGACGCGGATGCGCAGCCGGTCGGTGGAGCTGCCGGCGGTGGAGACACGGACGTCGGTCAGGAGGTTGACGCCGAGGTCGGCGGCGGCCTGGCGGGCCTTGGCCGCCCCGTCCTGCGGGCTCGCCTCGTACATGCGGCCCGCGGAGACGCCTTCGCGGGCGGCGGTGGCCACGGCGTTGTGGGCCCAGGCGATGGTGAAGCCCTGCACGATCGCGAAGATGAGCAGGATGACGACTGGGAAGATGATCGCCACCTGGAGGGGGGCGGATCCTCGGTCTCGGTCGCGGGGTGCGGGCTGCAGGCGTCGGAGCGGGTGCATGGCGGCGTCCAGGTTCCGAACGTCAGCCGCCGAGGATGCCGTCGAGGCGGCCGTTGGCGCGGCCGTAGGCGGCAGCGAGTCCGCCGGCGATGAGGTGCGCCGGCGACGGCGGCCACGATGATGACGACGGTGGAGATGGGGCTGTCGCCGCGGTCGCCGTCGTCCTTGGCCTGCTTCGCCGCCTGGGCGAGGCGGTCTCGGAGGGCGGCGGCGGTGACAGTGAGCGCGGCCTGGGCGTAGAGGAACGGGCTCTTCACGGATGTGTCCTTCCGGTCGTTCGGGCGGGGCCCGGTGGTGGTTCAGATGGAGAAGATGTTGAGGACCGCCGGGAACGCCATGGCGATCATGGCGATGACGGCGAGAAGGGCGGCGGGGGTGTGGAGCTTCTCGGAGTCGGCGTTGGCGCGTGCGGCCTCTGCGGTGAGCAGCTCGCCGGTGAGGCTCTTGGCGCGGTTGCGCAGGGTGTCGTAGACGGAGGCGCCGTCGTCGGAGGACAGGCGCATGATGTCGGCGACGTCGGTGAGAACCTGCAGGTTCAGCTGGACGCCGAGGTCGTCGAGGGCCTGCCAGGGCGAGGACTTCTCGGTCCGCGCGCGCAGGAGCGCTTCCTGGATGCGGGCGAAGGCCCATCCCTGCCCGATGCGGGCGGCGTCTTCGAGGGCCTGGTCGGCGGCGACGTTGGAGGCCATGCGGGTGGCGACGAGGTCCATCCAGGCGGCGGCCGCGTGCGCGAACTCGGTGCGCGCCTTGGCAGCCTCGGACTTGACCGCCCAGTCGGGCACGAACCACAGCACCGGGGCGAGCAGGACGCCGGCGATCGCGGGGAGGAACAGCGGCACGCTCAAGCCCATGAGTACCCAGCCGATCGCGGGGACGAGCGGCACGAGCAGTCCGAGCAGGGCGAGCGCGACCTTGTTGGTAACGAACTGCTCCGTGCTCTGGGCCAGCAGGTCCAGGTCGGCCCGCGGCAGCCGGCCCGGCATCCGCTCGGCCAGGCGGCCGGCCCACGCTCCACCGAGCGGGGAGGTACGGCGGATGTCGGATTGTTGTCCAGGGCGGGGAGCGGGCGGGTCGAGGCGCCGCAGCGCGGGCCCGAGGCGGGGTGCGGACGGCAGCAGTTCGCCAGCCAGAAGGGCCGCTCCGGCGCCGACGGCGGCGCCGCACACGATCAGGACGGTCTGACTCACGACGTCTCCCCCACCGGGCCGGGCTGCTTGACGCGGCTGCGCGGGTCGTTGATCAGGAAGCGGGGTACCGGCTGGTGGCTGGCCAGGCGGCGGGTCCACCACAGCACGGCGACGAACGCGGCCCCGAGCAGCGCGAGGACCAGCTGGCCGAGGAAGGTGGTGTAGGGGGCGGTGTAGGGGATGAGGAAGCCGGCCAGGACGAGGCCGGCGCAGATGAGGGTCATGGTCCGCACCGCGGTACGGGACTTGGCGCGGTCGGCCTCGATCTTGCGGCGGGCGGAGACTTCCTCGCGCAGCTGGGCGGCCGTGTCCTCGAGGACCTGGGCGAGGCCGGGGCCGGGGTCGACGGCGCACAGGATGAGCGCGGCGCAGGCCTTGTCGGCGGTGACGTCGTCGAGGCGGTCGGCGAAGTCGCGCAGCGCGTCCGCGGGCTGCCAGCCTGCCTTGATCTTGTCGGCGAGTTCGGCGACCTCGGTGCCGATCGCCGGCGGCGGGTTCTTCCGGCTGGTGATCAGGGCCTGTTCGAGGGCGAAGCCGAGGCGCAGGATCTCGGAGAGACGCTGGGTCCAGTCCGCGAGCGCCTCCAGCTTGGCGATGCGGGCCTTCCCGCCGGCGGTCGGGGTGAGGAGCCACGGGACGCCGATGACGCCCGCGCCGAGCAGCAGCGCAACGACGAACGCGCCGGAGACGAACCACACCACGACGACCGTGATGCCGGCGGTCGTGAGCAGGGCGCGGCGGCGGGCCGCCTGGGTACCGGGGCCGTCGGCCCACGCCGTACGCAGGCGGGCGGCCGGCCCCGCGGTCTTGGGGGCGGTCGTCCCGATCGTGGCGACGATCGCGGCGAGGACACCGCCGGCGACAAGCGCGCCGCACAGCGTCCACCAGAGAGCTCCCATCACGCACCCACTCCCCAGACCGGCTGCTGGTCCAGCACATGCGTCGGGAACCCGGCCTGCTCCAGGCGCCGACGCGAGCGCGCGGAGAGCGGGGCGGCGGGCACCGGGCGCAGGTCGGTCTCGGAGGCGGGGCGGAAGATCTCGTTGTAGGCGGGGCGGCCCATCTCGCCGATGCCGGTGATCTCCAGGATGTGGGAAACCATGCGTCGGCCGTTGTCGTCGACGGACATGAAGACGACGAAGTGCAGGCCGTTGGCGATCTGCCGGTATGCGAGCTGCTCGGAGAAGTTGCCGCGGGCCAGCAGGTAGAGCTCGGCGATGCGGTCGAAGACGATGTGCGGATCGGAGGCGTGCATCGTGCACATAGAGCCGGGGCGGTCGCTGGTCAGGGCCTGCATCATCGCGGTGATCTCCGGGCCGCGGACCTCGCCGACGACCACGCGCTTGAGGCTCATGCGCTTGGCCCGGTACATGAGGTCGAGCAAGGTGATCTCGCCGGTCGTCTGGCCGTTGACGCGTTCGCCGTTGGACTCGCGGGCCTCCATCGGAACGACCTGGGTGTGGTAGCCGTTCTTGTGGGCCCACAGCTCGAACTCGGTCTCGATCGTGCCGAACCGCTCGTGCTGGGGGATCTCCCGCAGCAGGGCGCGCATCAGGGTGGTCTTGCCGGAAGACTGCTCGCCGACCACGATCACGTTGCGGCGGGCCTTCACACAGGCGCGCAGCAGGCCGGCGATCGTGGTGTCCATGGTGCCGGCCTGGACGAGGTCCTCCAGCGTGGCGGACTGCAGGCGGTGGCGGCGGATCGTGACGAACGTGCCTTCGCCGGTGATCTCCGGGTGCAGAGCCTGCAGGCGCGAGCCGTCAGGCAGACGGATCGCGGCATCGGGGCTGGCGGTGGAGAAGGTGCGGCCGGACTGCCCGGAGTTACGGATCAGGTCACGCACGAGCTCCTGGAGCTCCTCCTCAGACTCGGCGACCG
The DNA here is from genome assembly GCF_040681095.1 of Streptomyces sp. NPDC051909. NCBI lineage: Bacteria > Bacillati > Actinomycetota > Actinomycetes > Kitasatosporales > Streptomycetaceae > Streptomyces > Streptomyces sp. NPDC051909. The sequence goes on along the minus strand of NZ_JBFAYA010000047.1, from coordinate 9,786 downwards.
GCTCGGCCGGCACCGGCTCACCGTCGCCGGTGTACTTGAGGAACACCTGGTCGTGGCCGTTGATGTAGATGTCCTCGACGCGCGGGTCGTCGAGGTGGCGCTGGAGACGGCCGGAGCGGAAGAGCATGTCGAAGACGAGCGCGGCGAGCTGGTCTTCCTCGGCCGGGGTGACGACGCGGGTCTGGCGCGCGGCGTCGCCCCAGATGGCAACGCGCTCGCTGATCAGGGCGCGGGCGCGCTGCTCGCGGACCTTGCCCACGAGCGCCTGGTTCGTCTTGGCCTCGTCCAGGAGCTGGGTGTTGACCTGCCGCTTGAGCGCCCCGGCCGCCTTGGCGTCGACCCGTACGCGCGGCGCGGCACCCCGGGGAGCCTCGTACGCAGGGGCTGGCATGCCGGGACGGGTTGTCCGGCGCGTGTCATGAGCACCAGGGCCCGCCGGGCGGAGTGGCATCGGCGGAGCGGGCGGGGCGCTGTGAGGGATGGGAGCGGGGTGGAGGGGTTCAGCGCGCACCGGGGCCACCTCCCAGCAGCCGCTGCTGGAGCGGGGAAGCCAGGCGGGCGCGGCGGGTGGCGACGTGCTGCCGGATCGGGGTGGTCGCGTCACGAGCGGCAACCATGAGCTTCGACGTCATGAACTTGCCGCCCTCGGGGGCGCCGTCGGACAGCACGGCGGCGTCCTCTAGGCGGTAGGGCAGGGTGGCGACGACGCGGACGCCGAGTTCGCTCTCGACCACGGGGGTCCGTTGGGTCCCTGACGGATCAGGAGCAGGCCGAGCGCGCCGGCGCCGCGGCGCCGGACTCGCCATCCATCAGCGTGCGCAGGGCCTTGATCCGGGAGTTGGCGGCATGCAGGCTGCGGATCGTTCCGCGGACGACGACGAGGACAAGGTCGGCGCGCAGGGCGAGAACCCCGGCCGGGCCGAAGGCGCCCGCGCGACCGAGGTCGACCAGGACGTCATGGCTGTGGGCTTCGATGCCGGCGAACAGGTCGGCGAGCTGGCCCCACACGGGGGCGAGGCCGGGGGCCTGGTCCATGGAGGTCAGGCCGGGCAGCAGCAGCCGGTTGCGTTCGCTGCGGCGCTCGTTGTCGTTCTCCACGGCGATCAGCTGCGGCCAGAACGCGGTGACGAGGTCCTGGGTGCGGGAGGACAGGGCCAGGTTGCGCAGGCCCCATTCGGCGCCGACCTGGCCCTGGAACGCGCCGGGCAGGATCGCCCCGCCGTCCGGGTCGCACTCGGCCAGGACCATCCGCCGGCCGTGCTCCAGTGGCCAGGTGCGCAGCAGCGCGAGGGCGCTGGTCGTCGCGCCGGGGGCGCCGGGCAGCCCGACCAGGGTGATCACGGCCTTCAGGGCGCTCCGGGGGCGTCGACGACCAGGGCGACGTTGCCGGTCGCGGCCTGCGCCGCGAGCGCGGGACCGAACTGGGAGGGGACAGCGACGTCGACGACCGTGTCGCCAGTCGATGCCTGCTTCTCCCCCACCCGTACGATCCGGGCCGCGATCTGCTGCGGCTCCGGACGGTCGCCGTTGCCGGCCGGGACGGTCTGTCCGTCGGGAGGGGTGGCCACCACGAGGACCTTGTCGCCCGGGGACAGGCGGGTCGCGGGCATCTGGGCCGCCTTCAGCCCGATACCGACGAGCCGCTCCCCCGGTTTGACCAGGGTGCGGGTGGTGACCTGGCCCTCGGTCAGCATCGATCCCGGGGTCAGCGCGACCGCGGCCCGCTTACCGACGATCTTGTCGCGGTCCGCGGCCGGGACCGGCTTGAGCGCCGGGTCGAGCTGCACCTGGGCCTCGATCAGGTCGGCGTCCTTGATGACATCACCGGCCTGAACAGACCAGGCCACGGCCAGGACCGGGGTCCGCTCCCCCGTCGCCTGGAACGCGAGGAACCCGCCGCTGCCGCCAGCCGCGATCAGCGCGACGGCGAGCGCGTACATACCAGGGCGGCGCCGACGAGCCCGGAACCCGGCCGTGGCGCTGGGAATCTGCGGCAGCGCCGTCGGCGCGGGCACCTGGCCCACCCCGGCCGGAACAGCAGTCTTGCTCACGGTCTTCTCGCCTTTCCTCATTGATACGACGCAGGGGTTCAGCTGCCGACGGCCTGGAGCTCGCCGACACGGATGTCCACCGAGCTCTGCCGGGTCTGGGTCAGCTGACCGCTCTGCCCGGACGAGGCCTGCCAGTCGATCGCCCACGTCGAGGTCGCCACCACGTGATAGGAGCCAGCCGTGGAGGCCTTGGTGTAGCGGTGACCGCAGTCCGGCGACGGCCGCGCACCGTACGACGCCTTGTAGGGCGTACCGGCCGTGGTGCAGGTGATGGTCTTCCCGTCGCCCATCCGCCAGACAATCCGCGCGACCTTCGCCGTCGCCGTCACCGTGACGCCTCCGGCAGCCGCCGAGGCGACGTTCGGCCCGTACGTCTCCGGCCCCGTCGCCGTCCACAGATAGACCGGCATACCGACCAGACCCATCCCACCAGGCTTCGGCGTGATCCCGATGGCGGGGCCTCGCAGGACCATCTGATCCACGGCATGCTGGGCGAGGACCTCGGGGTCCGCAGCGGCGGCACCGGGTGGTGTGGCCGCCCAGACGTTCTGGACAACGGTGAACAGACCGCCGTCAGCGGTACAGCGCTCCTCGTAAACCGCGCCGTCGCTCGGCTTGTGTCCTTCCCAGTCCAGACTGTCCGCAGGAGGCTGTCCAAGCCGCTCGCAAGCATCGGCGGAGATAGCACTCGACATCCCGCCGAAGGTCCCACATGAGCCTGCCTACGCCGTTATTACCGCCCTGCAACCCGGTAGAGGCTCTGAACCTAGGGTTCCCTGCACCAGAATCACCTGGCCGCCTCCCCGCCTGCGGAATAATCAAGGCATGGTAGCCACGCCCAGTGTCCCCGAGCTCCGCCGCACCAGATTCGCCCGGCGGCTTCCTGCCGAGCTCTCGGAGCTCGCCGGTCCTGCCCACGGCCAAGTCGACCTTCCGCTGCACCTCGCGTGGTCCGGCCTGTCGCGGTTCGACCTCGACCATCCTCGATTGCGGATGAGCTGTTACCGGATCGTCCTAGCCGAAGGACAGCATGATGATCTGATCCACTACCTGAACCGGGAGCTACTCATCGCCATGTGGCCTGTCCTGCGCACCCTGATCAGCCGGGACATCCGCGACGTCTGGGAGAACGCCTTCGACGAACTGACCCCCGCCTCCCAGGATGCTGCGTGAATCTCACGGAACTGCACCGGCGGCTCCTCGCGGATGTCCTCGCCGTGGGCGATGTCTACCCGCTCGTGCTCACGGGTGGCTACGCCATCCAGGCGCACGGACTGGTCAACCGGCTCAGCAAAGATCTTGACGTCGCCACCGAGAACCCGGAGCCGATGGAGGAGATCGCCGCCGCTGTGCGCGCCGGTCTGGAACAACGCGGCTGGCAGGTACGGGGGTTGGAAACCGATCCGCTGTTCGCGCGGTTGATCGTCACCGACACCGCGACCTGCGAGGAGTGCGAGGTCGATGTCCTCAAGGAAGCCCTCTGGCGTCCGCCTGTGAGGACTCAGCACGGCTTGGTGATGTCGCTGGAGGACGTGGTCGGCACGAAGGTCCGTGCGCTGGCAGACCGGGGCCTGGCGCGTGACCTGATCGACGTCCGAGCGGCAGCCGATCGCTGGAGTCGTATCGATCTCGAAGGGCTCGGCCGCCGCCATGCCCACGACAGCTTCGACCTCTCCGATCTTCAGGCCCGGCTCGCCGGGGCGGACTGGATCGACGACACCGAATTCGCCGCATACGGAATCGACGACCACCAGACCATCGAACTGCGCCAGTGGGCCCAGGAGTGGGCCGACGACATCGCCGAGAGACTTCAGGAAGCGGAATATCCATCCGCCGACTGATCATCAGGCACTGAATCCCCGAGGGGGCTACGGGGGATGATGTCCTACGTTCAATCCAGGTCCGTTCTGCATCGCAGGGGGAGCTGGGGTCGTGAGCAGGTCGAGCCCAGGACGGTTGCGGGCGTTGGGACAGGTGATCGTCTCCCTCCCGATTCGATGCCCTCGGGGCCGACCCACACGGCGAGACCGGTGGCAAGCCGGCGTGCCACGACCGCTACGGGGGCATCATGAAGACAAGAACTCCGTCGATGAACTCCGTCTGACGGGGCTTCAGGATAAGCGGTCCAAGTCCTCCGCGAACCAGCCCTCGGCATGGGGTGGACGCATCCAGTCGGACAGTGCGGTCATCAGCCCGCAGTAGCGGTCTGATGCGGCCCTTAAGCGCGGCGTCTGCCTCGTTTGGCGGCCTGGCTCCCGAGCTTGCCGTGCCCTGATATCGGATTGTCCGATGCGCTTCGCGCGGCATGCCTGGCTCCGCGCTGTTTCCTACCTGGCCGGTTCCCATGCTTGGTCGTACCGCAGGAGGTGGACCTCGGCCGGGCGGGAGTCTTCGGTCATGCCCATCGGTGAGGTGCCTGCCCATACGAGGCGGACGACGGCCCGGTCGCCGGGGCCGTTGCCGCGGCGGGCGATCGCGGCCTGGATACGAACGTCGCGGTAGGGGGCGCGCAGTACCGGGTCGGTGAAGTAGGCGGGCCAGCGTTCGCGGCCTATGCCGGTGGTCTCGGCGAGCCAGATCCGGGTGGCTAGGTCGACCAGCTGGCGGGCCGTGGCTGCGGGAAGGTCGGCGGGCGATGAGGCGTCGAGGACGCGTTGGATGGCCGGGTCGCCGGAGGGGCCTTCGCCGGAGAGGGGTAGTCCGCTCGGCAGCGGCTCGGCGGCGGCGGGTGGGTCGGACCTCGGCGTGGCCGCGGGGGCCCGGGTAGGGGCCGGCGCGAGCGGCTGCCCTGCTGGCGGGGTGCTGGTGGCCGGGGTGCGGGGTACTGCGGGCGTGCTGCCGATCTGCGTGGCGGGGCGTTCGGCTCGGGCTGTGTCGGTGGTGGCCCCGGTGCGGCCGAGGGCGAGGACGGCGATCCCGGCGGCCAGGAGCATCAGGCCTGCGGACAGGAGGCGCCCCGACGGGGCGGGGTGGCCGGTCACAGCAGCCGGGACCCTCCCGCGAACCCATGGTCCCAGAGGGGTTCGGTGCGGACGAGGGTGACGGGGCGGGCTGCGTTGATCATCTGGTTGTTTCCGAGGTAGATGCCGACGTGGTGGATGGTGGAGTCGCGGGTCGGGTCGTAGGCAAAGAAGACGAGGTCGCCGGGCTTGAGGGCGCCGACGCCGGACGAGGCGGGGATGCGGGTACCAGCTCCGGCCTGTTGGGCGGCGGTGCGGGGCAGGTGGATGCCGGCCTGTGCGTAGGCGTAGAGGGTGAGGCCGGAGCAGTCGAAGCCGACGATCTGTGTGCCGCTCTTGCCGCTGGGTGAGCAGCAGATGCCAGTGCTCGGGCCTTGCGTGTTGCCGCCGCCCCAGGAGTAGGGGGTACCAGTGCGGGCGAGGGCAGCGTTGATGACAGTGCGGGCCGTGCCGGTGGCGCCCTGCCCGATGGGGATCTGGCCGGTGGCGAGCTGGCTGTAGCGGTCGATCCAGCCCAGGACGTCGCCCACGTATGCGTCGGAGTGGTTGCACTGGAAGATCGCGGCCTTGAGCTGGGTTCGGTCGGTGAGGTTCCGGCCGTGACCGCAGAGGTAGACGGCGGCGCCGAGAGCTGCGTCGTCGGCGTTGTGGGGATCGACGGCCTGGTCGTCGTTGCCGTCGCGGCCAGTCGTGGTCCAGGTGGAGGGCAGGAACTGAAAGGGGCCGACAGCCCGTTCGGCGGTCGCCGTGCCGTCGAAATGCCCGTGATCGGTATCAGGGAAGGCGGTCGTGTTGCCGCCGGTGCCGGAGCCGTCGAGGACGGGGCCGAGGATGCGCGGAGTAATGTCGCCGCGGGGACTGATAGTGCGGCCGGTCGCGTGGTTGGACTCGATGCGGGCGATCCCGGCGAGCACGGCCCAGGTCAGGCCCCGGCACGACGGGACCTCACGGGGCAGGCGGGCTGCGGCATTGTGATAGGCGGCGAGCATCCGCTGCGGGATGCCTGCGACCTGCCCGACGGTCTGCATCGCCGGAGTCCTGGGACGGGTGTTGTGTGCGGCGGCGACCGCCAGGAGCACGACGGGCAGCACCAGCATGGCCAGGAGCACGGCGCCGCAGCTGAGTCCACGCCTCCTCACTCCCCCTCCCCCGGTCCGGTGCCGGACGCAGGGCCGTGGTCGTCGCGCCAGGTTCGGCGCCACGAGCGGGGCACCTCGCCGGGCGCCGTCGGCCTGGAAGGCTGCTGCTCCGCGCCTGTCGGCCCGTGACCGCGGCGCGTACGGCGGCGCGGCGGGGCCTGGGTGGCGGTGGGCCCGTACGAGCGGCGCTGCGTGCCCGGCGCCGGGGCGGGCGCGGCCGGGCCAGCGCCGAAGGCGGCGGCGGTGTCGTCGATCCACCGGTCAGCGACCCGGCCGTAGTGGGTGCGCTGGCGGCCGAGTTCGTGCTGCAGGTCGTGGGAGGCGGCGGTGTTGAAGCGGCGCAGGCGCGTGAACGCGGCGGGGGCGCCGACGGTCGAGTAGAACGCGGCCTGGGTGGTGCCGACCAGCACACGGCCGACGCGGGTGCGCTTGAGGGATGCCTCGAGACGGCTGCCGGCCGGAATGAGCGCACCGGTCGTTGAACGGCCGCCCTGGGTACGGCCCGCCTGGTCTGGGGGCAGGAGAAGGCCGTCGGGGCCGACCGCCTCGGGCTGAACGCGCGGGCGCGGGGGCCCGATGAGCAGGGTGTGGGCGGCGCGGGCGCCGAGGGCGAGCGGGGCGAGGGCCCGGCGTGATTCGGCGAGGGCTTCGGAGGTGAACGATCCGGAGCGGCCGAGCAGGGCTGCGTGAGCGGGATACGCGCCGCCTCCCCCGCCCCCGGCACCGAACCCAGCGCCATAGCCGAGCGCGGAGAACGCGGCGGCGGTCTGGGCGACGCTCTCCCCCATCATGTGGCTGCCGCCGACCTTGGCGTAGCGCATGCGCTGGGCGAAGCGCTGTCCGAAGGCACGGCTGCCGTGGATGATGCGGCGCTGCATGACGATCGCGGTGACGGCGAGGGCGTCGAGGACAACGAGGCGCTCGACGAGGGAGCTGTCGCTGTCGGCGAGGACGGCGCTGGCGCCGACACCGAACAGGGGGATGAACACGGCGACGGCGAACAGGACGAGCATCGAGCCGGCCAGGTAGCCGCACCACCGCCACAGCACGCCGCGGCCGGGGCCCGGCAGGAGGGCGAGGGCGAAGACGACGACGGTGCCGACGGCGGCGATGACGCATCCGAACTGCGCGGTGATCAGGGCGACGGCCAGCAGGATGACGACCAGGGCGAGGACGATCGCAGCGATCAGGACGAGGAAGGCGCCGATGACCTTGTCCCATTCGTTGGTGCGCATATAGGCGAAGACCGCCTCGCCTTCGGGGCCGAGCTTCTTGAACTCCGTAGCTCGGTTGGTCCAGGTCGCGTCTCTGGCCAAGCAGTAGTCGTAGGCGGGGCCTTTGATGAGCCGGCACTCCTCCCTCACCTTCTCCGACGGTGGAGCGGGCGGGGTGACGGACTTGAGGTGCACGGCGTACAGGGGGCTGTCCTTGTCGATGACCTGTCCGTACTGCAGGAGCATGTAGGGCTGGACGACGAGGGTGTCGGTGAGCGTGTTGCTGATCGGCTTCGACACGTCGGCGGCGTTCAACGGGCGCTCGCCGGTCAGACACACGTCGCGGGCCGGCCCGGCCACGCCCGCGCACTGCTTCGTACGGTCGGGCTTCGCCGGCGTGCCCGGCCGGGTCTTGGCCTGGTTCTGCAGGCAGAGAGTGCGGGTGGGGCCAGCGATCGTGTCGCACGGGCTGGATGCCGCTGGCGTGGGGTTGCCGGAGTTGGCGGTGATGGTCGCGGCTTCGAGCGCGGCGCGCTGGGCCTGTTGGACGGGTCCGTCGTAGCCGAGCAGGACGGCCAGCTGCACGACGCTGGTGGCGGCGATGCCGGCGATGAGGAGGGCGAGGAGGATTTCCCCAGCGCCGCGGGCGACGCGGCCTCGCATGATCAGGGCCAGGCCGAAGACGAACGCCCAGGCCAGGCTGATCCCGGCGAGCCCGAGCGGGCCGATGATCTGCCGCTCGTAGGCGTCGGAGAGGGTCTGTGCCGGGCCGGTGAGCTTGTCGATGACGGGGAAGTACCGCACGCCGGCTCCCGCTGCGGCGCTCTCCCCTCCCGCGTTCTCCGGCACGCCGGCGGCGACGGTCACCAACCAGGCACCATCCGCCTCGCGGACGGTCCGCACGGCCGCCAGCTCCTCGACGGCGACGGGGCGCTTGCCCCAAAGCGGCGGGCGCACGGACGGCGCCATCGCCTTCAGCGCACGGGCGGCCTGGCTCTGCTCACCGGTACCGCTGCGCAGCCACAGACCGAGGAACAGCTCCGCGAACCCAGCCGGGCCACCGCTGTCGGAAGGAACCGCCGTCGGAGACGGGCGAGCGGCGACAGGAGCGGTGGGCTCGGACGGGGGCAGGCCGCGACCACCCGGCAAGCAGGGCGACCGGACCGGTGGCGAGCGCCGCCCACACCCCGATCCGTACAAGGGCGGCGCGCCGCATCCGCAGGGAACGCGGGGCAGCCGCGGTGCCGGAGGAACGGGTGCCCCGCCGGTCACGGCGGGGCGACAAGAGGGCCATGGTGGCTCCAGGGAGCGCTCGGAGGAAGTGGACACTCCGACTCTCGACAGGCCACTCACCATGCCGCTGACCGCCAGGACTTCCCAGCCGTCACGTCGGCATAACTCCTGGTGGTAAGTGCGGTGGTGAGTGCGCTGGGAGTCTGGTGCTCACTCACCACGGCGGCAGGACCGGTCTGTGACATGGGTGCCGGCGGAGTTGCTGCGACGAGACGGCCACCGTCTGACCGGTCAGAGCAGCGTGGCTCGGTGGGCCGCTGTGTGACCGATCGACAAGGGGATCGGTCATGGCCGGTGACCGATCCGAGTACATCGGTCACCTGCCTCCAGCGGATCGGTCACGGCCGTTGGCGTCCGGTAAGTCGATCGGTCACGGCTGCGGGTGACCGATCCTCACATCGGTCACCCTGGCATGGACCGGTCACCGGGTCCGTGGAGGGTCTGGTGTCCGGCCCCGGACATGGCTGTGGCCGGTGACCATGTCGGTCACCGGCCACATGGGCTCGCGGCGGCTGGTCAGTCGCGGACGGGGCGAAGGGGTGCCCGTCCGTTCTTCCGCCGGATCTCTTCAAGGTGCTCGGCGGCTGCGATCACACGCCGCTGTCCCGTCTTCGGGGACACTCCGAGCCGTCGGGCGACCTCCGCCCCTGAGAGCTTCGTCCCGTTCTCCTCTGCCTCGGCAAGCCACCGCGCGACGAGTTCCACCTGCTGCTGGACGGGATCCGTACCGTCCTCCCCCACGGGCTGCTGTTCAAGGAGCTTGTTCAGCGGTGATTCTCGATGGTGAGGATGGCTCTGGCGATTGAAGTCATCCGGCTCGGGTTGCAGCCGGCTTTGCGGAGGATGCGCCAGGTCTTGACGCGGGCGATGGCTCTCTCGACTGGCCATCGCAGACGAGAATGCGCCCGGTTGACACACTTCTGTTCGACCGTCAGGTCTTTGCCGGGTCGTCGCCTGTGGGGGACGGCGACGCGGCCGCCTGGCGCCTTGATAGCCGCGGTCGGCCAGGACCGGGATGCCCAGGCGGGCGCGGATGGCGATGACCCGGTGCCGGCGAGCCGCGGTCAGACCGTGGGCTCGTCCGGGCAGGGCGGGTGAGATCCATACCAGGGTGCCGTCCGGAGCGGTC